>NZ_JANMWL010000282.1:0-2846 GCF_031393925.1 Methylibium sp. | reverse complement strand
CCCCGCCGACTTGAGCACCCGCCGCGAAATGGCCCAACGATGGACTTCAGACGGGCCGTCGTAGACGCGAAACGCGCGGATCTCGCGGAAGATTTTTTCGACCACCGTGTCGCCGGTCAGGCCCAGGCCGCCGAGCACCTGCACGCAGCGGTCGGCAATGCGAAACAGCGCCTCCGAGCAGAACACCTTGGCCACGCTCGACTCGTGGCGCGCCTGCTTGCCCTGGTCGAGCAGCCATGCGGTGTGCCAAATCGCGAGCCGGCACATGTGCAGGTCGATGTCGTTGTCGGCCAGCATGAAGCCCACGCCCTGGTGTTCGCCGATCGACTTGCCGAACGCCTGGCGCGTGCCGGCGTAGGCCACGGCGATGTCGTGCGCGCGCCGCGCCGCGCCGAGCCAGCGCATGCAGTGCGTGAGCCGGGCCGGCGCGAGCCGCACCTGCGCATAGCGCAGGCCCTGGCCGAGCTCGCCCAGGATCTGGGTGGACGGTATGCGGCAGCCCTCGAACACCATGGCGGCATGGCCGCCCGGGAAGCTGGAATCGATGGAATCGATGATGCGTTCGATGCGGATGCCGGGTACGTTCATGTCGGTGAGGAACATCGTCGGGCCGCCACCCTCGCCTTCGACGCGCGCCATCACGATCGCGAGGCTGGCGCCTTCGGCCCCGGTGATGAGCCACTTGCGGCCATCGATCACGTAGTGATCGCCTTCCAGGCGCGCCGTGGTCTGGAGCAGCGCAGGGTCGGAGCCCGCACCGGGGCTGGGCTCGGTCATGCAAAAGCAGGAGCGAATCTCGCCGCTGGCCAGCGGCACCAACCAGCGCTGCTGGTGCTCCTGGGTCGCCACCGCTTCGAGCAAATGCATGTTGCCTTCGTCGGGTGCGGCGCAATTCAGTGCCAGCGGCCCGAGCATCGCGTAGCCCGCCTCTTCGAACACCACCGCGCGGCCGACGTGCGTGAGCCCGAGGCCGCCGTGCGCGGTGCTGACATGCGGCGCCAGCAGGCCGGCGCGACGCGCCAGCGCGTTGAGCTCGCGCCGCAGCTCGTCGCTCGGCCCGTGCGCGGACAGCCGCGGGTCCCGCTCGAAAGGAATGATCTGCTCGCGCACGAACTCGGCGGTTCGTGCGCGCAGGGCAAGGTGTTCGGCGCTGAGTGTGAAGTCAATCATCGTGGTTCCTGGTGGTCAGGTGGCGCGGCCGTGCGCGACGGCGTGGGTGAAGTCGAAGATGTCGCGGCTCAGCTCGGCAAGCGTAGCGGCTGTCGGTGGTGCTGCCGGCGCGGTGCCGCGCGCCGAGCTGCAGGAACACGACGCCGAGCTTGAACAGGGCGAGCACGCGGTAGAACAGAAAGTCGGAAAGGTCGCGCCCGGTCGTCGCGGCATAGGCGGCCAGCACCTCGGCGCGCGTCCAGAAGCCGGCCGCTGCGGTCGGCATCTGCCCGAGCGCCTGCATGCTGGCCGGGTCGTCCGGCTGGGTCCAGTAGCTCAGCAGCGTGGCCAGGTCGAACAGCTGGTCGCCGCGGGTGGCCATGTCCCAGTCGAGCACGGCGCGCGACTCCAGCGAGGTCGGGTCCAGCACGATGTTGTCGAGCTTGAAGTCCGAGTGCAGCAAGGTCGGCGCGCCATCCGGCACGCCGTGCTGCCGCAGCCACCGCACCAGCTCGGCGATGAGCCGGGTCGTCCGTGTCCTGACTGACCCGGCGCGCGCGCTCCGCCCAGCCCTCGCAGGTGCGCCGCAAAAAACCCTCGGGACGGCCGAACTCGGCCAGCCCAACCTGCTGCGCCTGCACGGCGTGCAAAGTGGCGAGCAGGCGCACCATCGACGCCGACAAACGCGGGCCGACTTGCTGCGCCGTGAAGCCGGGCGGCAGTTGGCCACCGATGACCAGCCCGGGCTGGTAGCTCATGACGAGGAAGTGCGCACCGATGACGCCCGGGTCGGCGCAGTACAGCAGGCTTTGCGGCGCGCAAGGGTAGGCGCGCCACAGCGTGCCGAGCACCCGGTGCTCGCGTGCCATGTCGTTGGCGCCGCGTGGAATGTCACCGAAGGGCGGGCGACGCAGCACGCAGGGCCGGCCATCGATGCTCAGCAGGAAGTTGAGGTTGCCCAGTCCGCCGGCGAACTGCCGGGGTGCCGTGCCCAGGTCGAGGTCGAAGCCCCGCGTGTCGAGGTAGGTGCGCAAGCGCGCCCAGTCGAGCACGGCGGACTCGCTCTCGGGCCGCAGCTTCAGCCATGGGTTGTCGCCGATGGCGTAGATGTAGGTGCCCCACTGGGTCTTCTTCAGGAACAGCGCCGTGGCCGCAGCGGCCAGGGCAAACATCACGAGCGGCATGGGCGCGCTGAGCAGCGTGCCGCGGCCAACCATGACGGCGAAGCCCGCGAACATCGCCAGGAAGATCCAGACGACGATGACTTGCTGGGAAAGGCGGGGGCGTTTCAACGGCGTCTTCGGTTGGAGTCGAGCGGCTGGCGCGGCGTCACTGCCTCGACTCCCGTCAGGCGGTGCGCAGCGGAGAACTCGCCGCCGTTTCGCTTTAGTCCGATTGTCTGACACACGGACAATAAGGTAGACAGCCGGTGCCGCGCCTTCTACGGGACAAACCCTGGGGCGTGCGCTTGGAGCTCGGGGGCACCTACGTCTCGGCACAGCTGGCGATCTGAATCGCCGCTTGACTGGCGTTGCTCATGAAATCTGTCTTCAGACGCAACTGACCGATCAGCTGTGCGTGGTGTCGGGCGGACCGTGCCAGTACGAGGGCGCCAACATGAAAGACGCCCACGCCGAGAGCAAGGTTCGCAAGGCCGACTTCAATGCGCTGGTGGAGGTGCTGCAGCAAGCCATGGA
>NZ_JANMWL010000244.1:0-7191 GCF_031393925.1 Methylibium sp. | reverse complement strand
CACGGCTCCGGCCCCGGCGCCACCGGCCTGTCCAACTGGACCCTCGCCAGCCAGGCCCTCGCCAACGACTGCGAGCTGCTGATCCCCGACCTCGTCGGCTACGGCCAGAGCAGCCACCCCCAGCCCTGCCCGCAGGGCATGCGCCGCTGGATGCGCGTGTGGGTCGACCAGCAACTCGCGCTGCTCGACCAGCTCGGCATCGAACGCTGCAACCTCGTCGGCAACTCGCTGGGCGGCGCGATCGCGCTGAACCTGCTGATGGAGGCGCCGCAGCGCTTCGGCAAGGTGGTGCTGATGGGCCCGGCCGGCGCGCCGATCCCGCTGACCACCGAGCTCGACCGGATCTGGGGCTTCTACGAGGACCCGACGCCGGCGACGATGAAGAACAGCATCCGCTGGTTCTCCTACGACGAGGGCTTCATCGAGGACCGGCTCGACGACGTGGCGCGCATGCGCCTGGACGCCGCGCTGCGCCCCGACGTGCGGCGCTCCTTCGAGGCGTTGTTCCCGGCGCCGCGCCAGCAGCATCTCGACGCCCTGGTGGTGCCCGACGCCGCGCTGCGCCGCATCCCCAACCGTGTGCTCATCATCCATGGCCGCGACGACGCGGTGGTGCCGCTGTCGGGCAGCCTGCACCTGCTGCAGCACCTGACGCATGTGCAGCTGCACATCGTCGGCCGCTGCAACCACTGGACGCAGATCGAGCATGCCGATACCTTCCACGCGCTGCTGCGCGGCTTCTTCAACGACGGAGTGACACGACCATGAGCGTCTACCTGATCGCGCGCGTGCGCATCCACGACAAGGACATCTACTCGAAGTACACCGCCATCTCGGCGCGGCTGGTGGCCGAGCACGGCGGCGAGTTCGTCGCGCGCGGCGGGCCGTCGTTCTGCATGGAGGGCGCGGGCTTCGACGGCCGGCTGGTGATCGTGCGCTTCCCGAGCGCCGAGCAGGCCCGCGCCTGGTACGAATCGCCCGAGTACGTGGCGGCGCGGGCGATCCGCCAGCCGGTGTCGGAAGCCGAGTTCATGGTGGTGGAAGGAGCGGCCTGACATGGACCTCGGCGTCAAGGGTCACAGCGCCCTGGTGATGGGCGGCTCGCGCGGCCTCGGGCGGGCAATCGCGCAGGCCTTCGCGGAGGAAGGCATGCGCGTCGCGATCTCGGCGCGCGATCCGGACGTGCTGGCCGCGGCGGCCCGGGAGATCGGCGCCAGTGCCTACCCGGCGGCCTACAACCGGCCCGGCGCGGTGCGCGCGCTGATCGACGCGGTGCTGGCCGACGCCGGGCGCATTGACGTGCTGGTCGTCAACTCCGGCGGACCGAGCACCGGCAGCGCCATCGAGGCGACGGCCGCCGACTGGCAGCGCGCCTTCGAGGACGTGTGGCTGCCCACCACCGAGGCGATCCGCGGCGCACTGCCGGGCATGATCGAGCGCGGCTACGGCCGCATCCTGGTGCTGACCTCGCTGGCCGCGGTGGAGCCGGAACCCGGCCTCGTCTACTCCAACAGCCTGCGCCCCGGCCTGCACGGCCTCGTCAACACGCTGAGCCGCGAGGTCGCGAAGCACAAGGTCACCGTCAACGCGCTGGTGCCCGGCTACATGAACACCCAGCGCGTGCTCGACATCCAGGCCGACCCGACCGAGATGCACGGGCGCATTCCCGCAGGCCGCTACGGCGAGCCGCACGAGCTGGCCGCGCTGGCCGCCTTCCTGGCCTCGCCACGCGCGAGCTACATCACCGGCCAGGCGATGGCCTGCGACGGCGGGCTGCTCAAGAGCATCTACTGATCGCGCTTCTTGAGCCGGTAGGCGAGCTGGCTGCGGCTCAGGCCCAGCAGCCGCGCCGCCGCGCTCAGATTGCCCTTGGCGCGTGCGACAGCGGCGTCGAGCAGGGCCGTCTCCAGCACATCGAGCGCGATGCCCTGGTCGATCGCCTGGTCCACGAAGCGCCCCAGCGTCACCGCGGGCGAACCCTCCAGCGCAATGTGGCCGCGGCCGTCGACCGGCGCCTCGGCGCAGCGCCCGGGCGGCACGCCGACGAACAGCGCGTCGGCGTCGATGCGCGCGCCCTCCTCGGTCAGGATCAGCGCACGCTCGACGGCGTTCTGCAGCTCGCGCACATTGCCCGGCCAGTCGTGCGCCAGCAGCGCGTGGCGCGCCTTGTCGGTCAGGCCGCCGACGCGCCGGCCGTCGCGCGCGCCGATGCGGGCGATGAAGCGCTCGGTCAGCAGCGCGATGTCCTCGCGGCGCTCGCGCAGCGGCGGAATCTGCACCGGGTAGACGGCGAGCCGGTAGTACAGGTCCTTGCGGAAGCTGCCGCGCGCCACCGCCGCGGCCAGGTCGACATTGGTCGCCGCGATCACCCGCACATCGACCTTGCGCGTCGTGCTGCCGCCGAGCCGGTCGATCTCGCCCTCCTGCAGCACGCGCAGCAGCCGCGTCTGCGCACCCGTGCTCAGCTCGCCCACCTCGTCGAGGAACAGCGTGCCACCATCGGCGCGCTCGAAGCGACCAGCGCGCGACTGGTGCGCGCCGGTGAACGCGCCCTTCTCGACGCCGAACAGCTCGCTCTCGAGCAGGTCGGTCGGCAAGGCCGCGCAGTTCAGCGCCACGAAGGCCTGTGCCGCGCGCGGGCTGGCATGGTGCAGCGCGCGCGCGAACATCTCCTTGCCGACGCCGGTCTCGCCGAGCAGCAGCACCGTCGTCGGCGTGCCGGCGGCGCGCTCGGCCAGCGCCCAGGCAGCACGGAAAGCCGGCGAGCGGCCGATCAGCTCATGCGGCAGCACCTGCGGGTCCACCGCGCGCTGCAGCACGGTAACCTGGCTGCGCAGCGCGACGATCTCCTCGACCACGGAGTCGGGCTGGTAATAGCGCAGCTCGTCGTCGGCGTCGCCGTTCCAGTCCTCCAGCGGCATGCCGATCACGCGGCAACCGGTGGTGCTGCCGCACTCGACCTCCTTGTGCAGCACGAAGCGGCCGATCAGCCGCGACACGAAACCCGAGGAATGGCCGCTCTCGACCCAGCACACCGGTCCCTCGTGGCCGCCGAAGTCGCGATCGTGCACATGCGCCTCGATCGAGTGGTTCCAGCGGCAGTCGGTGAAGTAGTGGCGACGCCCGATGTCGATCTCGACCGCGGTGGGCTCCACCTTCATGATCCCTTCGACCGAGCGCAGCAGCATGCCCAGACGCAGCAGCTCGCAGTCGGGCACACCCGGGTAGCGACGCAGCATCATCTCGGCATCGCGCTGCCCCGACGCGAAGGCCATGCGCGTGAGCACGCCGCGCGCGCGCTCCCAGCCCAGCGTTTCGATCAACTGACGGCGCAGCGAACCGAGCGCCGACGAGTGCATCAGCAGCATGCGCTCCTCGCCGAGCCAGATCTGCGCCTCGTCGAACGCGAAGTGCACGCTCGCGGCGAGGTCTTCGATGCCCGAACTACCGGGGGCCCAACCCAGCGGCATGGCGGGCTTGGCCGGTTTCATGCCCTTGCTCCTCATGGCCGCTGGTCGCGGCAGTCGCGTTGGGCACCATTCTGGGTCATCGACCCGCCCCCGGCGGGCGGTACTTGCCCGCTGACGGGGGCGCGCCCGCTCAGGCGATCGCGCGCACCACGCCGCCGTCGACGCGCAACGCGGCCCCGGTGGTGGCCGAGGCACGTTCGCTGCACACGTAGGCGATCATCGAGGCGACCTCGTCGGGCGTCGCGAAGCGCTGGATCAGCGACGACGGCCGCGCGCTGCGGAAGAACTCGCGCTCGAAGGCGGCCGCATCCAGACCCTGCCCTGCCGCCACCTGGGCGACGAAATCGGCCACGCCCTCGGACGCGGTCGGTCCCGGCAGCACGCTGTTGACGGTGACGCCGGTGCCGGCCAGCGTCTCGGCCAGCCCGCGCGCGACGGCCAGCTGGGCGGTCTTGGTCATGCCGTAGTGGATCATCTCGGTCGGGATCTGCAGCGCCGATTCGCTCGACACGAACACGATGCGGCCCCAGTTGCGCGCGCGCATGCCGGCCACATACTGCCGCGCCAGGCGCACGCCGCTGAGCACGTTGACCTCGAAGAAGCGCCGCCAGTCCTCGTCGGGAATCTGCTCGAAGGGCTTGGGCTCGAAGATGCCGAGGTTGTTGACGAGGATGTCGGCCGCCGGCAGCTGCGCGACCAGAAGCTCGAAGCCTTCCGCGCTGCCGAGGGTGAGGCCAGCCCCCGAGCCCGTCCGGCGGCAAGGACTGCCCCGCCCCTCGGGGGCGGGGTGAGGGGTGGGGTCAACGCTCGAGCTCAGGGCCTGGTCGGTCAATCGCCTGGCGGGGCTGTGGCTGCGGACCGCGCTGCTGCCGGGGTGCCACTGCAACCTCCCTTTGCCGCTGGCGCACCACCTCCTGCACGAAGGGCGCACCTCGCACGAAGCGGGCGACGTGCTCGGCAAGCTTGCGGTCATCAGGACTCTCGGAGGCCACGAGCGCCTTGATGATGTACGCCCAGCCCTTCATGGCGTCGGCTCGGCTGTCCCAGTAGCGCTGGCCGGTCTTCGCCGCGACGCCGGTCTGGCGCAGGCGACCTTCCTGCTTGGCTTTCACGCGCCATAGCGGATCGAAGTTGCGGTTCTCACCGCGCGTGGCTTGCCGCATGGCCTCGGCTTCGACGCCCCAGCCTCGCAGCTTCTCGGCGAACGTCTCTCGCCAACGGTGAAGGTCGGTCTTGCGCGGGTTCAGGCTCACCGATCGTTTCAACTTTCTGCTGCGGCTCGCATCGCTTTGGCTTGGTCGGCCAGTTTCCGGCGGCGACGAGTCACCATCTCTTTCCGACTCTTCTTTCTGTCCGAAAAACGTGCTATTTTTCGGACATGAAAGCCGCCACTTCGTCTTCGCCCACCGGCATCACGCGGGATACCCGGCCTAGGCGCACTGTCGATTCGAGCATCGACGCCGCCATCTCACGCAAGGTGCGCCGCGCGAAGCCCGGCACCGTGTTCACACCGGCGCTGTTTGCGGGCCTGGGTGGCCGCGCTGCGGTCGACAAGGCCTTACAGCGATTGGTCGCGCGCGACGAACTGCGCCGACTCTCGCGAGGGCTGTACGACAAGCCTCGGCACGACCCGCTGCTCGGCACCTTGTGGCCGTCGGTCGATGCCGTGGTCGCGGCACTCACCGGCAAGGACAAGCTGCGACTGCAGCCGACAGGGGCCTATGCAGCCAACCTGCTCGGACTGTCCGACCAGGTGCCTGCACGCGTCGAGTTCCTGACCGACGGCACCAGCCGTACCGTCAAGGCGGGGCCGATGCAGATCGTGCTGAAGCGGACCACGCCACGCCAGATGGCCGCGGCGGGACGCACCAGCGGCCTGGTGATCCAGGCGCTGCGCAGCCTTGGGCCAGAGCACGTGACACCGCAACGGCTAGAGAAGCTCAAGCGAAGTGTTCCCGCAGCCGAACGCCGGACCTTGCTGGACGATCTGAGCTTGGCGCCGGGGTGGATGCAGCCCACCCTGCGCGCCCTGGCCGCGGACAGGTAGCACGATGGCAAGGCTCGCATCGCAGTTCGTAGCGCTTCCACCCGAGCGACGGGAACTCGCGTTCACGCAGACGGCCGCTCGCATGGCCGTATCGAGCGTGATGGTCGAGAAGGACTTTTGGGTCAGCTGGCTGCTGGGGCTGCTCTTCGCGGACCCTGCCCTGGCGCCCCATCTCGTGTTCAAGGGCGGAACGTCACTGTCCAAGGTCTACGGCGTGATCGACCGCTTCTCCGAGGACATCGACCTGTCGATGTCGCCGGCCTTTGTGGGCGCGGACGAATCGGTCTTCGCCGCCTTGAAGAGTCGAACACGGCGTGATGCAGCGCTGGCACAGATGCAGGCTCAATGTGGTGAGCAGACCCGCAACGTCCTGATGCCGCGACTCGAACAGGCCATCGTCGAACACCTCGGTCGCCGCCCGAGAGGTGCATCGTGGCTGCGCTACCAGGACGACGCTGTCGCGCGCTCGACAGTCGTGCACTTCGAGTACCCGACGGCATCCGAGGCCGGCTTTGAGTACCTGCGCCGCGAAGTGAAGCTCGAACTGGGATCACTGACCGACCAGCGGCCCACCGAGCAGCACGCGGTACGCCCCTGGGTCGTCGATGACTTCCCCGCAGCCTTCCCCGATTGGCAGTGCCAGGTGACTGCGCTCGAACTGGCGCGCACGTTCTGGGAGAAGGCCACCATCCTGCACGCTGAGCACCATCGCCCCGCGGACCAGGCCACACCCGATCGCTACGCGCGGCACTATGCCGACATGGAGCGCTTGCTTCGCCATCCCGACGCCACCGCGATGCTTGCAGACCATGCGCTGTGCGAGCGTGTTGTCGAGTGGAAGAGCCGCGTGTTTGCGCGCCAGTGGGCGCGCTACGACTTGGCCCGGCCAGGCACGTTTCGATTGGTGCCCACCGAGGAACGGCTCACTGCCCTGGCGCGCGACTACGCGCAGATGCTCGCCATGTTCATCGCTGCACCGCCAGAGTTTGGGGTCGTGATGGCCCGTCTTGCCGAGGCCGAGCGTACGTTGAACGCGTCCGGCGCCTCCTGATCACCGTGACGCGAACCGTGGCAGCCAGGATGAGCGGCATTCGCCCTAAAACTGGCACCAGACTGGCACCAGCACAAAAGCGACTCACTAATGTTAGTAACCCCTACCGCGAAAAAACCAGCAAAACTGGTAGGCCGTGTTGGACTTGAACCAACGACCAAAGGATTATGAGTCCTCTGCTCTAACCAACTGAGCTAACGGCCCACAGCCGGCGATTGTAGGCAGTGGGCGCTCGGCGTCGGGTCGGCTGCTTCGTGCGTGCCACTTCTTGCGGCTACTTCGAACTCAACGCATTGCTCACCAGCCGCGAGGTGATGTCGACGATCTGGATCATGCGGTCGTAGGCCATACGCGTCGGGCCGATCACGCCGAGCGTGCCCACCACCTGGCCGTCGACTTCGTAGGGTGCCGACACGATGGACAGTTCCTCGAACGGCACCACCATGCTCTCGCCGCCGATGTAGATGCGCACACCTTCGGCCCGGCTGCTGACTTCGAGCAGGCGCATCAGTTGGGTCTTCTGTTCGAACAGGTCGAACAGCTTGCGCAGGCTGCCCATGTCGCTGGAAAAATCCTGCACGGTCAGCAGGTTGCGCTCGCCCGAAATCACCACTTGCTCCTGG
>NZ_JANMWL010000243.1:0-44180 GCF_031393925.1 Methylibium sp. | reverse complement strand
CAAGAATCTTCCATGGAATTTTCCGTCGAAAGCCTCGAAACGCCCGCGCTCACCAAAGCGCATCTTGCCGAATTGTTGTTTGAGCAAATCGGGCTGAACAAGCGTGAATCCAAAGACATGATTGACGCGTTTTTTGATCTGGTGTCTGACAGTCTTGTTGAGGGCAAAGACGTAAAAGTTTCCGGCTTTGGCAACTTTCAGATTCGGACCAAGGCCCCGCGACCCGGTCGCAATCCCAGAACCGGAGAACCTATTCCTATCCAGGCTCGCCGGGTCGTAACGTTCCATGCGAGCCACAAACTCAAAGACCATATTCAGGGTAGCGGCTCGGCCAATTGAGTCGGCACCGTCCTTGCGCTTGGGATGTCGCAAGACACGGCACCGGACGTAAATAAATGTCATGATTGTGACAAAACAACACTTTACCGAAAGTGTCTGTAACTATTTGCGCTTGCTTTAGAGTTGGAGTAGATTTAGAGGTTTCCTCTCTACCGCATTGATTTAATTGGAGAAAACACTCCCTCCCATTCCCGCGAAACGCTACTTCACTATTGGTGAAGTTGGTGATCTATGCGGCGTCAAACCTCACGTGCTCCGTTATTGGGAGCAAGAGTTTACGCAGTTGCGTCCGATGAAACGGCGTGGCAATCGCAGGTATTACCAGCACCATGAAGTTTTGATGATCCGCCGAATCCGCGATCTTTTGTACGATCAGGGATTCACCATCAGTGGTGCTCGTAACAAATTGCAGGAGATCGTTCAGGTTGAGCGGGACAAACGCCGCAATGGGGAAGTCATGCTCGAGGGCGTTGAAGTGCTAGAGGGGGGCGACTCAGTTCTGGACGACTTTGAAGACTCTACAGATTTTGAGGAAAGTGAATTTGTAAGCGCCGATCTACCAACCGGATCTCTGGCGCAGCAGCGATTGGAACTGTTGAGACGTGAACTGGTTGAACTCAGGGACCTGTTGGGCCCCGGCTTCTAACGCACAAGAAAAATCGCAATCGGGGAGCGCTATACTTGCGGTTTTATCGGTGTGTGGCGCAGCCTGGTAGCGCACTTGCATGGGGTGCAAGGGGTCGCGAGTTCGAATCCCGCCGTCCCGACCAAGAAGACCAAAGCCCAGCAGGCGGTGCCTGCTGGGCTTTTTGTCGCCGTGCGACGACGTCACGGGCCCGCGTTAGGCGAATTTGTCGACGGCCTTTGCTCAGGGCGTCAGAAGATGCCGGATTGAGAGCAGTTCATCGCGCAACGACGCAATCGAGCCCGGTGGGCTCACCCGCACCAACGTGACTGCTGCCGTTGATGACCGAGCCGCCAACGCGTCGGCCATTGCCTCGTTTGTTACAGCGTTAATGGCGACGTGATCGGCTTGGAGCGGCTGCGTGAGCGCTTCACTGGCCTCACCGGACGCATGGCGCAACGCCGACTCAGACAGGCGGTTGCGCGCCCCGCTGATGGTGAAGCCTTGCTCGTACAGCAACTCACGGATGCGCCTGATGAGCAAGACCTCGTGGTGCTGGTAGTAGCGGCGATTGCCCCTGCGCTTCATCGGCTTGAGCTGCGAGAACTCTTGCTCCCAATAGCGCAGCACGTAAGGCTTTACGCCGCAAAGCTCGCTGACCTCGCCAATCGTGAAATAGCGCTTGACGGGGATCGGTGGGAGCAGTTTTTCCATTTCAAATCAATGCGATGCATAACATTATCTAATACTTTACTCGAACTTTGATGGCGCGGTTCAAGTGACGACACAGCACAGCGTCGCCAGAGGCGCAAAAGCGAGTCTCTGTTCAAAAAACATCACACAAATAAACTAAATACTTATTTAAAATCAAAAACTTATATGACTTATGTGTTTCATCACTCGAACTCGTCTCCAGTCGGTGTGTCCCCCTGAACGACGCCTTTGAGCTTGTGGCTCGCATGGAAGGTCACGACGTTGCGCGCCTTGATCGGAATGGCTTCGCCGGTGCGTGGGTTGCGTCCCGGTCGCGGCGCCTTGCGGCGGATCTGAAAGTTGCCGAAACCCGACAACTTGACATCGGCAGCCCCGACCAACTGGCCATGGATCAACTCGAAAAAAGCCTCGACCATGTCCTTCGACTCACGTTTGTTGAGGCCCAGTCGCTCGAACAGCAAGTCGGCCAACTCTGCCTTGGTCAGCGTTGGCGTGTCGAGGGTGGGAAGCAATACACGGTCCATCGTCCATTTCTCCACTGAGGTGTCAGCCGCGCAAACGCACGATCACGCCGTCGGCGGTCAGTCGGTCGAGCAAGGTCTTCACCGCGGCGTCGATGCGCTCATCCGTCAGCGTAGCGTCGTCGTCGCGCAGTTCCAGCCGCACTGCCAGGCTGCGTTGTCCGCTCGCCAGTTCGGCCGTCGGCCGCTGCGGGCGGTAAACGTCGAACAGCCGAGCGCTGCGCACGATGCCCTCGGACGACGCGGTGTCGATGGCTTTCATCAAGGTGGCGTGGCTGATCGCATCGTCGACGATCAGTGCCACATCGCGCAGAGCGGTCTGTTGCTTGGCAAGCGGCACGTGGGTTGGTAGCGCCCGATCGCTCAGCGATTCGACGTCGATTTCAAACATTACCGGAGCCTGGGGCAACTCGTAACCCTGGCGCCAGCGCGGATGCAATTCACCGATCCAACCGATCGCCCTGCCGTCGAGTTCGATACGCGCACTGCGGCCCGGATGCAGAGCCGGATGCTCGGCCGGCAAGAAGCGCGCAATCCGAGGTGCGAGCAGCGCTTCGAGGTCGCCCTTGAGATCGTAGAAATCGACGCTGCGCTCCACGGCGCCCCATTGCAGGCCGTCGGCAGGCCCGTAGGCGAGCGCGCCGAGCCTCGTCGGCTGGTCGATGCCAGCGACGCTGCGCTCGCCGTCGACAACGCGGCTGTCACGCCGGAACACGCGGCCGATCTCGAACACACGCACACGCGGCGCGCGGCGCGCAAGGTTCACCTTCAGCACAGCCAGCAAGCTACCCAGAACGCTGCTGCGCATCACCGCCAGCGGTGCAGCGATCGGATTGAGCAAGCGAATCGGATCGGCGTTGCCGGCGAGTTCTCGTTCCCAGCGCTCTTCGACGAAGCCGAAGTTGACCGTCTCCTGATAGTCGAGAGCGACCATCAGGCAGCGTAGCCGCCGCAAACCCTGCCGGGCAGCGGGCGGCAGTCGCGGCGTCACCGCAGCGAGCGGCGGCACGTCGGGCAGGCGCGAATAGCCGAGGATGCGGATCACCTCCTCGACCAGATCTTCTTCCGTCTGCAGATCAAAACGCCAGCTCGGCGGCGTGATGGTGATCGTGCCGTCGCCTTCGACAAAGCCCAGTCCGAGCCGATTGAACACGTCGGCGCATTCCGCCTGGCTGACGGGCATGCCGATGACGCGGCTCGCCCGCTCGATGCGCAGCGTGACGGGCGCGCGGTCGGGCATCGCGCAAATGCGGTCGTATGTCGGCCCTGCTTCACCACCGCAGATGTCGATGATGAGCCCCGTGATGCGCTCCACATGATCCAGCGTGCGCGCCGCATCGACGCCTCGCTCGAAGCGGTGACCGGCATCGGTCGTGAAGTTGAAGCGCCGCGAACGCCCGGCCACCGCCTGTGGCCACCAAAACGCCGCTTCGACATACACGTTGCGCGTGCCCTCGCCCACCGAGGTGGCCTCGCCGCCCATGATGCCGGCGAGCGATTCGACCTGCAGGTCGTCGGCGATCACGCCCACGCCCGCGTCGACTTCAATGGTGCTGCCATTGAGCAGGGAAATCGTCTCGCCGCCACGCCCCCAGCGCACGCGCAGGTCGCCGTGAATCTTGTCAAGATCAAAGATGTGTGAGGGCTGCCCCGACTCGAACATGACGTAGTTCGATATGTCGACCAAGGGGCCGACCGGACGCTGTCCGCACCGGGCAAGTCGCTCGGCCATCCATTGCGGCGTCACCGCCAGTGCATTGACGCCACGCACGACACGGCCCGAGAAACGGCCGCACAGGTCCGGTGCATCGACATGGACTGGCAGACGGGTGTCATGCGTCACGGCCACTGGCGGGTAACTCGGAGCCCGTAACTCCGCGCCGGTGAGTGCGGCCAACTCGCGCGCCACCCCATGCACGCTCAGACAATGCGCCAGGTTGGGTGTGAGTTTGAGCGTGAAGATCGTGTCGTCGAGACGAAGGTGCGCGCGTAGGTCAACGCCGATCGGCGCGGCGCCGGACAGCTCCAGCAGGCCGCCATGCGCGTCAGAGAGCTTCAACTCACGCGCCGAACACAGCATGCCCTGGCTTTCGACGCCACGCAATTGACCGAGCTTGATCACGAACGCCGGTTCGCCTTGCTTGGCCGGCGGCAGCGCCGCGCCCACCAGTGCGCACGGCACTTTGATGCCCGGCCTGACGTTCGGCGCGCCGCAGACGATCGCAAGCGGCGAACCGGTGCCGACATCAACCTGACAGACATTGAGGCGGTCGGCGTTGGGATGTCGCTCGATGCTCAACACCTGCGCCACGACGACACCCGAGAACGGCGGCGCCACCGGGCTCAGCGCCTCCACCTCGAGGCCCGCCATGGTCAGCGTCTCGGCCAGTTCGGCGGTGGACAGCGGTGGGTTGCAAAACTCGCGCAACCAGGATTCTGGAAATTGCATGGTCGGTGCGTTGCCTTACTTGAACTGCGTCAGGAACCGCAGGTCGCCCTCGAAGAACAGCCGCAGATCACTCACGCCGTAGCGCAACATCGCGAGCCGGTCGACGCCCGAACCGAAGGCAAAACCGATACAGCGCTCGGCATCGAGACCCATGTTGCGAATCACTTGCGGATGCACCTGACCGGAGCCCGAGACTTCCAGCCAGCGCCCTTGCAGCGGCCCACTGCCAAACATCATGTCGATCTCGGCGCTGGGCTCGGTGAAAGGAAAGTAACTGGGCCGAAAGCGAATACGCAAATCGTCGGTCTCGAAGAAAGTGCGGATGAAGCGCAGGTAAACCGCCTTCAGGTCCTTGAAGCTGATGTTCTCGCCGACCCACAGACCCTCCACCTGATGAAACATCGGCGAGTGGGTCGCGTCGCTGTCGACGCGATAGGTACGGCCGGGCGCGATGACGCGAATCTCCGGCATCGGGTCGGCGCCAGCGTGTTTGCGCGCATGCGCCTGGGCGTAACGAATCTGCATCGGCGAGGTGTGCGGGCGCAGGTTCAGCGGCCGCCCTTCGCCGTCATTGACGTCGACGTAGAAAGTGTCTTGCATCGAGCGCGCCGGATGGTTCTCCGGGTTGTTCAGCGCCGTAAAGCTGTACCAATCGGTCTCGATCTCGGGGCCATCGGCGACGTCAAAACCCATCGATCCGAAGATCGCTTCGATGCGCTGCGCGGCCAGCGTGATCGGATGCAGCCCACCGGTTCCGCGGTGGCGCCCCGGCAAGCTCACGTCGAGCGATTCGGTGCGCAATTGCTGCGCCAGCTCGGCATCGGCGAGCGCCTGCCGACGCTGCCCAAGCAGGAATTCGACCTGCTGCTTGGCCGCGTTGATTTCGGCGCCGCGGGTTTTTTTTTCATCCGCCACCAAGGTGGCGAGTTGTTTGAGCTGCATGGTCACCGCCCCGCTCTTGCCCAGAAAACGCGCCTTGGCGTCCTCGAGCTCGGCCGGCGTGCGTGCAGCCGCGAATGCCTGCTCGGCTTGTCCGACCAGCAGACTCAATGCTTCCATCATGAAAGTCGTTTCAAGAAAAACGAAGGGCCGACGCTTGCGCCTCGGCCCTGACGGTGCATCGCGGGCCCGCAGGCCCACAACTGCATCAAGCGAGCTGGGCCTTGACCTTCTCGACGATGCTGCCGAATGCAGCCGGATCACGGACCGCCATGTCGGCCAGGACCTTGCGGTCGAGGTCGATGGCGGCTTTTTTCATGCCAGCCATGAAGCGGCTGTAGGTGATGCCGTGGCTGCGTGAAGCGGCGTTGATGCGCGCAATCCAGAGGCGCCGAAATACGCGCTTGCGGTTGCGGCGGTCACGGTAGGCGTACTGGCCTGCCTTCATCACCGCCTGCTTGGCGATGCGATAGACGTTCTTGCGGCGGCCGCGGTAGCCCTTGGCAAGTTCCAGGACCTTTTTGTGGCGGGCGCGTGCGGTTACACCACGTTTTACGCGAGGCATGTTTCTATTCCTTCAAGCGTTGAATCTCGAGACGGGTCGTGCGCGGCTCAGAGGCCAGCAAACGGTAGCATCTGGGCCATGTGGCCCATGTTGGTCTCGTGCACCGAGGTCGTGCCACGCAGGTGGCGCTTGTTCTTGGTGCTCTTCTTGGTGAGGATGTGGCGCTTGAACGCCTGACCCCGCTTGACGGTGCCACCCGGGCGAACGCGGAAACGCTTGGCAGCGCTCTTCTTGGTCTTCATCTTGGGCATGACTGCTCCTTCTTGCTTGTTCCCGAGAGGCGCCGCGAACCATTCGCGAACTTTCCAGGTGGCCATCGGGAACTTGTACCGTCGCTGTGGTGACCAGACCGCAGCGACGCTGAACACTTTCCAAACTACTTCTTCCGCTTCGGCCCCAGCACCATGATCATCTGGCGGCCTTCGAGCTTGGGCATGTTCTCTACCACGGACACGTCGGTCAGTTCATCGCGGATCCGCTCCAAAAGGCGCATGCCGATGTCCTGGTGTGTGATCTCGCGGCCCCGATAGCGCAGGGTGACCTTGCCCTTGTCGCCCTCTTCCAGGAAACGCCGAAGATTGCGCATCTTGATCGCGTAGTCACCCTCATCTGTGCCCGGACGGAACTTCACTTCCTTGATGTCAATGACATGCTGCTTGGCCTTGGCCTCGGCAGCCTTCTTCTGCTCCGAATACTTGAACTTACCGTAGTCCATCAAACGGCAAACCGGAGGGTCGGCTGTTGCAGCGATCTCGACCAGATCGACGTCGGCCTCACCGGCCAAGCGCAAGGCCTCCTGGATGCTGACGATGCCCAAGGGCTCGTTCTCGGGGCCGTTCAGGCGCACTTCCAGCGCCATGATTTCCCGATTCAGTCGGTGCTTGCGTTCGTCATTGCGGGTACGACGATCAAAGAAATTAGCGATGGTCAGAATCCTTTCGAGCCCTGTTCATTTGCGAGATCAGGCTCCACGTTGAACACACGCGCGCCGGGCAACCAAGCGCAATCAGCAAAAAACTCTGCCGCATCACACCCAATCACGACTTGAGGGCGACGTCACTAGCGATTCTCTGGGAGAAGGCATCTAGGGGCATCACGCCGAGGTCCTGGTTGCCGCGGGCGCGCACCGCAACCGCCGCCGCAGCTTTCTCCTTGTCACCAACGACCAGGATGTACGGCAGCTTCTGCAACGAATGCTCGCGTATTTTATACGTTATTTTCTCGTTGCGCAAATCAACCACCGCTCTAACTCCTTGTTTTTGAAGAGTTTTCGCAATGTGGATCGCGTATTCGGCTTGGCTGTCGGTGATATTGAGAACTACCACTTGCGTGGGCGCAAGCCAGGCGGGGAAGGCGCCCGCATGCTGTTCGATCAAGATGCCAATGAAGCGCTCGAAACTGCCCACGATGGCACGGTGCAGCATCACCGGATGGCGGCGCTCACCGGTCTCTGACACGTACTCGGCGCCCAGCCGCTCGGCCATTGAGAAATCGACCTGCATTGTGCCGCACTGCCACGGGCGCCCGATGGCGTCCTTAAGCGTGTACTCGATCTTCGGGCCGTAGAAGGCGCCATCGCCGGGGGCAATCTCAAATTTGCAAGCGGAGCGGCGCAGGCTCTCCATCAAGGCGGCTTCGGCCTGATCCCAGATCGCGTCGGAGCCGATTCTCGCTGCAGGCCGCGTCGCGACCTTGTAGACGATGTCGTTGAAACCGAAGTCGCGGTACACGTGCTGCAGCAGCGCCGTGTAGTTAACGCACTCCTCGAGGATCTGTGCCTCGCTGCAAAAGACGTGACCGTCGTCCTGGGTGAATCCGCGCACCCGCATGATCCCGTGCAGGCTGCCGGTGGGCTCGTTACGGTGGCACTGGCCGAACTCGCCGTAGCGCAACGGTAGATCGCGATAACTCTTGATGCCCTGCTTGAAGATCAGGATGTGACCAGGGCAGTTCATCGGCTTGAGCGCGTAGTCGCGCTTCTCGCTCTCGGTGACGAACATGTTTTCGCGGTACTTGTCCCAGTGTCCCGTTTTCTCCCAAAGACCTCGGTCAAGCAGTTGCGGCCCCTTGACTTCGAGGTAACCGTTGTCGCGGTAGACGGCGCGCATGTACTGCTCGACTTGCTGCCACACCGTCCAGCCTTTGGGATGCCAAAATACCAGCCCCGGCGCATGCTCGTCAAGGTGGAACAAGTCGAGCTCTCGGCCGAGCTTGCGGTGGTCGCGTTTCTCGGCCTCCTCGAGTCGGTGCAGGTACTGTGCAAGCTCATCCTTTGTGGCCCATGCGGTGCCGTAGATGCGCTGGAGCATTTCATTGCGGTGGTCGCCGCGCCAATAGGCACCCGCGACTTTCATCAGTTTGAAGTGCCTGAGCTTGCCGGTGCTGGGCACGTGCGGGCCGCGGCAGAGGTCTTCGAAGCCACCTTCGCTATAGAGCGACACATCTTCGCCTGCCGGAATGCTGGCAATGATCTCGGCCTTGTAGTGCTCGCCGAGGCCTTTGAAATAGGCGATGGCCTCGTCGCGCGGCAACACGCGCCGCTGGACTTTCTCGTCCTTGCGGGCAAGCTCAGTCATCTTGGCTTCGATCGCAATTAGGTCCTCGGGCGTGAAGGGCCGCTTGTACGAGAAGTCGTAATAGAAGCCGTTGTCGATCACCGGGCCGATCGTCACCTGCGTCTCGGGAAACAGCTCCTTGACGGCGTAGGCAAGCAAATGGGCGGTGGAGTGACGGATCAGCTCCAGGCCATCGGTGTCCTTGTCGGTGACGATCGCCAGCGCGGCGTCGCTTGCAATCGTGTAGCTGGTATCGACGAGCCGAGCCTGGTCGCCCCGCCCCAGGCGCCCGCCGAGCGCTGCCTTGGCCAGCCCCGCGCCGATCGCCGTCGCCACGTCACCCACCGTGACCGGGCCGGAAAACTCGCGCTTGGACCCGTCCGGCAATTCGATCGAAATCATGCTTTGAGCCTTCTGAGAAACAAAAAAGCGCGGTGGGAACCGCGCTTGGAGACGAGACAGGGAGACGTGCTCAGGCCGCGGTCGGGAACAGTTGCTGGAAGCCAGTGTTAGTTCGCAGTGTCATAACCCGTCTCGCCTTTCTCGCTCTTGTCGGTCGCGCAAGGGGGCAATATTAGCAGCGCTTGCGACGAAGCACTTGAATCCGGACACCAACTGCTGGCGCCCGTCCGACGCCTGCACTAATGTCTTCGTACCCAATGACAAAGGAGGTGTCCCATGCAGTTTCGCTGGCTTCTTGCTGCCCTGCTTGCTGCCGCGTCAGCTTTGACGCAGGCCGCGCCAAGCCGCACTGTCACTGATGGCGCGCTCGACGTGCCAGTCAACGCACGAATCCGGCTGACCTTTGAATGCCAGCAAAGCACCACGGGTGCTTGCCACAACACGCTCGTCGGCGAGTCTGGCTGGGTGGCAGAGCGATTCTCGGTGCCGGTCGGACAAAAGCGCGTGCTGTACGACGTATCCGAATCGCTGAGGCTCTGGATGACCGATGCGCCGATACATGACGCCTCGCAGTGCAATGCGCAGCCGCTTCGCGCGTTGTGGGCGCCGCTCGTGCGCAACTGAAGCGCGCTCCTCTTGTGCAACTGCCCACGCTGACGGCGGCAGCGTGGGCGGCTGACTTGACTGCGCGGTCAGATCAGCGGCGCCTCTTAGCCGTGCTTCTGGTCGAAAAACTGCTCGTCTTCGGTCGAGCCCTTCAGCGCGCCCGTCGACGCTTCTTTCTCGATGGTGGTCGTGACGGCGTCGAAATAACCGGTGCCGACCTCGCGCTGATGCTTCACGGCGGTGAAGCCCCGCTCGGCCGCCGCAAACTCGCGTTCTTGCAACTCGACGAAGGCGCTCATGTTGTTGCGTGCGTAGCCGTAGGCCAAGTCGAACATCGAGTAATTGAGGCTGTGAAAGCCGGCCAGCGTGATGAACTGGAATTTATAGCCCATCGCGCCGAGCTCGCGCTGGAACTTGGCGATGGTGGCATCGTCCAGGTTCTTCTTCCAGTTGAACGAGGGCGAGCAGTTGTAGGCCAGCAGCTTGCCCGGAAATTTCTTGTGGATCGCGTCGGCGAAGGCTTTCGCGAACGCTAGGTCGGGCTTGCCGGTTTCGCACCAGATCATGTCGGCGTACTCGGCATAGGCCAAGCCGCGGCTGATGGATTGGTCCAGACCGTTCTTCGTGCGGTAAAAGCCTTCAATGGTGCGCTCGCCGGTGCAAAACGGCCTGTCGTTGTCGTCGACGTCGCTCGTCACCAGATCGGCAGCCTCGGCATCGGTGCGCGCCAGCAGCACGGTCGAGACGCCCGACACATCGGCCGCAAGACGCGCCGCCACCAGCTTGGCAACCGCTTCCCGCGTGGGCACCAAGACCTTGCCGCCCATGTGACCGCACTTCTTGACCGAAGCGAGCTGATCTTCGAAGTGCACGCCGGCAGCGCCAGCTTCGATCATCGATTTCATCAGCTCGAAGGCGTTGAGCACGCCACCGAAACCGGCTTCGGCATCGGCCACGATCGGCGCGAAGAAGTCGGTGTCGTTCTTGCCTTCGGACCACTGGATCTGGTCGGCGCGTTGAAAAGTGTTGTTGATCCGGCGCACCACCATCGGCACCGAGTTGGCCGGGTACAGCGACTGGTCGGGGTACATCTCACCCGCCAGGTTGGCGTCGCCCGCAACCTGCCAGCCCGACAGGTAGATGGCCTTCAAGCCGGCCTTGACCTGCTGCATGGCCTGGTTACCCGTCAATGCGCCAAGCGTGTTGACAAAGGGTTCGGTGTTGACGAGGTTCCACAACTTCTCGGCGCCACGCTTGGCCAGCGTGTGCTCGATTGGTAGCGAGCCGCGCAGACGGACCACGTCGGCCGCGGTGTAGCCGCGCTTAATGCCCTTCCAGCGGGGGTTCTCGGCCCAGTCCTTCTCGAGGGCGGCGGCTTGCTGTTCACGGTTGGGTTGCGTCATTTAAAGCTCCAGATGGTTGAGAAGCGCGGTCGGAAACAATGGATCAAGCGTATCCGGCGCACACGCCTTTTGCAAACTTATATCTTATATAAGAGTAAACAATATTCTTATTGTAATCAATTACTTACCGACAAAATTTCCGCATGTGAAATGGCGTTCTCCACAATGAAAAAAATGCGGCATTGCAGCATCGTCGTTTTTCGCGATCCGAAATCGACGCTGCTCATCGTGAAACGGTGGCTTCCGATCGGGGGCCTTGGCAATGCGCGCTGCGGCCCAGCGGCTCACCGAGCGTGGTGGCTGGCGTCGCGAGTCGTACGCGCCCGCCGGCCAGTGCGTGCGCCACGCCATGCGGCAAGCAGTGGCCACAGGAGCAGCAACGCTGCAGCCGCAGCCAGCAGCGCGCGCAGGTCGACACGGGTGGGCGCAGGACGTGCGAGCGAGCTCTCAAGTGCAGGCTCGGCAAGTATGTTCGCCAAGCTCGCTTCACCAGCCAACCGGACATAGATCAATCCGGTCTCCGAGGCGAGAAGCTCGAGGTAGCCCTCGCGCAAGGACGACAGGTGTTCGTTGCCGGGCGAGGCCCCCGGCAGGGGCGCGACGATGCGCTCGTCGTCGTCTGCCATCTGCTCGCCGCTGACGCTGCCGCCGCGGCCCTGGCTGCGCGGGTCGATCTGCAAGACTTCGTCGGCGCCCCATTCGCCCAGTGGCCGCCCGAGGGGGTCGACCTTGGGAATCGGCAGCGGCGTCTCGCCGCCCACACCGACGATCAAGCCACGAACATCGCCACGCGCGAGGCTGAAATTCGGTCGGTAACGCGGGTTGATCGGCGGCGCCTCGTGGCCGTCGGTCACGAACACAAGCGCGGGCTGGGCGTCGAGCGCCTTGGCGATCTGCATGCCGCTGTTCAGTCCCTTGGCCACCTCGCTGTTGCCCGACCAGGCCATGCGACCGTCGATGCGCCGCAGTTCGTCGCGCAACTCGCGGTGGTGCTCGCAGACTTCAATGGGCGAGAGCAACAGGAAGCTGCGGTGCTCGGTGAACAGGCCCCAGCCGATCTTCGAGCCGCAGGGCAAGGCGTCGAGCAAATGCTCCAGCGCCAGCTTGGCCGCGGCCAGGCGAGAAACCGGCTTGCCCGCCACGGAGGCATCGACCACGTTCATACTTTGCGTGATGTCGAGCACGACGACGAGTTCAAGCTGTGGCCGCAGCGCCTGCACGCCCGGGCCCAGGAAGGTCGCCGCGAGCGCCAGCGCCGCCAACGCCAGCAACAGCGCCTCGCGACGCTCGCCAAGGGCACGCACCAGCCGGCCCACGCGACCTCTGCCCATCATGGCAAGCCGGGCGAGATGCCGCGCATGGTGGTCGCGGCGCGCTCGGCATCGTTGCGCGGCTCGGCGATCGCCGGGTCGCTGCCGTCGGGATCGGGTTGCAGGCGCTGGGCGCGTTCGTAGTTGTAGCGCGCGTCCCAGTGCAAAGGCTCGGAGCGAAGCACGTCGCGGTAGCCCTGCTTGGCCAGCTCGATGAGCGGTATCGCCTGCCCGGGTGAGGGAGAGTCGCGCAGCACGAGGCCCTGGCGCATCAGCAAATTGGCGCTGTTGTAGCGCGCCGCCGTGCCGACGACCGGGTCGCTCTGCAAGCCGCGGTAGAGCGCCAGCGCGGCCTCGACGTCGCCGCGCTCGGCGAGTGCATGGGCGCGGGCAAAGCGCAATGCCGGCGACTCCGCGGCGCTCGCCGCATCCACCGGCATCGCGGCGCTTGCCGCGCCTGCCAGCGCCTCGGCCCCCGCCGCGATGAGTGCGTTGTCGCGTGCCTTGGAATACCAAGACAGACCGGCGCTCGTCGCAAGGACGACCGCGAGCGCAAGCAACCGCCAGGCGGTGCGGGTGCCCAGGCGTAAATCCAGCCCGCCCGGCTTCAGCGCCATGTGCGCAGCTCCATTAGCCTGGCGGCAAAGAGAAGCAGCACGGAGGCAAGCGCTGCGCCATAACACCATTGCGACAGGTCACGCCGGGGGACCGTGTCGCGATACGTGATTGGCAGGTTTTCGAGCCGGTTCACGTCGACGATGGCGCGCTGCAGCGCCTCGGGGTCTTCGGCTTCGTAGGCGCGGTAGGGCGTGCCGATGCCACCGAAGAAGCGATGCAGGAACACCTCGGGCACGGTCTCGGCGTTTTGCGCAGTGACCTCGCTGTCGGCGATCAGGCCGGGGCTGTTGAAGGAGCGGATGTAGATCCAGTAGAGCGAGACGCGGTACTCGCGCATCAGCTTGGCAATCTCCTGGCGCGCATCGGGGTCGATGTGATCGCCGCCATCTGACACCAGCATCATGATGCGCGAGCCGCTGTAGGGTCGGTCACGAAAGGAATCAAGCCCGGCGAGCAGCGCCAGCCCGATGTCGGTTTCAGACAGGCCCCGGCCGATCTCGCCGGCCGTAATGGCGGCCTGCACCGCGGCGGGCTTTTGGGTGAAGTCGAGCACCCGGATCGGCAGGGTGCTGAACACCAGCATCGAGAAGCGGTCCGCCGTGCGCTGGGCGGCAAACTCCGCCAGCAGGCGCCGCGCCGCCGTCTGCTTGGAGGCGCGATCCTTGTCGGCGCGCTCACGCCCGAGGGTGTAACTCAGGAGGTTGGGATCCTGGCTCTGGAGTCTGGCCTGCTTGCTCACGAAAGCCTGGTCCATGCTGCGGCTGCGGTCGACCAGCAGCACGATCTCGGCCCCCTGCCCGACCCGCTCGACCTCATAGGCCGGCCGGTACGCACCCGCTACGCCCAGCACGATGGCAGCCAGCGCCAGCATGGCGAAGAGCCGCAGTGCAATGTCGACCGCCCGCGAGGCGCGGTCGACCGGAAGCAAGGCCAGCCAAGAGTACGTCAGGGCGCGCTGCGGTCGACGCCACAGCGGCAGCAGCGCTAGCGGCAAGGCCAGCAGCAGCCAGGGCATGGCAAAAGGGACATCGGACGCCGCCAGCAACATGCCCCAGACTCCCGCGCTACGCCGTGCCGCGCTCCGCATCGCGGCAGGCGCGTGCGAAGGCGAGCAACCAGTCGCGCTGCCCGGCTGCCGAAGCCGCGGCCGACGGGACGAAGAACGCGGCCCGCGAGCGCGCGAAGAAGGCGAAGATGTCGTTTCGCAGCGCGGCGAAACGCGGCGCCTGCGCGACAAAGGCGTCGACCGATTCGGCGAATACGACGCGCCCTGCCGTCTGGTCGAAGGCCGCGTGCATCACGCGCCAGCCCGACTCGGTGGGCGAGCGCTGCGCGCGCAGCGTGCGATAGGCCTGCGAGAACGGGCGCCGCCCGCGGTCGCGCCACGGCAGGCCCCAATAAACCGCCGCCAGGTAGAGCAGTAGCGCCGCGCCCACGCCGGCTGCCACACGCAGCACGTCGCGCTCGAAGCCGGTGTCGCGCAGCGGCGGCGGGTTGTCGGGGCGCAGTTCGCCGAGGCCGCGGCGCGCCGAAGGCGGCTCCGGCGCAAGCGGCGCGACCACCACCGGCCAGGCGTCCACGCGCAGTTCTTCCGCGCGCGGCGCGCCCTCGAAACGCAGCAGCAGCGGCGGCAGCTCATAGCTGCGCGTGGCGCTCGGCGCGCCGAAAAGCTGGTATTCAAAGCGCAAGCGCAGTCGCGTGCCCGACGCTGCGCCGCCCTCGGTCCCGCGCGAGATCGCGCGAAGCTCCAGCGCATGACCGATCCGGCCCACGGACGGCAACGAGGCTTCGTCGAGTTGCAGGCGCTGCGGCAGATCGATGAGAACCTCGCGCGTGACCAGATCGCCCACGCGGTAGCCAAAGGCACGCGGCTCGTCGACGTTCGCTCGCAACGGCGCGGGCTCGTTGGCGCGCGCGCCCACCGCGAGCACAGCGGCGCCGATGAACAGCGCGCTAGCGATGGAAGTGCGCGGTGACCGCATCGGCATCAAAGCCATCGAGCATCACCAGCGGGCGCAGGCGCTGGCGCCGAAACAGCGCCTCGAGTGCCTCGCGGCGCGCTTGAAGCTGGCGCTTCCAGCGCTCGCGCAGCGAGCCACGCAACCACAGCAGCCGACGCTGCCCGGTCTCGGCATCGACCAGCGAGGCGAGCCGGCCGATGCCGGGCGCAGCCGGCGGCTCGAACTCGGCGCGATCCCACAACAGCACCGGCACGACCTCGTGGTGGGCCAGCGTTGCCAGCACCGCCTCGATGTCGGCCAACGGCAGATGAAAGTCCGACAGCACGAACACCAGCGAACGCTCGCGCCGCAGCAGCCGGTGTGCGTCGCGCAGGCCCGCGGCGTTGCGGCCGGTCGGCTGCAAGGCGCGCAGTCGGCGCGCGAGCATGGCCCCGGCGCCTTGCGAGCGCATCAGCGGCACGAGCCAGTCGCCGCGCGCCGTCTCGTCGCAGCCGACGAAGCCGAAGGCGTCACCGGTGCGCCACGCCGACCACGCCAGCGCCTCGATGAAGTCGGCCAGTACGTCGAGCTTGCGGCGCTCGCCCGCATAGCCCATCGACGCCGACAGATCGGCCACCGCGTAGACCGGCACCGCCTTGCGCTCGCTGGCCACGCGCACCAGCCACTGGCCAAACGGATCGCGCAGGCTCGCCAGCAGGTCGAGCCGCCGCGCGTCCGGCGCGTCCTGCAGCGGTACGTGGCCGCGAAACTCGTGGCCGCTGTCGCCGCGACGGCTGCGATGGTGGCCCGGAAAATGGCCCAGCGACGGTCGTGCGACGCGGTAGCTGAACTCCTTCATCACGGGGCGGCGACGTGGTCCAGGATGCCGCGCACCAACGCGCCGATGATTTCGGGGCGCCGCAGCTCGTAGACCGGCTGCAGGCACAGGCGGTGTGCGACGGTCTCGGTGAAGACGCCGCGCACGTCTTCTGGCGTGAGGTAGTCGCGGCCGTCGAGCCAGGCACCCACGCGCGCGGCGCGCAGCAACAGGCTCATGCCGCGCGGGCTCGCGCCCGCCAGCATCACCTCGTTGGCGCTGGCGTCGTGCAGGTCGAGCGCGTCAAGCCGCACGCCGTGGTCGGCGGGCGCCGCCGTGGCGCGCCACAGGCGCAGCGCGTAATCCTGCAGCGCGGGACTGGCCTGCACGTGCTGCTGCACCGCCGCGGCGATGTCGCCGAGTTCCTGGTAGGGCAGCACCGCCGCGGGCAGCTGCCCGATCAGCGCATCGGCGTCGTGAAAACGCGGCTCGAAAATCAGCGCACGGCGATCAGCCTCGCCCTCGGGCGCATCGATGGTGATCTCCATCATGAAGCGGTCGCGCGCCGCCGACGAGATCTCGAAGGTCTCTTCGCGCTCGACGCGGTTACGGTCGGCGAACACCAGCAGGTGCGGCAGCCGCAGCTCGCGCTGAAAGGCGGTGAGGCTGCGCTCGGCCATCACGCGCAGCAGCAGCGCATGCACCTGCGGACGAGCGCGATTGATCTCGTTGAAGAAAAAAATCGTCAGGTCTTCGCCATGCTCGGTGAGCGGACCGGGATTGATCGCCGGCTTGCCGTCGTTGCCGATGTGGGTGTGGTAGACCAGATCGTTGGGCATCAGGTCGATGGTGCCTTCGGCGCGCGAGAAGGCGCCGCCAATGAGCCGGGCGAAGGCGCGCAGCAAGGTCGTCTTGCCCACGCCCACATCGCCCTGCAGCAGCACATGGCCGCGCGCAAACACCGCGGTGGTGACGAGCCGGATCACGCGCGGCTGGCCGATCACCGCTTGCGCGGCGAGCGCTTCGAGTTGCAGGGCACGCGCTCGCCAGTCGGCCAGCAGTGCGTCGTGTCGGTCCATGGTGGGGGCTTGGGGGCTGCTGCGGCCGGGCACGATCATCAAAAGGCGTGATGCTGCGCGGCACCCACGCCCTGCGTCAACCGCGGGGAAGCCCCTGCGCTGTGCCAGCCCGGCACACGGCCGGCCGCGCCGCTAGACTGGGATTTCTGCCGGGTTGCGCACGCCGCCACCCAGGACCGAAACGCCAAGCCAGGAACACCGCGCATGACCACCGATCTCGATGCCTACTGGATGCCGTTCACGGCCAACCGCCAGTTCAAGAAAGCGCCCCGCCTGCTGGTTAAGGCGTCGGGCATGCACTTCTGGACACCCGAGGGCCGCGAGGTGCTCGACGGCATCGCCGGCCTGTGGTGCGTGAACGCCGGCCATGCCCGGCCGAAGATCGTCGAGGCGATCCGCCGGCAGGCCACGGAACTGGATTTCGCGCCGCCCTTCAACATGGCCCATCCCAAGGCTTTCGAGCTGGCCGAGCGGCTGGTCGAACTCACGCCGCCGGGGCTCGACAAAGTGTTCTATACCAACTCGGGCTCCGAGGCGGTGGACACCGCACTCAAGATGGCGCTGGCCTACCACCGCGTGCGCGGCGAAGGTTCGCGCACGCGCTTGATCGGCCGCGAACGCGGCTATCACGGCGTCAATTTCGGCGGCATCTCGGTCGGAGGCATGGTCGCCAACCGCAAGATGTTCGGTGCGCTGCTCAGCGGCGTGGACCACATCCGCCACACCCACGACCCGGCACGCAATGCCTTCACGGTCGGCCAGCCGGCGCACGGCGCCGAGTTGGCCGACGACCTGGAGCGGCTGGTCGCGCTGCACGATGCCTCGACCATCGCTGCGGTGATCGTCGAGCCGGTGGCCGGCTCGACCGGCGTGCTGCTGCCGCCAGTGGGCTACCTGCAGCGGTTGCGCGCAATTTGCGACCGGCACGGCATCCTGCTGATCTTCGACGAGGTCATCACCGGCTTCGGGCGCACGGGTGCAGCCTTTGGCGCGCAACGCTTCGGCGTGACACCCGATCTGATGACGGTGGCCAAGGGCCTGACCAACGGCTCGGTGCCGATGGGCGCGGTGTTCGCCACCGGCGCGATCCACGACGTTTTCATGCAAGGCCCCGAGCACCTGATCGAGTTCTTTCATGGCTACACCTACTCGGGCCACCCGCTGGCCTGCGCCGCGGCGCTCGGCACGCTCGACACCTACGCCGAGGACGGCTTGCTCACGCGCGGCGCGCAGATGGAGCCGTACTTCGCCGACGCGCTGCACAGCCTGAAGGGCCTGCCGCATGTCATCGACATCCGCAACATCGGGCTGGTGGGCGGCGTTGAGCTGGCGCCCATCGAAGGCAGCCCCGGCAAGCGCGCCTTCGACGTTTTTCTTCAATGCTGGGAGCGCGGCGTGCTGATCCGCACCACCGGCGACACGATCGCGCTGTCGCCGCCGCTGATCATCGAGAACCGGCACGTCGACCAAATCATCACCACGCTGGCCGATGCGCTCGTGCGTTCTGGGTCCGCGGCAGGCGCATGAACCCGCGCGCCCTCGCCGCCCCCGCCGCCGCACGCCCTGTCGTGCTGGTGCCAAGCTGCAACCGTCAGGTCGGCGACCACGTTTTCCATCTCGCCGGCAAGAAGTACATCGACGCGGTGCATCTGGCCGGCTGCCTGCCCCTGGTGGTGCCGGCAGCCGGGGCACAGGAGGTCGACGAACTGCTCGACCTGGCCTGCGGCGTGTTCCTCACCGGCTCACCGAGCAACGTGGACCCGCGCCACTTCAACGAGTCGGTGCGCGACGCGAGTCTGCCGCTCGACAGCGCGCGCGACGCCTGGACCCTGCCGCTGATTCCCCGCGCGCTCGAACGTGGCATACCGCTGTTGGCCGTCTGCCGAGGCTTCCAGGAAATGAACGTCGCACTTGGCGGCACGCTGCATCAAGCGTTGCACGAGCAGCCCGGCCTGATGGACCACCGCGAAGACGACACGCAGTCGCTCGCGGTGCAGTACGGCCCCGCGCATGCGGTGAAGGTCGCGCCCGGCGGTCTGCTCGAGCGCGTGCTGGGCGGCGCCGATTTCTCCGTCAACAGCCTGCACGGCCAAGGCGTCCATCGGCTCGCGCCGGGTCTGCGCATCGAGGCTACCGCGCCTGACGGCGTGATCGAAGCCTTCAGCTGGCACGCTGCCACCGGCTTTAATCTCGGCCTGCAATGGCATCCCGAGTGGGCGGCCGAGGACAACCCGGTCTCGATGAAACTGCTGCGCGCTTTCGGCGATGCCTGCCGCGGTGCGCGCGCGGCGCAGCAACGGATGAATCATGGTCGTACGCGATAACTTCACTTTCAGCGAACTCGAAAAGTGGCTCAACGAGCGCCACGTGACCGAGATCGAATGCCTGGTGCCCGACCTCACCGGCGTGGCGCGCGGCAAGATCCTGCCGCGCGAGAAGTTCACCGAAGACCGCGGCATGCGCCTGCCCGAAGCGGTGGTGGCGATGGGCGTGACGGGCGAGTTCCCGACCGAGGGGCCGTACTACGACGTGATCAGCCCCAACGACATGGAC
Organism: Methylibium sp.; assembly: GCF_031393925.1. Taxonomy (GTDB): domain Bacteria; phylum Pseudomonadota; class Gammaproteobacteria; order Burkholderiales; family Burkholderiaceae_C; genus Methylibium. Next base: position 24,745 of record NZ_JANMWL010000243.1, on the reverse strand, counting down.
ATGCACCTGCAGCCCGACGCCAGCACGGTGCGCATCGTGCCCTGGGCCACCGACCCGACGGCGCAGGTGATCCACGACTGCTACGACAAGAACGGCCGGCTGATCCCGTATGCGCCGCGCTCGGTGCTGCGGCGCGTGTGCGATCTCTACGCCGCAAAAGGATGGGCGCCGATCGTCGCGCCGGAGCTGGAGTTCTACCTGGTCGCGCGCAACACCGACCCCGACATGCCGCTCAAACCGCCGATCGGCCGCAGCGGCCGCGCCGAGACCTCGCGCCAGGCGTATTCGATCGATGCCGTCAACGAGTTCGATCCGCTGTTCGAGGACGTCTACGACTACTGCAAGCAGATGGGCCTGAATGTCGACACGCTGATCCACGAGATCGGCGCCGGGCAGATGGAGATCAACTTCTTTCATGCCGACCCGCTGAGCCTGGCCGACGAGGTGTTCTTCTTCAAGCGCACCTTGCGCGAGGCGGCGCTGCGCCACGACATGTTCGCCACCTTCATGGCCAAGCCGATCGCCGGCGAGCCGGGCAGCGCCATGCACATCCACCAGAGCCTGGTCGACAAGGCCAGCGGGCGCAACATCTTCAGCAACGAGGACGGCACGCCGAGCAAGGAGTTCTATTGGTACATCGGCGGCCTGCAGAAATACGTGCCGGCGGCAATGGCGATGTTTGCGCCCTACGTCAACAGCTACCGGCGCCTGGCGCGCAACACCGCCGCGCCGATCAACATCCAGTGGGGCTGCGACAACCGCACCGTCGGCATCCGCTCGCCGGTGGCTGTTCCCTCCGCAAGGCGCATCGAGAACCGCGTGATCGGCGCCGACGCCAACCCCTACGTGGCATTCGCCGCCACGCTCGCGTGCGGCTGGCTGGGCATCCAGCAAAAGCTCGAGCCCACCCCCGAATGCAAGGGCGACGCCTACCTCGGTGACTTCCAACTGCCGCGCAGCCTGGGCGAGGCGCTGGATTTGCTGCGCCACCAGAAGGACCTGGCGGAGGTGCTGGGCGAAGCCTTCGTGACCGTCTACACCGAGGTCAAGGAGATCGAGTACGCCGAATTCATGAAGGTTATTTCGCCGTGGGAGCGGGAGCACTTGCTGCTGCACGTCTGATCATGAGCGAGCGCACCACGGCCCAATGGCAGGCGGCAGACGCGGCCCACTTCCTGCACCCCTTCACCGACTTTCAGTCGCTTGCCGCCAAGGGCACGCGCGTCATCACCCGTGCCGACAACATCCATCTCTGGGACAGCGAGGGCAAAAAGATCCTCGACGCGATGAGCGGCCTGTGGTGCGTGAATGTCGGCTACGCACAGCAGGCCCTGATCGACGCGGCCACCGCACAGCTCACGCAACTGCCCTTCTACAACGCCTTCTTTCAGACCGCGACGCCACCGGCCATCGAGCTGGCCGAGTTGCTGGCCGAGGTGACGCCGCCGCAGTTCGAGCATGTGTTCTTCTGCAACTCGGGCTCCGAAGGCAACGACACCGTGGTGCGCATGGTGCGCCGCTACTGGGACCTGCTCGGCCAGCCCGCGCGCAAGCTGATCATCAGCCGCAACAACGCCTATCACGGCTCCACGATGGCAGGCGCGTCGCTCAGCGGCATGAGCGGCATGCATGCCCAGGGCGGCCTGCCGATACCCGACATCACCCACATCGAGCAGCCTTACTGGTACGAGCTGGGTCGCCCGCTCGGCCTCTCGCGCGACGATTTCGGCCGCCTCGCCGCGTCATGGCTGGAAGACAAGATCCTCGCGGTCGGGCCCGAACGCGTGGCCGCCTTCATCGGCGAGCCGATCCAGGGTGCCGGCGGCGTGATCATTCCGCCCGCCACCTACTGGCCCGCGGTGCAGGCGATCTGCGAGCGCTACGGCATCCTGCTGGTGTCCGATGAAGTCATCTGCGGCTTCGGCCGCACCGGCCAGTGGTGGGGCTCTGAAACCTTCGGCACGCGGCCCGACCTGATGACCTTTGCAAAGGGCGTGACCTCGGGCTACATACCGCTCGGCGGCGTGATGGTCGGCGAGCGCGTCGCGCGCGTGCTCATCGAGCGTGGCGGCGAGTTCAACCACGGCTACACCTACAGCGGCCATCCGGTCGCCTGCGCGGTGGCGCTGGCCAACATTCGGCTCATCCGACGCGAGCGATTGGTCGAGCGCGTGCGCGAGGACACCGGCCCTTACCTGGCGACGCAGTTCGCGAGCCTGAAGGAACATCCCCTGGTCGGCGACGCCGAGACCTGCGGCCTGATGGGCGCGGTCCTGCTGGTCATGGACAAGCGCGCGGGCACGCCGTTCGCTGCGGAACTCGGCGTCGGCATGCTGTGCCGCGGCCACTGCTTCGGCAACGGTCTCATCATGCGTGCCGTCGGCGACCGCATGATCATCGCGCCGCCGCTGGTGATCACGCGCGCGCAGATCGACGACATGATGGCGCTGATCCACCGCTGTCTGGACCTGACCTGGGCCGATGTGAGGGCGGCTGATGGCGCGTAAACCGTGCCGCAATGAAATGTCCCCACGCTCACTTCGTTCCCTGCCCCTCGCAAGGACGCCAAGCGTCCTCGGGGCAGCCCGGCGGGCGCTGAGCCCCCTTCCCCTTTCGTTGACGCAACCCCCGACACCATGAGCATCACCACCATCGACTGGCATGCCCGTGCCGCGCAACTGAGTCTGGACGGCCGCGCCTTTATCGGCGGCGAGCGCCGTGCCGCGCTGGCCGAGGAAAGCTTCGATTGCATCTCCCCGATCGATGCCCGCGTGCTCGGCCGCGTGGCCCGCTGCCAGGCGGCCGACGTGGACGCCGCCGTCGCGAGCGCGCGCGCTGCCTTCGACGACGGCCGCTGGGCGCGCAAGTCACCGGCCGCCCGCAAACGTACCCTGCTCGCCTTCGCCGAAAAGATCATGGCCGCGCGCGAGGAACTGGCGCTGCTGGAGACGCTCGACATGGGCAAGCCCATCCAGTTCTCGATGAGCGTGGATGTTCCCGCGGCGGCGCGCTGCGTCGCCTGGTACGCCGAAGCCATCGACAAGGTCTACGGCGAAATCGCGCCCACCGGCCTTAATGCGCTCGGCTTGATCCAGCGCGAAGCCATGGGCGTCATCGGCGCCATCGTGCCCTGGAACTACCCGATGATCATGGCGGCCTGGAAGCTCGCGCCGGCACTGGCCGCCGGCAACAGCGTGGTCCTCAAGCCCAGCGAAAAGAGCCCGCTCACGGCGTTGCGCCTGGCCGAACTGGCGCTTGCCGCCGGGCTGCCTGCGGGCGTGTTCAACGTGGTGCCCGGCTACGGTACGGAGGCCGGCGAGGCGCTGGCGCTGCACCCCGATGTCGACGCAATCGGCTTCACCGGCTCCACGCGCGTGGGCCGCAAGATGCTCGAGTACGCGAGCCGCAGCAACTTGAAGCGCGTCTACAACGAACTCGGCGGCAAGAGCGCCTTCCTCGTCTTTCCCGACTTCGATGACCTCGAGCGCTGCGCCAAGACCGTCGCCGCCAGCATGTTCTTCAATCAGGGCGAGAGCTGCAACGCGCCCTCGCGCTTGCTGGTGCATGAAAGCATTGCCGACGACTTCGCGAAGCGGGTCGCCGCCGAGGCGCCGAACTACCGACCCGCCAACCCGCTGGATGCCAAAACGGTCATGGGCGCGCTGGTCGACGACGGGCAGCTGCGCACCGTCATGGGCTACATCGACGCCGGCCACCAGGAAGGCGCACGGCTGCTGACGGGCGGCACGCGCGCGTTGGGAGAGAGCGGCGGCTACTACGTCCTGCCGACCGTGTTCGACGGTGTGCGCAACGACATGCGCATCGCGCGCGAAGAAATCTTCGGGCCGGTGCTCTGCATCATCCGCTTCAAGGACGAGGCCGAGGCGATTGCCCTGGCCAACGATTCCAGCTACGGCCTGCAAGCCAGCGTCTGGAGCTCGCACATCGACCGCGCGCACCGGGTGGCGCGCGCGCTGCGGGCCGGCACCGTGCATGTGAATCAGTACGACGAAGACGACATCACCGTGCCCTTCGGCGGCTACAAGCAAAGCGGCAACGGCCGCGACAAGTCGCTGCACGCACTGGACAAGTACACCGAACTCAAGACCACGTGGCTGCGCATCAACCCCTAACACGGGGCGCCGCGACCGCCTGCGGGCACGGGTCGGCCGCGACAATCGAGCGACGCCGCGCCAGCGGCAACAGCAACAGGAGTGGCTCCCAGCATGATCCTCGTCACCGGCGGTACCGGCTTCATCGGCTCGCACACCTGCGTGGCACTGGCCAACGCCGGCCAGCGTTTCCTCATCCTCGACAACCTGCAAAACAGCCGGCGTGACGTGCTCGACCGGCTCGAGCGCCTGTGTGGCGCGCGGTCGACGTTCATCGAGGGCGATGTGCGCGATTCGGCGCTGCTCGACCGCGTGTTCGCCCAGCACGAAGTCCGGGCGGTGATCCACTTTGCGGCGCTCAAGGCGGTCGGCGAATCAATCGCACAACCGCTGGGCTACTACCAGAACAACCTCGCCGGCACGCTCGCGCTGCTGCAGGCGATGCAGCGCGCTGCGGTTAACACGCTGGTGTTCTCTTCATCGGCCACCGTCTACGGTGACCCGGCCTCGGTGCCGATCCGCGAAGACGCTCCGCTCTGCGCCACCAACCCCTACGGCTGGACCAAGCTCATGGTCGAGCAGATGCTGGCCGACCTGGTGCGGGCCGAGCCGCACTGGCGCATTGCGCGGCTGCGTTACTTCAACCCGGTGGGCGCGCACGAAAGCGGGCTGATCGGCGAAGACCCGACGGGCATACCCAACAATTTGATGCCCTATGTGGCGCAGGTCGCGGCCGGTGTGCGGCCCGAGTTGCAGGTGTTCGGCAACGACTATCCGACGATCGACGGCACAGGCGTTCGCGACTACATCCATGTCATGGACCTGGCCGAAGGACACGTCGCGGCGCTCGACGCCCTGAAGCGTCACGCTGGGCTACTGACGGTGAACCTCGGCACCGGGCTAGGCGCGTCGGTGCTGCAGCTCGTGGCCGCGTTCGAGGGGGCCAGCGGGCGTCCGGTGCCCTATCGCATTGCGCCGCGCCGCCCCGGCGACGTGGCCGCCTGCTGGGCCGACCCGGCGCTGGCCAGCACCCTGCTCAACTGGCGCACCCGGCGCGATCTGGCGCAGATGTGTGCCGACGCCTGGCGCTGGCAAAGCCACCGCGCCACCGAGGCCTGACCCGCACGATAGTTTCTGGCCGACCGGCCAAGGTCATCGTCAACCACGTGTGTTTCGCCTCGTCATCATGCTCACGTCGTCGACGTCTCAGCCAACGTTTGGAGCAGCGCCGCGCCAGCGCGCTGCTGCACTTCGAGCGGCGCTCGATCCTTGAGCTGGTGATCGCTCCACACCTGGCGCCAGCGGCGCGCGCCGGGCGTGCCGTTCCAGAGACCCATCATGTGGCGCGCGCTACGCGACCACGGCTCGGCATGATCCTGCTGGCGATGCGTCATGTAGACCACCATTGCGGCCTCGACCGCGCCGCGCTCCGGGGGCCGCACCGCATCGCCGAAGAAGCGCTCATCCCAGTCGGCCATCAGCCACGGGTGGTGGTAAGCCTCGCGGCCAAGCATCACGCCGTCGACGTGAAGCAACTGCTCTGCTATCTGTGCGTTGCTCGTGATGCCGCCGTTGAGCACGATGGTGAGCGCCGGAAAATCGCGCTTGAGCCGATGCACCACTTCGTAGCGCAGCGGCGGTACTTCACGGTTCCCCTTCGGGCTCAGGCCGGCGAGCCAGGCATTGCGTGCGTGAACGATGAAGACCTCGCAACCGGCGTCGGCGAGCGTGCCGACGAAGTCGCGCACGAATTCGTAGCACTCGGTCCGGTCGAGGCCGATGCGGTGCTTGATCGTCACTGGCACGCAGACTGCGTCACGCATCGCCTTCACGCAATCGGCCACCAGCGCCGGCTCTGCCATCAGGCAGGCGCCGAAGGCGCCGCGCTGAACGCGCTCGCTCGGGCAACCGCAGTTCAGGTTGATTTCGTCATAGCCCCAGCGTTCGCCGAGCTTGGCGCACGCCGCCAGGTCGGCCGGCTCGCTGCCACCGAGCTGTAGCGCCACGGGATGCTCGGTTTCGCCGAAGTCCAGGTGGCGCGGCACATCGCCGTGCAGCAGCGCGCCGGTGGTTACCATCTCGGTGTACAGACGTGTGTGACGGCTCAGCAGGCGGTGGAAGTGGCGGCAGTGGCGGTCGGTCCAATCCATCATGGGGGCGGTACACAGCCGCCATGGGCCAAACGGTTGAATCAACTGCATGTTTTTTCGGTGAACTTCCTGCTGCTCATCGCCCGGGTTTGATTGCTATCGGGCGTCGCTAGAGGTCGCAGCCGAGGTCGCATTGCGTACCGACCGTGGCCGGCTCACAGGCTTACATGTCGAGCAAATAGACCCGCGCCGCGACCCGCTCGGCTTGGCTGTGGCCGGCCAGAGTGCGCTGCCAGACCGGCGCGTCGGCATCCTCGGTGGCAACCAGGCCACGCGTCATCACGGCCACTTCTTCGGAGGCGGCGTCGAACTCCACCAGTGGACGATGTCCGGCGTCGAAAAGCCGGGCCAGCATGGCACCGTCGGACTCGATCAGCACAAGGTAGCGCGCGGGCTCTTGCATGTCGTGCGAGACCGATCAGGCCGCCTCGCGGGACGCCTTCTTGCGGTCATGCTCCTTGAGGTAGCGCTTGCGCAGGCGGATCGATTTGGGCGTGATCTCGACCAGCTCGTCGTCGGCGATGAACTCGACCGCGTACTCGAGCGACAAGATGATCGGCGGCGTGATCTTGATCGCGTCCTCCTTGCCGCTGACGCGAAAGTTGGTGAGTTGCTTGGCACGCACCGCGTTGACCACCAAGTCGTTGTCGCGCGAGTGGATGCCTACCAGCATGCCTTCATAAACCGGGTCGCCGGCCTTGACGAACATGCGACCGCGGTCGTCGAGCTTGCCCAGGGCGTAGGTGACGATTTCGCCGTCGTCCTGGCTGATCAGCACACCATTCTTGCGGCCCTCGATCTCGCCCTTGTACGCTTCGTAGCCGTCGAAGATGTTGCTGATGAGGCCGGTGCCGCGCGTCAAGTTCATGAACTCGTTGGAAAAGCCGATCAGCCCGCGCGCAGGAATGCGGTACTCCAGGCGCACGCGGCCCCTGCCGTCCGACTCCATGTTCACCAGGTCGGCCTTGCGCAGGCCCAGCGCCTGCATCACGCCGCCCTGGTGCTGCTCCTCGACGTCGGCGGTCACCAGTTCGATCGGCTCCTTGCGCACGCCGCCCTCTTCGTGGAACACCACGCGCGGCTTGCTGACCGCGAGCTCGTAGCCCTCACGGCGCATGTTCTCGAGCAGGATGGTCAGATGCAGCTCGCCGCGGCCCGACACCTCGAAAATGCCGTCTTCGTCGGTGTCTTTCACGCGCAGCGCCACGTTGCTTTGCAGTTCGCGGTCGAGGCGGTCCCGGATCTGCCGGCTGGTGACGAATTTGCCTTCACGACCCGCCAGCGGCGAGTTGTTGACGCAAAAATTCATGGTCAGCGTCGGTTCGTCCACCTCGAGCATCGGCAGCGGCGCGGGGTCGTCGATGTCGGTCAGCGTGACGCCGATGCCAATGTCCTCGATGCCGTTGATCAACACGATGTCGCCGGGGCCGGCCGAGGTGGCCTGCACCCGCTCGAGACCGTCGAACTTGAGCACCTGGTTGACCCGGGCCTTGAAGGGAATGCTGTCTTCGCCTGCGAACACCGCCACGTCCTGCATCGGCTTCAAGCTGCCCTGGTTGATGCGGCCGATGCCGATGCGTCCGACGAAGGTGGAGTAATCAAGCGAACAGATCTGCAGCTGCAACGGGCCGTCGGGGTCACCCTCATGCGGCGGCACGTGCTGCAGCACGGCGTTGAATAGCGGCGCCAGGTCGGTGCCGATCTCGCCCGGATTCAGCGTGGCCCAGCCGTTGAGGCCCGAAGCGTAGATGACCGGGAAGTCGAGCTGCGCCTCGGTGGCGTGGAGCTTGTCGAACAGGTCGAAGGTGGCGTTGATCACGTAGTCGGGACGCGCGCCGTGGCGGTCGACCTTGTTCACGACCACGATCGGCTTCAAGCCCAGGGCCAGCGCCTTCTTGGTCACGAAGCGCGTCTGCGGCATCGGGCCCTCGACGGCGTCGACGAGCAGCAGCACGGAGTCGACCATCGACAGCACGCGCTCGACCTCGCCGCCGAAGTCGGCGTGGCCGGGCGTGTCGACGATGTTGATGTGCGTGCCCAGCCATTCGACGGCGCAGTTCTTCGACAGGATCGTGATGCCACGCTCCTTTTCGATGTCGTTGCTGTCCATCACGCGGTCGGCGACCTTCTCGTTTTCGCGGAAGGTGCCGCTCTGGCGCAGCAGCTGGTCCACCAGCGTGGTCTTGCCGTGGTCGACGTGGGCAATGATCGCGATGTTGCGGATCTGGCGGGCGTTGTCGCTGGTCGTCATGTCGTACTCACTTGCTTCTTGATCAATTCAATTGGGCGACCTGCTGCGGCGGATGCAGCAGGGCCTGGACTTCGGGCGGGCTCAAGAGCCGCCCCGGGATCAGCTCACCGGACTTGACGTGCGCGCTGCCGAGAAAAGCGCTGGGCTCGGGTCCGTAGACGCGTACCGCGGTGCAGTCGCCGAGTTCGGTGCGACGGCGCAAGCCGGACAGGAAGCGCCCGGCCTCGTCGGCGCCGAGCTGCACCGCTGGCCAGCCGCCGAGCAACACGTCCGGCGGCAACAAGCGCGCTTCGCGCTCGGCGGGCTCGAGCGCGGCGAGCGCTTCGATGGTGATGGCCGCCTGCACGCCGAGCGCGCCGCTCGCCACCCTGCGCAATGCGCCCAGGTGCGCGCCGCACCCCAACGCTCGGCCCAGGTCCTCGGCGAGCGTGCGGATGTAGGTGCCCTTGCTGACGCGCACTTCGATCTCGAGCTCGTCAGCCTGCCAGCGCAGGATGTCCAGACGATGAATCGTCACGCGGCGCGGCGAGCGCTCGATATCGATGCCGGCGCGCGCGTACTTGTAGAGCGGCTTGCCCTCGTGCTTGAGTGCTGACTGCATCGGCGGCACCTGATCGATCTCGCCTCTCAGGGCAGCGCAGGCGGCCTGCAGTGCCGCTTCGTCGACATCGACCGGGCGGGTTTGGAGCACCTCGCCTTCGAGGTCGCCGCCAACGCGCGTGACGCCCAGCTTCACGGTGGCGCGATAGGTCTTGTCGGCGTCGAGGCTGGTCTGCGAAAACTTGGTCGCCGCACCAAAGCACAGCGGCAACAAGCCGGTGGCCAGCGGGTCCAGGGTGCCGGTGTGGCCGCCCTTCTCCGCACGCAGCATGCCCTTGACTTTTTGCAGCGCGTCATTGCTCGACCAGCCCAGCGGCTTGTCGAGCAACAACACGCCGTGCAAGGCGCGGCGCGGCAATTGCGGCGGACGGGGCTGCATGGATTCAGTCTTCCTTGGCACGTGTGGCATTGGCCTGGTGGATCAACGCGTTCAGGTCGGCGGCGCGCTCGGTGGTGCGGTCGAACTGGAAGTGCAGCGTCGGCACCGTATGGATCTGCAATCGCTTGAACAGGCTGTTGCGGATGAACCCCGCCGCCTCGTTGAGCGCCACTTCGCACTCCTCGGCGTTGCCGACCAGCAGCGAGAAAAACACTTTCGCATGCGCATAGTCGGGCGTGACATCGACGGCATTGACCGTGACCATGCCCACGCGCGGATCCTTCAACTCGCGCACCAGCACAGCCACGTCGCGCTGGATCTGGTCGGCGACGCGAAAGCTGCGGTTCGGAATGGCTCGCTTGTGCTTCATGGTGTGCTGTTCAGTGTGCTCAGCAAGGACAAACCCCGCCGTCTCGCGAGGGCGGGGTTTGCGGTCGGGGCGAAGTCCGCCCGGGCCGCGGACACCGCGGCCCGCGTCAAATCAAAGCGTTCGAGCCACTTCCTTGATCTCGAAGACTTCCAGTTGGTCGCCTTCCTTGATCTCGTTGTAGTTCTTGAGCTTGATGCCGCACTCGAAGCCTTCCTTGACCTCGCGCACGTCGTCCTTCATACGCCGCACCGACTCGACCTCGCCGGTGTAGATCACCACGTTTTCGCGCAGCAGGCGGAAGCGCGCGCCACGGCGCACCACGCCCGAGGTAACCATCGAGCCGGCCACGGTGCCGATCTTGGAGGCCACGAACACGGTGCGAATCTCGGCCGTGCCGATGAGCTCTTCTTTTTGCTCCGGCGCCAGCATGCCGGTCATCGCCAACTTGATCTCGTCGACCGCGTCGTAAATGATGTTGTAGTAGCGCAGATTGACCTGGTTTCCCTCGGCCAGCTTGCGCGCACCCAGATCGGCACGCACGTTGAAACCGATGATGACCGCCTTGGAGGCGATGGCGAGGTTGACGTCGCTCTCGCTGATGCCACCGACGGCCGCATGCACGATCTGCACCTTGACCTCGGCCGTGCTGAGTTTGAGCAGCGACGAGGCGAGCGCCTCCTGCGAGCCCTGCACGTCGGCCTTGATGATGAGCGGCAAGGTCTGCACTTCGCCCTGGCCCATGTTCTCGAACATGTTCTCGAGCTTGGAAGCCTGCTGCTTTGAGAGTTTCACGTCGCGGTACTTGCCGGAGCGGAAGGTCGCGATCTCGCGCGCACGTCGCTCGTCGGAGAGCACCATGAACTCGTCGCCGGCTTGGGGAACGCCGGTGAGGCCCTGGATCTCGACCGGAATCGACGGTCCAGCCTCGGTGGACGCCTTGCCGTTCTCGTCCAGCATGGCGCGCACACGCCCGTAGGTGGAGCCGGCCAGCACGACGTCGCCGCGCTTCAAGGTGCCCGACTGCACCAGTACGGTGGCGACCGGGCCGCGACCCTTGTCGAGCTGCGCTTCGATCACCAAGCCCTTGGCGGGCGCGTTCTTCTGCGCTTTCAGTTCCAACACCTCGGCCTGCAGCAGCACTTGCTCAAGCAGGTTGTCGATGCCCTGGCCGGTCTTGGCCGAGACCTGCACGAAGGGCGAGTCACCGCCGAAATCTTCGGGCACCACCTGTTCGGCGACCAGCTCGCTGCGCACACGCTCGATGTTGCTGCCGGGCTTGTCGATCTTGTTGATCGCCACGATCAACGGCACGTTGGCCGCCTTGGCGTGGTGGATCGCCTCCTTGGTCTGCGGCATGACGCCGTCGTCGGCGGCCACCACCAGGATGACGAGGTCGGTCGCCTTGGCGCCGCGTGCACGCATCTGCGTGAACGCCTCGTGGCCCGGCGTGTCGAGGAAGGTGATCATGCCGCGCGGCGTCTGGACGTGATAGGCGCCGATGTGCTGCGTGATGCCGCCCGCTTCGCCAGCCGCCACGCGCGTGGTGCGAATGTAGTCAAGCAGCGAGGTCTTGCCGTGGTCGACGTGGCCCATCACGGTGACGACCGGCGCACGCGGCTCGGACGGCACATCGGTGATCGCCACGTCTTCTTCGAGGAAGGCGTCCGGATCGTCGAGCTTGGCGGTAAAGGCCTTGTGGCCCATCTCTTCCACCAGGATCATCGCGGTCTCCTGGTCGAGCTGCTGGTTGATGGTGACCATCTGACCGAGCTTCATCAACTGCTTGATGACCTCGGAAGCCTTGACCGACATCTTGTGCGCCAGGTCGGCTACGCTGATGGTCTCGGGCACATGCACCTCGTAGACCTGCGCCTCGGCCGGTGCGACATACGCCGACGCACCTTCGCCCCGGTCGCCGCCACGGCGCCCGCCACGCGGCGCCTTCCAGCCACCGCGACCGCCCGTGTCCGGCCGGCCGCGCAGCGCGGCGCGCTTCTTGGCGGCGTCATCGGCCCAGCTGGAGGAAAGCTTCTCGGACTTGACCGACTTCTTGTCGCCTGGCTTGGCCACTCCCGGTGCCGCTGCACCTGGCGCGCCAGGTTTGACGGTGGGCTTGTGGATCGTGCCTTTGATGCCTTCGGCCGGCTTGGGCTCTTCTTTCTTGGCGACCAGCACTTTCTTGGGCGCGTTCATCATCGCGCGAATGGCGGAGGCTTCGTCTTCGGCCGCCTTGCGGCGCTTGGCCAAGTCGGCAAGGCGTTGCTTCTCTTCGTTCTCGATGTCGGCCGCCTTAACCACGCGCAGCGCCGGCTTGGGTACCTCGACGGGTGCCGGTGGCACGGGCGGCGCGGCTTCTGCCGCCGCGGCGGCGTTCTTGGCGGCAGCCTTCTTCTTGGCAGGCGTCTCGACCGGCGCGGCAGCCGCCGCGGCCAGTGCCGAAGCCGCCTCCTCGGCGGCGGCCCGCTGGCGTGCTTCGGCGGCCTCGCGATCGGCCTGCTCTTGCGCTTCGCGCAGGCGACGCTTCTCGGCGATGTCTTCTTCCTGGCGGCGCAGCTGCTCGGCCTGACGGCTCGCTTCTTCTTCGCGCTTTTGAAGCTCGGCTTCATCGACCAACGGCGCGGGCGGTGCCGCCTCTTCGGCCGCTGGGATCTCGTCGCGCTTGACGAAGGTGCGCTTCTTGCGCACCTCCACCTGGATCGTGCGTGCCTTGCCGGAGGCGTCGGCTTGCTTGATCTCGGTGGTCGACTTCTTGGTCAGCGTGATCTTCTTGCGCTCGCCGCTGCCGGTGCCATGCGCGGTACGCAGGTAGTCGAGCAGCCGCTCCTTGTCGCCGTCGGTCAACGCGTCGTCCGTCGACGCCTTCTTGACGCCAGCGGAGTGCAGCTGCTCGAGCAGTGCCGTGGCCGGGCGGTTGAGCTCGGCAGCAAACTGTGCGACGGTGGTCACAGCCATTGTTGGGTGTCCTTGGTGTATCGGGGGCTAGCTCGGGTACAAGCGGTGCGCAGCGGTCGGTCGTGCCGACTCAAGCGTCGAACCAGTGTTCGCGCGCCTTCATGATGAGCAACTTGGCCTCTTCGTCGGCCATGCCGGTGAGTTCGGTCAGTTCATCCACGGCGAGGTCGGCGAAGTCGTCGCGCGTGTGCACGCCGCCTTCGGCCAACTTGGCAATCAGCGCCGCGTCCAGGCCGTCGAGGTCACGCAGGTCCTGCGAAACGCCTTCGAGCTTTTCTTCGCGAACGATCTCCATCGTCAGCAACGCGTCCTTGGCACGGGCGCGCAGCTCATGCACGGTGCCTTCGTCGAAGCTCTCCATCTCGAGCATCTCCTGAAGCGGCACGTAAGCCACCTCTTCGAGCGTCGTGAAGCCCTCGGCGATCAGGATGTCGGCGACCTCGGCGTCGACGTCTAGCTTGTCGACGAAGAGCTTGCGGATCGAGTCGGATTCGCCGGCCTGCTTCTCGGCGGACTCCTCGGCGCTCATGATGTTGATGCGCCAGCCCGTCAGCTCGGAGGCCAAGCGCACATTCTGGCCGCCGCGGCCGATGGCGATGGCGAGGTTTTCCTCGTCGACCACCACGTCCATGGCGTGTTTTTCTTCGTCGACCACGATCGACTGCACGTTCGCCGGCGCCAGCGCGCCAATCACGAACTGAGCCGGGTCGCTCGACCACAGTACGATGTCCACGCGCTCGCCGGCCAGTTCGTTCGTCACCGCGTTCACGCGCGAGCCGCGCACACCCACGCAGGTACCGATCGGGTCGACCCGCTTGTCGTGCGAGACCACGGCGATCTTGGCGCGCGAACCGGCGTCACGGGCGCAACTCTTGATTTCGAGCAGGCCCTGCTCGACCTCGGGCACCTCGTGGCGAAACAGCTCCATCATGAAACCAGGCGCACTGCGCGAGAGCATGATCTGCGGCCCGCGCTGCGTGGTGTCGACCTCGGTGATGTAGGCACGCACGCGGTCGCCAGTGCGCAGGTTTTCCTTGGCGATCAACTCGCTGCGCTTCAAGCGCCCTTCGACCCGGCCGCTCTCCACCACGAGGTCTCCCTTGTCGAGCCGCTTGACGGTGCCCACGAAGATCTTGTCACCACGCGACAAGAAATCGTTGAGCAACTGCTCACGCTCGGCGTCGCGGATTTTTTGCAGGATCACCTGTTTGGCGGCCTGGGCGCCGATGCGGCCGATGGAGACGGAATCGACCTGCTCCTCGATGTAATCGCCCTCTTCGATGTCGGCGATGTCTTCCTGCGCCTCGAACAGCAGCTTCTCGGAATCGGGCAACTGCAGGCCGGCCTCGTTGGGCACCACGTGCCAGCGTCGGAAGGTCTCGTACTGGCCGGTTTCGCGGTCCACGGCAACACGCATGTCGACCTCGCCGCCATGCAGCTTCTTGCTCGCCGAGGCGAGCGCAGCCTCGACCGCGCCGAACACCACTTCGCGTTCGACACTTTTCTCGCGTGCGATCGCATCCACCAGCATCAACAATTCGCGGTTCATTCTTCTTGACCTCCGGGTACTTCGGTCGCCGCCGCGGCTTGCGCTCGCCCCTTGCGACCCTTGAAATTCACCACCGGCACCAGCCGCGCTTCACGCACCTCATCGAGCGCAAAACCCATAACCTGGTCTTCCTTGCCGTCGTTGAAATGCAGCGCCCAGCCTTCACTGGCACCGCCGACAACCGCGCGCAGCACGCCCTGGTACCGCTTGCGCCCCTGGAACGGCAGCTTGAGAGTCAGGTCGATGCGCTCGCCTTCATAGCGAGCGTAATCAGCCTGCTTCTTGAGCGGCCGATCGAGCCCCGGCGACGACACCTCCAGCCGGCTGTAGTCCAGGCCATCGACTTCAAGCACATACTGCAACTGACGCGTCACCTTCTCGCAGTCCTCGACGGTAACGAACTCACTTTCGCCGGTGTCGTAGGCCTGCCCGGACACACGGTCAATAAACACGCGCAGCAAGCCCTGCGAGCCGCGCTCGCACTCGATCAACTCGTAGCCGAATCCGGTCACGGTTTTTTCGACACTCAACTGCCAATTCATCGAAATTCTTACTGACGGGCAAACCGCTCGTGCTTGGCTCGTGCGGGTTTTCATGGCGCTCGCTCCCAAAAGCGATCGCCCAAAAAAAATGGGCTGGAATATCCCGCCCAATCTATGGCCTAGCGAAAGATGGGATTGTAGCTTGAGCGCCCCTTACCGGCAAGCTCATGGAGTGTCAAGAGCCCCTCGGGGCGACGTTCGCGTGCCAAAATTTCGGGCTTTAAACACCCTGGACGGAACCACCATGGGCTTTCTTGCCGGCAAGCGCCTGCTAATCACTGGAGTGCTCTCCAACCGCTCGATCGCCTATGGCATTGCCCGCGCCTGCCGCCGCGAAGGCGCGGAGCTGGCCTTCAGCTACGTCGGCGAGCGCTTCAAGGAACGCACGCGTGATTTCGCCAAGGAATTCAACTCCGGGCTGACGTTCGATTGCGACGTCGCACGGGACGACCAGATCGAAGCGATGTTCAGCGACCTCGGCGAGGCGTGGCCGAGTTTCGACGGCTTCGTCCATTCGATCGGTTTCGCGCCTCGCGAAGCCATCGCCGGCGACTTCCTCGAGGGCCTTTCGCGCGAAGGCTTTCGCATCGCGCATGACATCTCCGCCTACAGCTTCGCGGCTCTGGCCAAGGCCGCCGCCCCGCGCCTTAGCAACAAGGCGGCGCTGCTCACCCTGACTTACCTGGGCTCGGAGCGGGTGGTTCCCAACTACAACACCATGGGCCTGGCCAAGGCCTCGCTGGAAGCCAGCGTGCGTTACCTGGCCGCCAGTCTCGGGCCCCGCGGCGCGCGCGTGAACGGCATCTCGGCCGGCCCGATCAAGACGCTCGCCGCCTCCGGCATCAAGGGTTTCGGCAAGATTCTCGACGTGGTCGCGCACAACGCGCCGCTGCGTCGCAACGTCACGATCGATGACGTGGGCAACGTGGCCGCCTTCCTGCTCAGCGATCTGGCAGCCGGTGTCACGGCTGAAATCACTTACGTGGATGGTGGCTTCAGCCGCGTGGCCAGCGGCATGGCAGAAACCTGAGGTTCAAGTCCGCGGCTGACGCGGAAGTTTGCGCCGGCCGGCTTCGCCACAGCCCCGACCGTCGCCTGTCCAGCCGCCCTCACCGGCGTCGAGCAGCCCTTACTGTCTGATGCAGTCGACGTAGTAACGGTTCTCGCCGTTCTCGGCCTCCTGTTCGACCAGGCCATGCACGTCGGTGTCGAAGCCGGGGAAGCGTTTATTGAACTCGTGCGTGAAGCGCAAGTAGTCGACGATCTTGCGGTTGAAGCGCTCACCCGGAATGAGCAGCGGAATACCCGGCGGATACGGCGTGAGCAACGAGGTCGTGATGCGCCCTTCAAGGGCCTCGATCGCTACCCGCTCGGTCTTTCGGTGCGCAATGTGCGCATAGGCCTCGCTCGGCTTCATCGCTGGCTGCAGGTCCGACAAATACATATCAGTCGTGAGCCGCGCGATGTCACCCTTGACGTAGGCCTCGTGGATGCTCTGCGCCAGGTCGCGCAGGCCCATGCGTTCATAGCGCGGCTGCGAAGCAATGAATTTAGGCAGGATCCGCCACAGAGGCGCATTGCGGTCGTAGTCATCCTTGAATTGCTGCAACGCCGTGAGCAGCGTGTTCCAGCGGCCTTTGGTGATGCCGATGGTGAACATGATGAAGAACGAGTACAGACCGGTCTTCTCCACGATCACGCCGTGCTCGGCCAGGAACTTGGTAACCATCGAGGCCGGGATGCCGGTCTTGGCGAACTTGCCGGCCACGTCGAGCCCCGGCGTCACGATGGTCGACTTGATCGGGTCGAGCATGTTGAAGCTCTCGGCCAGCGGGCCGAAGCCGTGCCACTTGGCATCGGCCTTGATCATCCAGTCTTCGGGACGCCCGATGCCATCTTCGGTGAGCCGGTCGGGACCCCAGACCTTGAACCACCAGTCCTTGCCGAATTCCTTGTCGACCTTGCGCATGGCGCGCCGGAAGTCGAGTGCTTCGCTGATGCTTTCCTCGACCAGTGCCGTGCCGCCGGGCTCCTCCATCATGGCCGCTGCCACGTCGCAGCTCGCGATGATCGCGTACTGCGGCGAGGTCGAGGTGTGCATCAGGTATGCCTCGTTGAACAGGTGCGTGTCGAGCTGTCGGTTCTGCGAGTCCTGCACGAGCACCTGCGAGGCTTGGCTCAGACCGGCGAGCAGTTTGTGCGTCGACTGCGTGGCGTAGACCATCGCCTCCTTCGGTCGCGTGCGGTACTTGCCCATGGCGTGATAGTCGCCGTAGAAGCGGTGGAAGGCCGCATGCGGAAGCCAGGCTTCGTCGAAATGCAGGTTGTCGATCCAGCCGTCGAGCATGCCCTTGATCGTCTCGGTGTTGTAGAGCACGCCGTCGTAGGTGCTCTGCGTGATGGTCAAGATGCGTGGCCTGGCGGTGGCAGGGTCGACGTGTTTGAGCAGCGGATTGGCGGCGATCTTGCGGCGGATCGTCTCGGGCTCGAACTCGCTCATGGGAATGGGCCCGATGATGCCGAGGTGGTTGCGCGTGGGCGTCAGGAACACCGGCACCGCGCCGGTCATGATGATCGCGTGCAGGATCGACTTGTGGCAGTTGCGGTCCACCACCACCACGTCGTCGGGCGCCACCGTGTGGTGCCAGACCATCTTGTTGCTGGTGCTGGTGCCATTGGTGACGAAGAAGCAGTGGTCGGCGTTGAAGATGCGTGCGGCGTTGCGCTCGCTTTGCGCCACCGGGCCGGTGTGGTCGAGCAACTGGCCGAGTTCGTCGACCGAGTTGCAGACGTCCGCGCGCAGCATGTTCTCGCCGAAGAACTGGTGGAACATCTGGCCGACCGGGCTCTTCAGGAAGGCGACGCCGCCCGAATGCCCGGGGCAGTGCCAGGAGTAGGAGCCATCTTGCGCATAGTCGACCAGCGCCTTGAAGAACGGCGGTGCCAGCCCGTCGAGGTAGCTCTTGGCCTCCCGGATGATGTGGCGCGCCACGAACTCCGGCGTGTCCTCGAACATGTGGATAAAGCCATGCAGCTCGCGCAGCACGTCGTTGGGCAGGTGCTGCGAGGTGCGCGTCTCGCCGTAAAGGTAAATCGGAATCTCGAGGTTCTTGCGCCGGATCTCGCGGATGAACTGGCGCAAGTTCACGACCGCCGGCGCCAGCTCGGGTCCTTCATGGACGAACTCGTTGTCGTCGATCGACAGGATGAAGGCGCTCGCCCGGCTTTGCTGCTGCGCGAACTGGCTCAGATCGCCGTAGCTGGTGACCCCCAGCACTTCGAAGCCCTCTTTGACGATTGCGTCGGCCAGCGCGCGGATGCCAAGACCCGACGTGTTCTCGGAGCGGAAGTCCTCGTCGATGATGACGATCGGGAAGCGAAAACGCAGCATCGAAGCGGCTCCGGGGAACGCGAGAAAGCGCGAAGTGTAGGACGTATCGACGCTGCGGCTTGCCCCCGAAGAAGCACGCAATTCGCGGCGTACACTGCCGCGCAAGACGTGGCCGGAGAGCCCTTATGGACTGGAATTCCGCCACATGGTGGTGGATCGCCGCTGGCGCCCTGGTTGCCATTGAAATGGCAACCGGCACTTTCTACCTGTTGGTGCTGGCGCTCGGTGCGGTCGCCGCCGCGCTGGCCGCTCACGCATCGATGGGCACGAGCGCACAACTCGTGGTTGCAGCATTGGTGGGCGGTGGCGCCGTCGCCGCTTGGCACCTGCGTCGCCAACATGCGCCGGCCGCGGAGCCGGCCGGCTCCAACCGCGACGTCAACCTCGACATCGGCGAGCGTGTCCATGTCGGCAGCTGGCAAAGCGACGGCTCCGCGCGGGTCGACTACCGCGGCGCGCAGTGGAGTGCGCGCTATGCCGGCGACGGCTCGCCCGAACCCGGCGAGCACGTGATTCGTGCCATTGACGGCAGCCGACTCCTGCTCGGCCGCTGATTCCCTTGCTAGCTTTCTACAGAAGTCCCATGGAAATCATCGCCATCGTCCTGGTCGTCATCGCCTTCGTGTTCATCGTGCGCTCGATCAAGGTCGTGCCGCAGCAGCACGCCTTGGTTGTGGAGCGACTGGGCAAGTACCACGCAACGCTCGTTCCGGGGCTCAACTTCCTGGTGCCCTTCGTCGACCGGCTTGCCTACCGGCACTCGCTCAAGGAAATACCGCTCGACGTGCCGAGCCAAGTCTGCATCACGCGGGACAACACCCAGCTCACCGTCGACGGCATCCTGTATTTCCAGGTCACCGACCCGATGC
The DNA here is from genome assembly GCF_031393925.1 of Methylibium sp. Lineage (GTDB taxonomy): Bacteria > Pseudomonadota > Gammaproteobacteria > Burkholderiales > Burkholderiaceae_C > Methylibium. Next base: position 5,580 of record NZ_JANMWL010000243.1, on the reverse strand, counting down.
GTGCCAGCTACGGCGCCTCCAACTACATCGTCGCGATAACCCAGCTCGCGCAGACCACCTTGCGCAGCGTAATCGGCAAGATGGAGTTGGACAAGACCTTCGAGGAACGCACGTTGATCAACACGGCAGTGGTGAACGCGCTTGACGAGGCCGCGCTCAACTGGGGCGTCAAGGTGTTGCGCTATGAGATCAAGGACCTGACGCCGCCAGCGGCAATCCTGCATGCGATGCAGGCGCAGATCACCGCAGAGCGCGAGAAGCGCGCGCTGATCGCCGCCAGCGAGGGCCGGCGCCAGGAACAGATCAACATCGCCACCGGCGAGCGCGAGGCCCTCATCGCGCGCTCTGAAGGCGAAAAGCAGGCCGAGATCAACAAGGCCCAAGGCGAAGCAGCCGCCATCACCACGGTGGCCGACGCGACGTCGGACGCCATCCGCAAGATCGCCGCGGCCATCCGCGAGCCGGGCGGCGACCAGGCGGTTCAACTCAAGGTCGCGGAGCGCGCCGTCGACGCCTTCGCGCAACTCGCACAGAAGAACAACACCATGATCGTGCCCGGCAACATGAGCGAGGTCTCTGCCCTGATCGGCACCGCCATGACGCTGTTCAAGGCGGCGACGCCCTTGCGCTGAGCCCGGTCGCTGACGCGCGTGAAGCGCTCGACACCGCGCTGCACCTCATCGACAACACTTTTCGCTGATTGCAGCCCGGATCGTGAATCCGTTTGCGCAGCGAACGCCTCTATGCAAGTTCAGCGCGCGTCGCTCCGTACACTACCCGAGGCTCGCCATTCAGGCCGAGTTCAACGCGTTGGGAGCCAACATGAAAACCACGATCCTGCGCGCCCTGTGTGCCGCAGTACTGCTCGGTGCTTCGTCGTCGCATGCGCTGGTCTTTGCCATCAACGAAGGCGTCACCTACCGCGTGCCGGCCGACGAGATTCGCGGCAAGTACGCTGCGATCGCCGCCGATCTCTCCAAGCTCCTTCGCCAGCCGGTACAGATCGAGCCCATCGGCGATTACCCGAGCTTGCGTCAGGGCCTGTCCGACAAGGCCTACGACCTCGCCATGGTGCATCCCGCGCACCTGTCGATCGAGGCGATAAAGAAGTCGGGCTACAAGCTCGTCGCCGTCACCAAGGGCTTCCAGGGGTACGCGGCCAGCTTCATGGTCAAGGCCGATTCGCCGCTCAAATCTCTGTCCGACCTCAAGGGCCTGCACCTCGGCGCGCCCGATGAAGACTCAATCACCTCATGGATGGTGCGTGCGACGCTGCGTGACGCACTGGGTGATCCAAAGCAAGTGAAGTACACCTACACCCGCTACCAGGACGCGGTGCCCTTCTTCGTCGAGAACAACCTGACGAATGCCGGCGCTTCCGCGTCGTCCGCCGTCGTGAAGGACTGGCAAGCCAAAGGCGGCAAAGTGATCGGCAAGTCAAAAGCAGTACCGATCAAGCACGTGATCGCCAGCCCGAACCTTGCACCCGATCAAGTGGAGCAGGTGCGCGACTATCTACTTTCGCTTGACGGCTCCGAGGACGGCAAGAAGAAGCTCGCACCGACCAAATACCAGGGCTTCGAGCGCTACGACGAAGCCGCGATGCTGGCCCTGGGCGCTTGGCTCGGGCTCTGACCGCACCGCTTGCGCCGCGCCGGCCAAGCTTGCAGTTCAGGCGACCGACGCTCCGCGCAGGCGGATCACTTGGTGCCCGACGTCCATTGCATGCGCCAAGGCCGCAGTGGACCCGTCGAAGCGATGACCTCCAGAGAGGCAGTCGTTGCTGAACACGACTTCGGGCAGGAGCTCGGATTCGCCGCGCACGCGATGTACCTCTACTGCCGCGGTGTGGCCACCTCCCCGCGCTTCAAACGTGCCGGCGTAAATGCGGAAATCGCCGACGTCACGCTGCTGCAAGCTTGTCATGATCGCTCCTTCGCCGTCCTTCTTTCGTGACGACAGCTTCGATCAATTCGACGCTTCGCGGTACCCCTCAGAGAAGCTCCCCCCAAATCGGTGGGACACGGTAGACAGCGACTTCTTTGGCGCCGAATCTTGGGCAACCTGCAACGACTAGCCGGCCACCGGTCGGTCGACCCCGAATGCCAGTAACGTTCAGCGTCCGGTGGCCGGGCGTTGCTCCTGCGCTGCGGCACTGCGACGGCATTCCTGTCGAGCACGCGCGCTGCTGAGCGCTTCGCAGCGCCTCTGCGAACGCGAACCAGGCCGACGTCTCGGTGCACACGATGTGCTGCGTGCTCAAGGTCTCTGCCAGCGGCTACTACGCGTGGCGCGATCGAGCGCCATCGCGGCGGGCGATCGACAACGCCGTGCTCGTCGAGCGCATCCGCGCGGTCCATGCCCAGTCGGATGCGACCTACGGCATGCCGTGCGTGCGCGCCGAGCTGATCGATCAAGGTGTGGCCGTCAGCCGCCAGCGCGTGGCCCGGCTGATGCGTGAGACGCCATCTGCGGCATCAGCCGGCGCCGCGCCTTCATCGTGACCACGCGCTCGAAAAGCAACCGTATGTCGTGGCGTTCACTGCCAACGTGATGGTCGAAGACCATGTGGCGTGCCGCGAGGCCGGAATGAACGCCTTCATCGGCAAGCCGGTGCGACCGTCGGACCTCGAGGGGTGCTTGGCCGAGTTTGCTCGGGCCATGCCAGGTTGACGTGCGAGCGGCCTTTGGATTCGGGCGGATTGCGGTAGAGACGGTACCCAGAAGACGCAGAGTCGTTCAAGGGTTGGTCATCGAAGAACTTGGCTCGCAGCGCCCTTGGGCGCCGTGATGTCGAAAAGTTCGCGGGATGTCAAAGGTCGTCATGAGACGCCAAGAAACGAAAAAGCCCCGGCTGACGAGGCTTTAGCGTGATTTCTGCGTCTTGGTGAGACGCCTTGAGACCGTCCCCTGGCGGGAGAGCGTCGTCCGAATGATCAGCGGAAACGCGCGTCGATGCTGGCTTCCAGCAGTCTCATTTGCGGTGGATACCGCTAGTTCTACCCCCATCCGGCCGAATTGCTCAGAGGGTGCGCCAAGGGCCGTCATGGCATGCTGTTCAAACTTGCTCTCACAGGCACAAATGCGCTCGGGGACTTCGCGGCGCCGCCATCCGCTCGCTGCGCGAAGACGGCCTGCCGCTGGACCGCGCGATCCACGAGGCAAAGTCTGACACCGCAAGCGATCGGAGCGGCGCTCGACTCGAGATCCGGCGCCTGATTACCGTATCGGCCGTGCCGGCCATGAAACCCGCCCAGGTGGGCAACCGGACGAACCGATGTCAGTGCCCGTGCGCCGGAATCGCCCGCACCGTCAGCACGCCGCCGATCGAGGCGATCGCGTCGACGACATGGCGCTCGACCGGACTGTCGACGTCGACCAGCGTGTAGGCCATCTCGCCGCGCGACTTGTTGACCATGTTGTGGATGTTCAGGCCGGCCTGCGCCATCGCGGTCGAGATCTGGCCGAGCATGTTCGGCACGTTGGCGTTCGCGATGGCGACGCGGTGCGCCGACTCGCGAGGCATCTCGACACTCGGGAAGTTCACCGCGTTGGCGATGCTGCCGTGCTCGAGGTACTCGCGCAGTTGATCGACCACCATCACGGCGCTGTTCTCTTCGGCCTCGGCGGTCGATGCGCCGAGGTGCGGTAGCGCGATGGCGCCGCGCTCGTGCAGCAGCGCAGGTGAGGGAAAGTCGCACATGTAGCTCTTCAACCGCCCGGCGCGCAGCGCGGCGACTACGGCCGCCTCGTCGACGATCGCGTCGCGCGCGAAATTGAGTAGCACCGCGCCGGGCTTCATCGCCTGCAGCCGCTCGGCGTTCAGCAGGCCGCGCGTGGCCGTCAGCAACGGCAGGTGCAGGCTGACGAAGTCGGATGCCTTCAGCACCTCCTCGATGCTGTGCGCCTTGCGTACGCTCGAAGGCAGGCGCCACGCCGAGTCGACGGTGATCTCGGGGTCGAAACCGAGCACTTTCATGCCGAGCTTCAGGGCCGTCTCGGCGACCAGCGATCCGATCGCACCCAGGCCGACGATGCCCAGCGTGTGCTGCGGCAACTCGAAACCGGCGAACTGCTTCTTGCCCTCTTCGACGCGGGCCTCGAAATCGGCCGCCTCGGCCGGCAGCGACTCGACGAAGCGCAGCGCCGGCACCAGGTTGCGCGCGCTCATCAGCAGCGCGGCGAGCACCAGCTCCTTGACGGCATTGGCGTTCGCGCCCGGCGCGTTGAACACCGGCACGCCGCGCGCAGACAGCGCCGCCACCGGGATGTTGTTGGTGCCGGCGCCGGCGCGGCCGACCGCTTTGACGCTGGGCGCGAAGGCCATCCCATGCAGGTCGTGCGAGCGCAGCAGGATCGCGTCGGGGCGCTCGACGTGCTTGCCGACCGTGAACCGATCGTGCGGAAAGCGCGCGAGGCCGCGCGCCGAGATGTTATTGAAGGTCAGGACGTTGTACATGGCATCCCGCATCAACCGTTGCTGCGTTCGAAATCGCGCATGTAATCGACCAGCGCATGCACGCCTTCGACCGGCATGGCGTTGTAGATCGACGCGCGCATGCCGCCGACCGAGCGGTGGCCCTTGAGCTGCACCATGCCGCGCGCTTCGGCTCCCTTCAGGAAGGCGGCGTCGAGCTTGTCGTCGTGCAGCTTGAAGGGCACGTTCATGCGCGAGCGATCGGCGCGCTCGACCGGATTGACGTAGAAGTCGCTCGCGTCGATGTAGTCGTAGAGCAAGGCCGCCTTCATAATATTGCGCCGCTCGATCTCGGCCAGCCCGCCCTGCTCGAGCAGCCACTGGAACACCAGGCCAGCGATATAGATCGAGTAGGTCGGCGGCGTGTTCAGCATCGAGTCGTTCTCGGCCTGCAGTTGCCAGTCGAAGGCCGAGGGGGTGATCGGCAGCGCGCGGCCGAACAGCGCTTTGCGCACGATCACCATCGTCAACCCGGCCGGGCCCGCGTTCTTCTGCGCGCCGGCATAGATGACGCCGTACTTGCGCACATCGACCGGCTTTGAGAGCAGGTGCGAGGACATGTCGGCAACCAGCGGCACATCGCCGGTAGAGGGTGTCCAGTGGTACTCGACGCCGCCGATCGTCTCGTTGGTGCAGACGTGCACGTAGGCCGCGCCCGGCGATAGTTGCCACGACTCCTGCGGCGGCACGTAGCTGTAGCCGCGATCGGCGGCGCTGGCCACGACATGCACCTCGCAGTAGCGCTTGGCCTCGTTGATCGATTTCTTCGACCATTCGCCGGTATCGACGTAGTCAGCCACGCGCATCGAGCCCAGCAGGTTCATCGGCACGATCGCGTTCTCGGCGATGGCGCCGCCCTGCAGGAACAGTACGGCGTAGTCATCGGGGATGTAGAGCAGCTTGCGCAGGTCGCTTTCGGCCTGCGCGGCGATCGAGATGAACTCCTTGCCGCGGTGGCTCATCTCCATCACCGACATGCCGCTGCCGCGCCAGTCGAGCATCTCGGCCGCGGCCCGGCGGAGTACGGGTTCGGGCAGCACGGCGGGGCCGGCGCTGAAATTGAGGGTGCGCATAGTGGGGACGGTCCGCAAGTGTCAAACCGC
>NZ_JANMWL010000173.1:0-1974 GCF_031393925.1 Methylibium sp. | reverse complement strand
GCCGCTGGGAAAACGAAGGCGGGGGCGTGCCGGTGGGCGGCAGCCACACCGCCTCGCAAGTCCGCGCCGACGATGCGCACTGGCCCGGCGAAGGAGGTGTGGCCGCGCAGATCGAATCGCCGGCACGCTAACGAGACCGCGTCGACTCTCACCGCATTCCTCGCCGAGAGGGAGAGGGAGTGAGATGTGCTGTGCAAAAGCGCCAGCAGCGCAATCCACCCGCCCGGCGCCGATCCCCTGTTCAACCGCCTTTGCGCGCTTGATGCCAGTTCATCAGCGGTGTCGCCGACACCCCGTGCGCGACGATCGACGCGGCAATGCTCAGCACGCACAGCGACACCAACTCGCGCGCGAACGATCCCTCCAACGGCTGGGTCAGCGCATAAGCCAGGTAGAACAAGGAGCCCACGCCGCGTATGCCGAACCAGGCGACCAGACGGCGCTGGCTCGGTGGCAGCGTGCCCCGGCGCACCACCGCCAAGACGCCGAGCGGGCGAACCACGGCAATGAGTAACAACGCGTAGGCCACGTGTTGCCAGCGCCACTGCACCCAGGTGAGCGCCGCCCCGATGAACAGCACCATCGTCACCTCGACCAAGCGCCCGCAGCGCTCGCCGAACGCCATCAGGCGCTTGGACAGATCGGTGCTCTGCACGTTTGACTTGAGCATCGCGTCGCGTGCGTGCCGGCTTTCATGAAAGAGCGCGAAGCCGGCCACGAACACGGCCAGGAAGGTGGACACCACGAGCGCTCGCGCCGCGCCGTAGGTCAGCGCAATGACGCCCAGGTAAATCAGTTCGTCCCAGCCGAGATCATGGCCGCGGCGCAGCCGAAAGCGCAGCGCCGCGCCGAGCGCGCGGCCGATCACGCCGCCGAGCAACAACCCGCCGCCGACCGCCCACAGCACGTCGTGCAGCAGCCAGCGCGCGCCGAACCCGCCCAGTTCGTGCAGGCCAAGAAGCCCGAGTGCGAGCATCACCGCCGGGAACGCGGTGCCGTCGTTAAGGCCGCCCTCGGCGGTGAGCGACATGCGCACCGCGTCGCGGTCGGCCGGGGCGTGGATCTGCACCTCGGTGGCGAGCACCGGGTCGGTCGGCGCCAGGATCGACGCGAGCAACAGCGCCCCGGCCCAGCCCAGCCCAGCCAGCGCCACGCCCGCCAAGGTGGCCAGGCCAATGGTCGCGACCATGCCCAGGCTGGCGAGCAGCGCGGCGACCTTCCAGGCGCGATGCGCCGAAGGCATGCCCAGGCGCATGCCGGTGGCAAACAGCGAGATCAGCAGTGCGATCTCGGTACACGTCAGCAGCCACGCCGCCTGTTCGACCGGATCGACCTCGGTGAAGGCGGTGCCCAGCGTGGTGGCGGCCCAGCCGGCCAGCAGGTAAATGAGGCTCGCCGACAGCGGTAGGCGCTTCACGTCGCGCTCGGTCACGCCCATGGCGAACAGCACCGCACCCACCAGCAACAAGGTTGCGGTCAACATCGCGATTCCTTTCCCCCTGGCACTGCCTGAGCCCCAGGGCAAGGCGCGTGCCGACCCGGGCCGCCCCGGCCGGAATTTTCTTCGCGGCGGCGCGCTGATTTACCGGCTCCGGTGCGGGCCTCGTCCCGCGCCGCCACCGCACAATTGATGAGCGTTGCTGCACGCTGCCGGCGCGGGTCCGCGGCACACCGTTTGCTAAGCGTCTGGGGCATCCATCCGAGGCAAGCGTCGATCATGAGCCCCCAGCCCCTGCGCGTCGCGCTCATCGAAGAGCCGGCCTCGCCGCCCGCCACCGCCCTCGGCTACGTCGACGCCGCGGACGAGGACGAGAACGAGAACGGCGCCACGCTGCAGGTGGCGCGCTGCCTGGCTCGCGCCGGCCACCAGGTCGACGTGTTCACGCGCCGCGACGACCCCGACGCGCCCGCGGTCGTGGACGTGCGGCCCGGCCTGCGGCGCCTGCACATGACGGCCGGGCCGGCGCGCTGCGT
>NZ_JANMWL010000225.1:0-3034 GCF_031393925.1 Methylibium sp. | reverse complement strand
CACTGGACGGCCATGAGTCCGGCCGACAAGCGCACGGTGTGGCGGCGCATCAGCATGGAGGGCACCGCGTGGCGCTTCAACCGCTATGCGGAGCGCGCACGCGAGGTGGAACGGGGCGGTGTGGCGGCGCTGGCCGGTGATGCGGCCGAGCCGGGCAGCGGTGCCGGAACACTCCCTCTCCCGCGTGAGGGAGAGGGCTCGGGCGAGGGTGCGATGAAGGCGCGGTGAGGCGCCAGTGAAAACTGTTTCGGCGCGTCGGCCGAATGCCCTCACCACAAGCCTCTCCCACGGGAAAGCGGGAGAGGGAGCCAACGGCGACGATCGCACTCGGTTGCCGGGTCGGGCTGCCCAAACTTAAGGCTACGGCAACGTCGGCGGCAGCTCCACGACAAAGCAACTGCCGCCCCCAACGCGCGCTTCGCAGCGCACTTCGCCACCGTGGTGGCGCGCGATCTGCCGCACCAGGGCGAGGCCCAGGCCGACGCCGCCGGTCAGTTCGGCGTGGCCGGGCAGGCGGTAGAAGGGCTCGAAGATGCGTTCGCGCTCGGACGCCGGCACGCCCGGCCCGCGGTCGCACACGCGCAACTCCAACCCGCCGGCGGCGCTGCGCCGCAACTGCAGCTCGGGCGCACCGGAGCCGCCATAGCGGCGTGCGTTTTCCAGCAGATTGCGCAGCGCGCGCCGCAGCAGCCGCTCGTCGCCGAACAAGGTGAGGGGCAGCGATGCCGAGGCGGGCGCGTCGGACGGCGGCAGCTCCAGCCGCGCCTCGACGCGTGCGGCCTCTTCCGCCGCCAGACCGACCACGTCGACCGCATCGCGCACGCGCGCATCGGTCGCGCCGATGCCGCGCTCGCGCGCGTCGAGCCGGCTGGCCAGCAGCACTTCTTCGACCAGCGCGTCCAGCTCGGCGATGTTGCGTGCGATCTCCTCACGCACGCCCGTGCGCCGTTCGGCGGGTGCCTCTTCCAGCAGCGCCAGCGCCATCTTCAGTCGCGCCAGCGGCGAGCGCAGTTCATGGCTGGCATTGGCCAGAAGGGAGCGATTGGCCTGCACCAGCGATTCGATGCGCGCCGCGGCGGTATTGAAACTCCCCGCGAGCGCCGCGACCTCGTCGCGCCCCCCGGCATCGACGCGGTGGTGCAGCGCGCCGGCACCGAAGGCGTCGACGCCGCGCTGCAGCGCCTCGAGCCGGCGTGTCAGGCGCCGCACGACCGGGTAGGCGCCGATCGCCACTGCCACGAAGAGCGCGCCAAGCGTTGCCAGCAAACCGGAGCCGCGCAGGAAGAACGGCGGCTCCGCGAGCCGCCTTCCGTCGGGGCCGCGCGGGCCGCCCCGCAGGCCACCGGGCCGCACGATCCACAGCGCGCGTCCGTCGCTCAAGGCCACGCGCTGCGGCGCTCTACGCTCGTTGACGTCGCCGGCCTCCAGGGCCCCTGCGCCGCTGCGGCGCGCGAACGAGGGCGAGGTGGCGATGCGCTCGCCCGTGGCGTCGTCCAGCGCCAGCGGCAGCCGCAAGCGCTCCGACCATTCGATCAGCGCCTGGCCCTGCTCGCCGCGTGGCGCTGCGACGGGCGGCAGCGCGTTCTGCAGCAAATCTCCCCAGGCGGCAAGTCGCTCGCTGGTGCCCGCCTCCATGCGTGCGCGCTCATGCTCGATGTTGCGCTGGAGCAGCCAGCCGGCCACCAGCGCGAACAGCAGCAGCACCGCCACGACGGTGAGGTAGATGCGCAGGTAGAGGGTCTTCATGACGCGGCCACGACGGCCTCACGGGGCGACGGTGCGGGGCGGTGACGGCCCGCGCTCAGACCGCCTCGCCATCCTGCTTCTTCGCGAATACATAGCCGGCGCCGCGCACGGTGAGGATGCGCCGCGGCAGCTTGGGGTCGTCTTCGATGGCAGCGCGGATGCGCGAGACATGCACGTCGATCGAGCGGTCGAAGGCCTCGAGTGCATGGCCCTTGAGCGCATCCATGATCTGGTCGCGCGAGAGCACGCGCCCCGGTGCGCGCGCCAGCACCAGCAGCAGGTCGAACTGGTAGCCGGTCAACTCGCAGGGCTTGCCGTCCAGGCGCGCCTGACGGCCGTCTTCGTCGACCTCGAGGCGGCCGAAACGCAGCACGTCGTCGCCCATGCCCTGCGGCGCGGCGCGGCGCAGCAGCGCCTTCACGCGCGCGAGCAGTTCGCGCGGCTCGAAGGGCTTGCCGAGGTAGTCGTCGGCGCCGAGTTCGAGGCCGACGATGCGGTCCATGGGCTCGCCGCGCGCGGTGAGCATGAGCAGCGGCAGGGCGCGGGTGCGCGGCGCGGCGCGCAACTCGCGGCACAGCTCGAGGCCGTCACCGTCGGGCAGCATGAGGTCTAGCACCAGCGCGTCGTAGGGCTCGCGGGCGATGCGCTCGCGGCCGACGGCCAGGCTCGGCGCCACCTCCACCTCGTAGCCGGCCTGGCGCAGGTAGTCGCCCACCATCGCGGTGAGGCGCGCGTCGTCGTCGATCAAGAGCAGTCGGGCACTCATGGGGTCTTCATGCAAAAAGCCGCAGCGCGCTCCGGCGAGGCGCTGCGGCGTGAGCCGGCACGCGAGGATATGCCGCGTCGCGGGCGGACCGACAGCCCGGCAGCGATGCGGCCGGGAACCCGACCTTAGCGGCGCGGTTCCTGCGCGCTGCCTTCGCCCTGGTGGCGCTTCATCATCGTGTCGCGCCTGGCCTTCATGGTCTCGGCCAGCTTGACGCGCTGCTCGGGCGTGAGCACACGGCTGACCTCGATCATCGCCAGCGACATGCGACGGCTGGACTGGTCATGTTGGGCCACCAATTGCTTGCGCACGACCTCGACCGCATTGGCGTCCACCGTCGGCTGGGTGAACAACTGCATCTGCTGCTCACGCAAGCCCTTGCCGGCCTCGCGCTGGGTTCTGAGGTCGGCAGCCGCAGCCTCCGATATTTGCTTGATCTGGCTGCGCTGCGCCTCGGTGGCGTTCACGCTGTCGAGCATGCGGCCGATGTGCTCGGGCGAGCCGCCCATCATGAAGCCGGCG
>NZ_JANMWL010000169.1:0-3754 GCF_031393925.1 Methylibium sp. | reverse complement strand
TTTGTTCGGGTAGTCCTGCGCCACGGCGGGAGCGCAGAGCGCCACTGCGGCAGCGATGGCAAAGAGGGTTCGCTTCATATCGACTGTTCCTGTTGATGCCATCGGCTGACGGCAGGGTGGGCAGACGGACTCAGGCCGTCTGTAGGGTGGCAAACGCGTCGGGCACCAGGGCTCTCAGCGTTGTCTCGTAGGAGCGCCGCACATGCTCGGCAGCGAGCGATTCGGCACGCTCCGCGTCGCGGGCCTGAACCGCCTCGAAAATGGCACGGTGGTCGCGCACCGCAGCGCGGCGGCGCACGTCGTCGGCGCAGGCAACGGTACGGCGCGAGACCACGATTTGAGCGTTCAACGCATCGAGCACCGATTCGAGCCGGCTGTTGCGCGCAGCTCGAATGATGAGGGTATGGAAGTCGTGGCCGAGCTGGATCCACTTGGCGTCGTTTTTCTCGCGCTCGTACTGCACGCACAGGCGATCCAATTGCACTATCTCGGCCGGCGTGGCGCGCCGCGCCGCATAGCGCGTGGCCGCGGATTCGAGCACCTCGCGCAATTCGAAGAACTCGCGCATGTCATCGATCGAGCGCCGTGGCACCGCATAGCCGCGCGAGGGCAGCGCTTCCAAGTAACCCTCGCGAGTGAGGACCTTGAGCGCCTCGCGCACCGGCGTCCGGCTCATGCCCAGGCTGTCGGCGAGGTGGACCTCGTAAAGCGGCTCGCCCGGACTCAACGATCCGTCGATAACAGCTTCGCGCAGCAGCGCATAGGCACGGTCCATCCGCCCATGAGGCTTGTTCGTCATATAAGTGGACTCAGTGTGTATACACAGTGAATCCAGTATCGACAGTAGGACACTTCTTGTCAAGAAAAACCTGAATTTCGCTTGGCCTACCCGTCGACGAAAACGCCAGCACGCCGCATCAAGCGGAGCCAGACTGGAATGAGCGTACCCTTCGAGACTCGAGAAGCAATGGAGTTGAGTTACCAGCCGGACCTGTGACGTCTTGCGTCGGAACCGCACAGCATTTCGAGGGATGGGCCGCCTTTGTATTCGATGACGACCTCCAAGGAGAATGCCCATGCCCCGCCTTCTGCGCAGCGTCCTCGCACTTCTCGCCGGCATCGTCGTCGGCTCTGCCGTCAACATGGCGCTCATCCTGCTGAGCCCGTCGCTCATCGGGCCGCCTGCGGGCGTCGATGTCACCACCGCAGAGGTTTGAGCCAAGGCATGCACCTCTTCGAGCCGCGGCACTTCGTCATGCCGTTCGTGGCGCATGCCCTGGGCACGTTCGCTGGCGCGCTCGCCGCTTACTTGATAGCGGCCAACCACAAGCCCGCTTTGGCCTATGCCATCGGCGTCATGTTTCTGTGCGGGGGTATCGCGGCGAGCTTCATGGTTCCCGCGCCGAAGGGGTTCGTCGTGCTCGACCTGCTGGCCGCGTACCTGCCGATGGCCTGGCTAGCCGTCCAGGCGAGTTCACGCATGCCGTTCGCGAAGCGGTCGGCTTGAACCGTTCCGTCACCGCCCCGAGCAGACTACGCTGTACCGCCTGGTGCAGCAGCATGCCGCGACCTTCTTCGCCGAGGCCGAAGCCGCCGCCGGAGCCGATCTGCCGCAGAACGCCCAAGGCCGAGTTCGACGCCTTCCTCGAGTGCGGCATCCTTGCGCACGGCTTCTTGAGGCTTCGCTGCGGTGACTGCGGGCACGACAAGCGGGTCGCCTTCAGCTGCAAGCGGCGCGGCTTTTGCCCGTCGTGCGGCGCCAGGCGCATGGCGCAAACGGCGGCGTACCTGGTAGACCACCTCATCCCTCATGTGCCGGTGCGCCAGTGGGTGCTCATTTGGGTCATGAGGCTGCCGATCCCGCTGCGTCTGCTGCTGGCCGCGCAGCCCAAGCTGGTGACGCCCGTGCTGCAGGTTGTGCACCGCGTACTCACTCGGTTCCTGCTCGAGCAGGCGGGCCTGAAGGCGGACGAGACCGACAGCGGCGCGGTCACGTTGATCCAGCCGAGTTTTGAATGTAGGGCTCGGCCGCCAACCTGAACATCCACCTGCACTGCCTGGTGCTGGACGGCGTGTACCGATGCAGTACGGAAGGCGAGCCGGTCTTCGTCGAGGTGAGCGCGCCAAGCGATGAAGATCTGCAGGCGGTGCTGCACAAGATCATCGCCCGCACGACGCAAGCTGCTCACTCGGCGGGGTGTGTTGGTCGAAGAGCAGGGCTCGACCTACATGGCTGACAAGGACAGCGATTCGGACGAGGCCCGCGTGCTCAGGCCGCTGCAAGCCGCCGCCTGGCCTTGCAGGCCGCGCCGGGCCAGTGGCCCGGCCCCTCGCCAGGCACAAACAGTCCACTGGACTGTTTGTGTCCGGGCTCGGCCTACCGCATTGCCAACGGCTGAGCGTGCCGGCCGGAAGGTGCTGACGCTGCAAGGCGCAATACCAAGGGAGGCGAGCTTCAAACAGAGCCTGTGCGCCGACATCGACGGGTTCAGCCTGCACGCCGCCGTACGCTGCGGCGCCGACGACCGCCAAGCGCTGGAACAACTGTGCCGCTACATCACCCCCGACCGGCACTGGCCAACGAGCGCGTGCAATGCAACGCCGCCGGGCAGGTCGTGCTGAAGCTGAAAACGCAGTTTCAGTGGAGACTAACTTGTACTCAAGTTATGTCGTAACTAAGACCCCGTGGCGCGACGGCACCACGCACCAGGGGACGCCGCCGCTGGAGTTCATGCAGCGGCTGGCCGCACGGGCGATTGAAGAGCGCCCTTCGGTCGCTCGGGCCACGGCCACGACTGCATCTGATCCGTTTGCACGGCGTGCTGGCACCTTCATCCACAACTTCGGCCAAGCTGCGCGCGATGGTGGTGCCGCAAGGGCCGGACGAGGGCGCCCAGGCAACCCCGCCCGCCGAGTGCGGGGCGAACTGTGCGCATCACCGCCCGGTGCGGCTGAGTTGGGCCCGGCGGCTCAAGCGCGTGTTCGAGCTCGACCTCGAGCACTGCCCGAACTGCGGTGGTGAGCTGAAGATCATCGCTGCGATCCTGGAGCGGCCGGTTATCGAGAAGATCCTCACGCACCTGGGTTTGCAGGCGCGTGCACCGCCGCGATCGCCGGCCCGTGGGCAGGCGCTGCAAGCGGCCTGAACGCGCCAAACTGATCACTGTTCAAGCGGCCCGGCGCCCCGGGCCGAGGGGCGGGCTGCGCCATTGACTTTCTGGGACCGGTCCAAGCGGCCTGATGATCGGGGTTCACCCGCAGTCGACCCCCATGACAGACGCATTTCGGCGGTGCCGTCGACACTCAGCGGGTCGCAGTGGACTCCAACGACCCCATCAAGCGCTGTCGGGTGCCGTGCCCGGGGGCTCATGGCGCAGAAGGAGGTCGTTCCGATGAGTCCGGACGCAGCGCGGCCCCTTGCCTTGGGGCGCCAGGCCGCTTGAAAAGGATCGATTGGGGTGTCGATGTCGCGCGGATGGCGCTGCCCGTCGCGGTGCGTCAGGCGCGCTCGACGACCAGATGCACTGCCACGCGGGCGTTGAGCCGCGCCACGATCGTGGTGGCCACCAGCGGTCTTGTTTCAGGGTTGAGTTTCTCTGGTGAATTTGTCATCCCCGGCCTGATCGGAGATGACGGAGGACGCACTTGAGTCCCGCTCTCACGGCGCCTTGTCGCGCCGCCCCAGCCACCACAGCAGTGCGCCGCACACCAGCGCCGGCACGGTCAGCGCGGCGTAGCCCGCGCGGTAGCTGTC
>NZ_JANMWL010000164.1:0-2061 GCF_031393925.1 Methylibium sp. | reverse complement strand
TACCGCCTGTGGCTCGACGAGGAGCGCGTTTACTCATGCGCCTATTTCAAGAGTCCCGACGAGTCGCTGGATCAGGCCCAGCGCAACAAGCTGGAGCACATCTGCCGCAAGCTTCGGCTGCAGCCCGGCGAGCGTTTGCTCGACATCGGCTGCGGCTGGGGTGCGCTGGTGTGCTGGGCGGCCCGGCACCACGGCGTGCGGGCCCACGGCATCACGCTGAGCCAGCAGCAACTCGAGTACGCGCAGCAGCGCGTCCGCACTGAAGGCTTGCAGGACCTGGTGACGGTAGAACTGCGCGACTACCGAGACATCGTCGGTGAAGGCGTCTTTGACAAGGTGTCGAGCGTCGGCATGTTCGAGCACGTGGGGCTGGCCAATCTGCCGGCCTACCTGGCCATCGTCCGGAGGGTCCTGCGCCCGGGTGGGCTGTTCCTGAATCACGGCATCACGCACGATGAGGAAGGCTGGCAAAAGTCGGTTTCCACCGAGTTCATCAACCGCTACGTCTTCCCCGATGGCGAGCTCGACTGCGTCAGCAATATCCAGCTCGGCATGGAGCGGGCCGGCTTCGAGATTCACGACGTCGAAGGCCTGCGCCCACATTACGCGCTGACGCTTCGCCACTGGGTGCAGCGGCTGGAAGCCAACCGTGAGGCGGCACTGCGCGAGGTCGACGAGCCAACCTATCGCGTCTGGCGGCTGTACATGGCGGCGTGCGCGCTGGACTTCGAGGCCGGGACCACGGGCATCTACCAGATCCTCGCGTCCAGGCCCAACCGAGGCGAGTGGCCGCTTCCGCTGTCGAGGGGCGACCTCTATGGCGGCCGCGTTGACTGTGTGGAAGGAGCAAGCTGAATGTGCTTCTCTGCCACGGCCAGCTTCTCGGCGGGTGCCTTACTGCTCGGGCTCGGCGCGCTGACCATGAGAGCAGCGCTGGCGACGCATCAGCGGCGCGAACTGCCGTTCGCGGCGATCCCGCTGTTGTTCGCCATTCAGCAACTGATCGAAGGCGTGATCTGGCTGACCTTCCGCGTGGATGCGCCGCTGCTGAACTCGGTGATGACCCACGTGTATTCCTTCTTCTCGCATGTGCTGTGGCCGGTTTATGTGCCCGTGGCCGTGCTGCTGTTGGAGCCCACGGGATGGCGTCGGCGAGCGTTGTTCGCGTTCGTCGCGGCCGGCGTCGCGGTGGGCGCGTACCTGCTGTACATCCTGTTGGCGTTTCCGGTTGTCTCGCGGCCGACGGGGCAGCACGTCGAGTACGTCTCACCGCATTTCTTCGCGGCAGCGACGATGACGCTGTACCTGATGTCGACCGCCCTGAGTCCGGTCCTGTCCACGCATCCCATGGTGAGGGTCTTCGGCGCTCTGGCGCTGCTGTCGTTTGGCGCCGCCTACACCTTCTATGCGACGTGGTTCATCTCGGTGTGGTGCTTCTTTGCTGCGTTGTTGAGCGCGGTGATCTATCTCCACTTTGCATGGCGTGGTGCCAGCCGCGGCGGGCTGCGGCGCATGCCCGCAACGACCGGTCTAAGCTGAGCTTTGGAGAACAGGTCATGCAAAAGCGATCGGCATTCCTGACAACCGCCTTGGTACTGAGCCTCACCGGTTGCGGCTACAAGCCGCCGAGCGTCGGGTTCGATGCCGCGTCGGCCACACCCACCGACGCTGCTTCGGGAGCGGCCAGGTGATCACCAGCACGGCCGCGATCGGGATCGGGATCGGCAGAGCGTTGCTCTTGGCATGCGCGCTTGGCTGGTCCGCACTGGCCCCAGCGCAGGTGCCCGTCCCGCCGTTGACGGGGCATGTCATCGACCAGACCGGCACGCTCACCGCTGAGCAGAGAGCGTCGCTCGAGCAAACCTTGACGGCGTTCGAGGCCAGGAAGGGCAGTCAGCTTGCGGTGCTGATGATCGCCTCGTCAGCCCCGGAAGCCATCGAACCGTTCGCCTTGCGCGTCGCCGAGCAATGGAAGCTCGGACGCAAGAAGATCGATGACGGCGCCATCCTCGTCGTTGCGAAGGGCGACCGCGCGATGCGTATCGAGGTGGGCTACGGCCT
>NZ_JANMWL010000163.1:0-1572 GCF_031393925.1 Methylibium sp. | reverse complement strand
TCGACATGTACACGATCCGCCACTACAAGCGCGAATTCTCGGGCCTGGTGGTGGCGATCGTCGGCGACGTCGTGCATTCGCGCGTGGCTCGCTCGGACATCCATGCGCTCACCACGCTCGGGGCCGCCGAGGTGCGCGCGGTCGGCCCGCGCACGCTGGTGCCGGGCGACCTGAAGGACATGGGCGTGCGTGTCTGCCACGACATGGCCGAAGGCCTGAAGGATGCCGACGTGGTGATCACCCTGCGCCTGCAGAACGAGCGCATGAGCGGCGCGCTGCTGCCGAGCGCCGGTGAATATTTCAAGAGCTTCGGACTTACCGAGGAGCGGCTCGCGCTGGCCAAGCCGGATGCGATCGTCATGCACCCCGGCCCCATCAACCGCGGCGTCGAGATCGATTCGGCCGTGGCCGACGGCAGGCAGAGCGTGATCCTGCCGCAGGTCACCTACGGCATCGCGGTGCGCATGGCGGTCATGAGCATCATCGCGGGCAACGACGCATGAAGATCCTCATCACCAACGGCCGCGTGATCGACCCCGCCTCGGGCCGCGACGAGCGTGCCGACGTGGCGATCGCCGCCGGCCGCATCGTCCACATCGGCACCGTGTCGGCCGGGTTCGCCGCCGATCGGCGCATCGATGCAAGCGGCTGCAGCGTGGCGCCCGGCCTCGTGGACCTGGCGGCGCGGCTGCGCGAGCCGGGCCATGAGCACGAGGGCATGTTGGAGAGCGAGCTCGCCGCGGCGGCGGCCGGTGGCGTGACCAGCCTCGTGTGCCCGCCCGACACCGACCCGACGCTCGATGAGCCGGGCCTCGTGGAGATGCTGAAGTTTCGTGCCCGCAAGCTCTCGCGCTGCCGGCTGTTCCCGCTCGGTGCGCTCACGCGCGGCCTGGCCGGCGAGGTGCTGACCGAAATGGCCGAGCTGGCCGAGGCCGGCTGCGTGGGCTTCTCGCAGGCCGACGTGCCGGTGCGCGACACCCAGGTGCTTTCGCGCGCGCTGCAGTACGCGGCCACCTTCGGCCACGCCGTCTGGCTGCGGCCCAACGACCCCTGGCTCGGCAATGGCGTGGCGGCCAGCGGCGCGGTCGCCACGCGGCTGGGCCTGGCGGGCGTGCCGCAGGGCGCCGAGACGATCGCGCTGCACACCATCTTCGAGCTGGTGCGCGCCAGCGGCGCGCGGGTTCACCTGTGCCGGCTCTCCAGCGCGGCCGGCGTCGAACTGCTGCGCGCCGCCAAGGCACAGGGGCTGCCGGTGACGGCCGACGTGAGCATCAATTCGCTGCACTTGACCGACCTCGACATCGGCTACTTCAACCCCGCCATGCGGCTGGTGCCGCCGCTGCGCCAGGCGCGCGACCGCGATGCGCTCCGCGCGGCGCTGGCCGATGGCACCATCGATGCGCTGGTGAGCGACCACACGCCGGTCGACGAGGACGCCAAGACGCTGCCCTTCGCCGAGGCCGAGCCCGGCGCGACGGGCCTGGAGCTGTTGCTGAGCCTGGCGCTCAAGTGGGGCGAGGAGGGCGGCGCTGGCCTCAGGCGCGCACTCGCTGCGGTGAGCTGCGGGCCGGT
>NZ_JANMWL010000162.1:0-9039 GCF_031393925.1 Methylibium sp. | reverse complement strand
GGCGGCATCAGGTACATCAGCGGCGCGGTGCGCGCCACGCCGCGCACGGCGTTGACATGGCCCCAGACCAGCCAGCCGAGGAAGGCCGAGACCAGCACTGCCCACAGCGTGGCCAGCCAGATCAGCGGCGGTACCTGGGCCCAATCCACCGCCAGCGCGGCCGGCAGGCTGAAGGCCACCACGGGCCCGCTGCCGAGCAGCACGGCGTAGGTCATCACCACCACGCCGCCGTGGCGTTCGATCAGCGGTTTGGTGGCGACGGTGTAGTACGAGAAGAACGAGCCCGCGACCAGCAACACCAGGTCGCCGCCACCGGCGCGCCATTGGCCGCCCGTGAGCTTGTCGGACAGGAACACCAGCACGCCGATCAACGCCAGGCCGACGCCGATGACCTGCGCGCGGTTGAGTTGTTCGAGCCCGTACCAGCGCAGGATCAGCAAGGTGAAGATCGGCCCGCAGGCCAGGATCACGGAACTCGAAAACGCCGTCGACCAGTGGATGCCGTAGGTGACCAGGCCGACATGCACCAGATGCCCCGCCAGGCCCAGGCGCAACAGGGCCCACAGGTCGGCACGCGGCAGGCGCGGCCAGCGGCGGCCGTAGCGTGAGCACAGCAATGCCGCCGCAGCCAGTGGCATCACCAGGTAGCGCGCGAACAGGAAGCCGCCGGGCTGCAGATAGGCGAAGACGGCCTTCTGCACACTGAAGTTGGCGCCCCAGATCAGCACCAAGGCCACGCCGAGCCAGAGCGCGCGGCGGCTGCGTCGGCCTTTGGCGTCGGCGGGCATGACGCCAGTGTCGCCTACCGTGCGCCGGGCTCAGGCCGGCTGTCGCACTGGCCAGCGCAACACGCCGGTGGTCAGCGCGGTGCCGAGCAGGATCACGGCGCAGCCGAACAGCATCGCGGGCGTCAGCTTCTCGGCCAGAAAGATGGCGCCCCAAAGCAGGCCGAACACGGGCAGCAGGAAGGTGACCGTGATTGCGCGCGCGGCGCCGAGTTGGTCGATCAAGTGGAAGTACAGCAGGTAAGCCACTGCGGTGCACAGCAGGGCCAGGCCGGCGACGCTGCCCCAGGCCGTTGTGCTCGGCATCACGGCCGGCCACAACCACAGGGCCGGCAGCAGCAACACCACGGTGGCCGCGAGCTGGCTGCCGGTGGCGACCGCCAGCGGCGCCACGCCGCTGAGCCGGCGCTTGGTGTAGTTGGCGCCGAAGCCGTAGCACAGCGTCGCGGCCAGGCAGGCGGCGATCGCCAGCGCAGCGCTGACGCCATGCTCGCCGGGCTTGACGCTGGCCGTGTCCCAGGCCAGCCAGAGCACGCCGGCAAAACCCAGCGCCAGGCCGGCCACGCGCGTGAGCGTCAAGCGCTCGCCGAGCCAAGCCCAGGCAATCAGCGCGCCCCACAGCGGCGCGGTGGCATTGAAGATCGACGACAAGCCGGCGTTGATGGCCAGCGCGGCCGTCGAGAAGAGCACGAAGGGCAGGGCCGAATTGACCACCCCGACGACGGCAATGGCGCGCCAATGCGCGCGCAACAACGCGAGCTGGCCACGCCAGAGCAGCAGCGGCAACAGCGCCAGCGTGGCGATGCCCACCCGCAGCGCCGACAACGCGACCGGCCCGAACTCGGCCGCGCCCAGGCGCATGAACAGGAACGAGGCGCCCCACAGCGCAGCGAGCATCAGCAGCTCAATCAGGTGTTGCGCCTTCATCCCGTCACCCTCCCTCCTCCTCGACGGGGCAGGGCCGGGGAGGGGGTGAAAGCCCAGCCAACCACAAAGCCCCTCATCCCAACAGCACCCCCTCGAGCACCAGCAACGCCTGCTTGCGATCCAAGCCACCTGCATACCCGGTTAGCGAGCCATCGCGCCCGATCACGCGGTGGCACGGCACGATGATGCTGACGGGATTGCGGCCAATCGCCGCCCCCGCCGCGCGCGCGCCGCCCGGCCTGCCGGCCAACGCCGCGATCTCGCCATAGGTGCTGGTGTGGCCGTGCGCGATCTTCAACAAGGCACGCCACACCGCCTGCTGGAACGGCGTGCCCTGCGGGTCGAGCGCGATCGGCGAGGTGCGGCGCCGGGACCAATAGGCGCTGAGCCATTCACGCGCAGCCACGATGTGCGGGTGCTGCGCGTCCACCGGCACGTCGAGCGCGCCCGGGTGGTGCTGCTGCGCGTCGAACCACAAACCGGCCAGGCCCTTGGGCGTGGCCAATGCCGTCAGCGGGCCCAGTGGTGAATCGATCTCGGCCTGCGCCGCGAACGGCGTGGCATCGGTAGGGAAGGGGGTTGGTTTCATGTGCCGGTCTCCAATGATTGCCACAGGCGCATCACGGCGTAAGAACGCCAGGGGCGCCAGTTTTCGGACATTGCGGCCACGGCCTTGGCGTCGCGCGTGCCCAGCGCGTTCATCACGCCGATGTCGCTGGCCGGGAAGGCATCGGGCCAGGCCAGCGCGCGCATCGCGATCAACTGCACGCTCCACTCGCCTATGCCGGGCAGGGCGCGCAAGGCATCGAGCGTGGCGGCCAGCGGTGCGCCGCGGTCGAGCGCGATGCGGCCGTGGTGAACCTCGGCGGCCAGGGCCTGCAGGGCGCCGACACGCTGGCGCACGATGCCGAGCTCGCCGATCGCGCTGGCCGGCGCCTGCGCGAGCGTGCGTGCCGACGGGAACAGCCGGTTCAGCTCGGGCCACGGCGTCTCGACGGTTTCACCGAAGCGCTCCACCAGCCGCCGCGTCAGCGTGCGCGCCGCCGCCACCGTGACCTGCTGGCCGAGGATCACGCGCACGGCCGACTCGAAGCCATCGCAGCCACCGGGCACGCGGATGCCGGGCACGGCCGTGAATCGTGGCCAAGGCAAGGCGGCGAGCACCGGGTCGATCAGGGCCGGGTCGGCATCGAGGTCCAGCGCATGGCGCACCAGCGCATTGATGCGGCCGAGCTGCGGCGCCAGGCTCGGCGACATCATCACTTCGACCTCGTGGCGCTCGGGCAGGAACTGCAGCGCCAGCCAGCCGGGCGCTGCGCCCTGGCTGGCCGCGAGCGTGCGCCGCCACAGGCCCTGGTCATCCATCGCTTCGACCCCGGCGATGCAGCGCGCGGCGAGAAAGCGCTGCACGCCGGCGATGTCGTACGGCGGCCGGTAGGCCAGCCGCACTTTGAGCGCATCGCAGGCTAGGGCATCGGGCAGGCGCAGCAGCGGCGTGCCACCGCGGCGCCGCGCCAGCGCGCGCGGCTGCGCGCGGCGCAGCCCGCTCGGGCTCAGCCGGCAGCGCTCGGAGAACACCGCATTGAAGCGGCGTTGGCTCTCGAAGCCGCAGGCCGCGGCCACGTCGGCCACCGACAGCGCGGTGTCGGTCAGCAACTGCTTGGCCAGCAGCAGGCGCTGGTTGGTGAGGTAGTCGATCGGGGTCACGCCATGCCAGGCCGCGAAGATGCGGCGCAGGTGGCGGTCCGTCACCCCGAGCTTGGCCGCAATGGCGGGCAGTTGCACCGGCTGGCCGTGGCGCGCCGCGTACTCCAACATGCGTGCGGCATGTTGCGCCAGCCCCTGCGGCGAATCGACGAGAGACAGGCCCGGCGCCAGCTCGGGCCGGCAGCGCAGGCAGGGCCGAAAGCCGCCCTGCTCGGCGCTGGCCGCATTGGCGAAGAAGCGGCAGTTCTCGCGCCGCGGCAGGCGCACGCGGCAGACCGGGCGGCAGTAGATGCCGGTCGACGTGACGCCGACGAACAGCCGGCCGTCGAAGCGCGCGTCGTGGGATTGAAGGACGCGGTAGGCGGCGTCGGGTTCCAGGGTCATGGCGCCATCTTAGGCGCGGCGGCGACCGCGATTCGCCGTTTTCGGACCTGTGGCTTCAGGGCTGTGTCGAAGCGATGCTGTCGTTCGTCCGTTCGCATTTGTTTAGGCCGCGCATGACATTCGTCGACCTGATTAGCGACAATGTTCAGCAGCCCAGCGCCCACCACCGTTCGGGCTGAGGTATCGAAGCCCTGCGCGGCCCTTCCTTCGATACCTGAGGATGATCGGCACCGCACGGCCATCGGCAACGAGCGTTTGCTGGCCATCGCGGGCGACAGGGTGCTCATGCGGGTGCGCGCTGACGACACCGGCGGCAAGCGCACCGTCGCCATGCCGGGCGAGCAGTTCATCGGCCGGCTGCTGCAACACGTACGGCCACCGGGCTTCAAGCGCATCCGCCACTACGGGCTGCTGGCGCCGGCCGCCAAGACCGAGCGGCTGGCGCTGGCGCGGCGGTTGCCGCGATGCCCGCAGCCAACGCGCAGGC
This sequence comes from Methylibium sp., assembly GCF_031393925.1. GTDB lineage: Bacteria > Pseudomonadota > Gammaproteobacteria > Burkholderiales > Burkholderiaceae_C > Methylibium. The sequence goes on along the minus strand of NZ_JANMWL010000162.1, from coordinate 4,749 downwards.
GCGCGAAGATGCGCAAGCCTTCATGCGCCGCGTCGCGGCCATCGACCTCGCGTGCTGTCCGCATTGCAAGCTCGGCCACTGGTGCGTGGTCGAGCATCGCGGCGCCGACCGCGCGGCCATTGCAGCGCTTGCAGCGCCCCTGCTGGTCGCTTGTCGAGACCCGCCGTGACGCGCACGCGCGGCCCTACTCTGTGTTCAGCGTCGGCTTGCGCACGCAGGCCCGGAGCCTCCTGCGTCGGCCACGCCGCGGCGGCACACCGGGCCGCGCTGGGTCGCTGGCGCACCGGCCACACGCCGCCTTCGTTGCCAGCATGCGACCTCGGCAACACGCCGCAGTCCGCTGCAGCATGCATCGGCATTGCCGGCACAGGCCACTGAAACTTACACTGCCTACTCCACCGCCGGCCCGCCGGCGGCTCAGTCCAACGAGGTTTATCCGACGCCATGCACAACCGTGCCTTCGATCAGCTTCGCCTCGGCGTCAGATAAACGCTATTCGTTAGGCCCCTGAAGAAAATGGACTCGCACTCGCACGGTCAAGACCCCGAAGCCTACGCTCTCGCCTTGAAATACTGGCGACTTGGCATCCAGTATTTGCATCTCACGCAGCAGGCGAGCGACGAGATCTCAAAGCAACGAAATGCTTGGCTTGTGGTTGGGGAAGGCCCGGAGCCTATCGACTACGCGGAAAGAACGAAATGGTCGGATCACATGGTCGCAACACCGGTGCTCTTCAGTTTCTTCCACGGCATCGAGCTCATGCTTAAGGGGTTCGCTGCGTTGAAGGGTCCACGAACAAAGCCTCCCAACCACTCTCTCTCAGCTCTTGCATCAGCGTTCAATGATGAACAGAATGATGCTGTGATCTCGCAGTTCCTCGAGAAGTATCTAAAAGCCGCCACTGTTCCAAGCCCACTAAAGGAGTTCTTGGCGGCGTCTCATACCGACATCGACAAGTACTACCAGGCACTCAAGTATCCGGAGAGCGTCGCTGGCCAGGAGTACATACACAACGAGCTCTACTACAAGGACAAGGGCGAGTGGGGCCTGTCGTTCTACTCTCAGCTGCGAGACGACATAGCTGCCGTTCGACCAGCACTCGTTTGCCTCGGCCGTTCGCTCGCGCCGCATGCGCCCAAGGCCGGTGCCGGGCGGCACGCAGGTGCCTCTTAAGAAACACCCTTAACGCAGCCCGATTCATTACCGAGAAGTCATGCAACGGTTGTTTCCGAGGCGCGACTTTCGGCAGCAGGCCGATTACTACGCTAACCACTCCATCGAGCGGACGTTCCATAGGCCGCTTCGCGTCCTTTGGCCCGCCAATCATGTCGAACGTTGGCGACGCAACTGAGCTCCGGCGTCATCTTCGATGGAGACGTGTTTTCCGTTCGGGGTGACAACACGAATAGAGCGACCGCCTGACTCAGATGTCCAGCTGTGTAGCTATGATCCACGTAGCAGTTCCTTTGCAGCCACTCAAGGACTTCATCAATGAAAGTCGCACACGCAATCCTTTGCATATCCGCTGTCCTCGTAGGATGCGCGTCCACAGGTGTGGTCCCGGCAGATCGTGGAACCTACATGATCTCCAAGCAGAGTGCCGCCGGCGTGTTTGGCACGCCCGGTGGCGTGAAAGCGGATATCTATACAGAGGCAAATGAATACTGCGCGCGCACAGGCAATGCGTTCGAAACTGTCAACATTGAAGTCAAAGACGCAATACCGTTTGTGCGTACAGGCAGTGCCACGCTCCAATTCAAGTGCGTCCCGAAATAGCCATCTGGCCCGCAATTGCCGTAAGGACGCTCTGTACCGGTGAGCCACCATGTGGCGTCGGCGTCCAACCCACCGCGACGTCTAACTCCTCCATCGAGCCGACGTTCCAAAGGCCGCTTCGCGCCCTTTGGCCTGCCGCTCATGTCGCTAGCCCCAATTCCAACTTCACAGACCGTTCCCACACGAAGGACAGAACGATGGAAAAGCCTAAGACACTCTGCAAGAATTGTGGGCAGTCGACAACCTTTGGCGAAAGCGCCGACTTCCAACGAGTGAAACTCGGCTGGTGCAACCCGTGTTTCAAACATAGTCAGCGCACGTTTGAAGACAAGGATTCAGGCGACAAGAAGTATTACGACGACCTAAGAACGATCGATGGAATAAAAAGCCGATACAGCCCTAAGTAATGCGTAAACCAATGAAATCTACTCGATGAAGAATAACGAACTATTTGGCGTTTTCGCCGCGCAAATCTTCGCTTCCACCTACGAAAGCTTCCCTGTCGCAATCCGAATTCCTAGAGAAGACATGTCCGCCCTCATGTCTGCGCAAACTGATACGGTGATCACTGAACGCAAAGTCTCCACGCGGAGCGGAATGCAGACGCTACTTGATGAGGCTGGGGTGCTTTCAAAGGAGGCCGTGGTTGCAGCAACGGCGAAGCTCGATGCGCTCAACGAACAGCTAAACGGAAAGAAGGCGGAGGCGAAGCGCATCGCCGACGTATTGGAAGGAGCTATCTTCGCTCTAACCGCAGAGGGTTTCATTCGGGAGAGAGAACCTGGGTTCTATCAGCTAACCTTCAAGGGACTTGCGCATTTGAGCAAGCCCTTCGGGACTGGAGAAGGACAGCCTTCCATAGCCGAGCGAATACTAAATGCACTGAACCCGGCGAACTTCGTGGGTTCGGTGACATCCGGAACGCTCATCAACTTGGTCGGCCGTGCCATTGGGGGATCTTAAGAAACACCCCTCAAGTGTCTGATCTTGAAAGGCAATGCAACACCGAACCGCGCAAATCGTCGCGCCAACAGCATGCGTATGAAAAGGGCTCACGAGACGGTCATGACAGCAATTACTAGATTGGCGATCCTGACCGTTGCACTTGTGGTGCTTAGCTCCTGTGCCAACTATCGCCCCGTGTCCTCCAATCGCGGTCTGAATGGGTTCCCGGGTGCCGGTCTTGTTGTAGTCCTAGAAAAGCCGTTCTCCTTTCGTCCTGGACTCGTCGTCAATACACTTCCGGCTGGCACATATCGACCGGCATTCGAGGACGAAGACGGTATCTAGTCGGCCCTGCGAAATCGATCTTCACCCTGTCGCCAAACTTGGCGTGACCCGCCAGCGTCGCCACTCGAACCGCCGATCACGTTGTCCAACGGCACGCAGGGCAATTTGCAGCGCGTGGCCGATACATGCCGCATACAACGCCACCTGCGAGAAGAGCAAAAGAAGGGCCACCAGGCCCTTGGTGGCGATCGCTCGCAGCAGCCAGCGGATGTTGAACCCTGCGGCGCACAGCACCGCATGCAGCGCGTCACCACTGCTGCCGCCCAGCCAACAGCGGTCCATCCGGTTGTCGCTCTTGGTGTGGCCGATGGCCGGCTCGATCGCCTGGCGCCGCTTGAGCCAGCGTCGTTGCTGTTTGTCCAGTGACTTGAACTTGCCGCGGTGGATGATCTGCACCGGCGCGCAGGCTTCGTCCACGCCGCGGAACCCCAGATCAACGACCGCCGTGGTGGGCCTGACGCCGATGTCTTGCAGCAGCGTGTTGGTCTGCTCGAGTTGTTCGGCCAGCGTGTGGCCGTCATACGGATTGCCTGGGAAAGACCGGGCGCCCACCATCAAGCCCAGCTTGTGCGTGACGGCCAGGCTGACCTGACTTCCGATCATCCTGAGGTATCGAAGGAAGGGCTTCCTGGCCTTGCCTTTGCCGATGCATTCCACCTCGGGTGCATGCAGCGCGTAGAGCTTGTTCTTGCTGTGGCGCTGCTGGGTGCGAATGCGCTCGGCGCGCTCCAGCCACTTCATCAGCTCAGTGATGGCCAGCGCGGTGGGCTCATGCCCAGCAACTCCCTGCGAAATTGATTCCAGTCCGCGCCGTGCATTGCGCATGAGTGCGCCCAGGATCGTGCGCTGGCGCTTGACCGTGCGGCGCAGACGCTTGAACTGCCTGGCGTGCGCGTAGCCACCGGCCTTGCGGCGCAGCTCACGGCCCTCCTTGGCGAATGTCTGTTTGAGCGCGATGCCGCAGCGCTTGGCGGCGCTGGCCACCTTGTGCCGCGCGATCTCCAGCAAGCGGCTGTCGGTCGGGTGCGCGATGGCCTTCTCTTGGACCGTGGTGTCCACGATGATCATCTCGAACTCGGACTTCTTCACCGCGCCCATCGACACGGACGCTTCGATGGTGGACTTGAGCAGTTGCTCGACACCGGCCTCACCCAGCACACGGCGAAAGCGGCCGATCTGCGTGGCGTCGCACGGCAGGCGCGGCTCGTAGTACGCCAGGCCGCTGAAGAACTGCCAGACCACGTTCTCGCTCCAGCGCTCGCAGAGTTCTTCATCGCTCAGGTTGAAGGCGTGCTTGAGGTACAGCAGCGCGACCATCAGGCGGATAGGCAAGCGCGGGCGGCCGGCGTTGCTCAGGCCAGCGCCAGCGAGCTGCGCGGTGGGCCCGAACAGGTCGGCATCTTGGACCAAACGGCCACTGCGATCCTTGTGCGCGAGCAGCGGGGCCAGCGAGGCTTCGATATCGGTCCAGGGCATGCGCGTGGCCAGCACCACCAGCGGGTGGCGCATGTCGATCATCGAGTCCAGCCGGGCGCGGAAAAAGTCGTCGGTGGCCATCGGATGCGCTCTCCAAAACTCCCAGGAACTGATATCGATTGGAATCAATCCTGGGAGATCGCGCTATTGGCATTCACCCCGCAGAGCAAGCGTTTGTGCGGGCTGGCGGAGATTTGCAGGGCCGAC
>NZ_JANMWL010000123.1:0-6848 GCF_031393925.1 Methylibium sp. | reverse complement strand
GAGCGAGCTGGGCCCGGGCAGCACCCGCACCGCGATGCCGGCGGCGTGGGCCGCTGCAACCAGCGCGGTGCCGGGGTCGGCCACGGCGGGCAGGCCGGCATCGCTGATCAGGCCCAGTTCGTGACCGCTCAGCGCCGGTGCAAGCAACTCGCGCATCGCTGCCGCGACGCTAGACGGCAGCGCCACGGCGCTGCCCTTCGGTGCGCGAGGAAGCTCGCGGATGTCGAGCGATTGCAGCGGGTGCGTGAGCGGCACGACGCTGTCGACACGCTTGAGAAAGGCGCGCGTCGTCTTGGCGTTCTCGCACACCCAATGCCGTAACCGTGCCGCCGTCTCGAGCACGGCCTGCGGCAGCACGTCTTGAAGGGCGCACGGCGTGCCGGTGCCGAGATCGAGCGTGTTCGGAACGAGGATCAAGGCGCCACTCATTGCGCTTGTTGCGCTCATCGCGCTCGGCCGCCCAGCACATCGACCCCCGCTTCGCGCAGCAAGCGGGCGGTGGCGATCAGCGGCAGGCCGACCAGCGCCGTCGGGTCATCGGACTCGATCGCGTCGATCAAGGCGATACCCAGTCCCTCGGACTTGGCGCTGCCGGCACAGTCGTAAGGGCGCTCGGCTTGAAGGTAGTGCTCGATCTCGGCGTCGCCAAGAGCGCGAAAACGCACCGTGACCGCAACGCGCACGACGCGCTCGAAGCCGGTGGCCGGACGCAGCACCGCAACACCGGTGTGGAACACGACCGCGCGACCACTCATCGCGCGCAACTGCGCCACTGCGCGGTCATGCGTGCCTGGTTTGCCCAGCGGCGTGCCATCGAAGTCGGCCACCTGGTCCGAGCCGATGATGACCGCGTCGGTTTGTCGCCCAGCCACGGCACGCGCCTTGGCCAGCGCCAGGCGCAAGACGAGTTCGGCCGGCTGCTCGCCGGGCAGCGGGGTTTCGTCGACCTGCGGTGACTCGCTGCGAAACGGTAACCGCAGCCGTTCGAGCAGCTCGCGGCGGTAGCGCGAGGTCGAGGCCAGCACCAACCGGGGCATCGAAAGCGAGGTGGCCGAAGGGTCCATGCCGGCATTGTCGCGGCCACCGGCCTATACACTCGCCAGCCGATGAAAACGAGTCGATTCGATTGCCTGCGGCTGGACGTGAACGCCCTGGCCAAGGCCGCGGCGAGCCTGGAGGGCAGCTGGCCGCTTGCGTCGCTGCGTCGTCTGGCCGCCAGTGCGCATCCCGATACACCGCCCGGTGACAGCGATCCGGTTCAGTGGTCGGCGCGCGGCGAGCGGCGCGAGCGGGGCGGCAATGTCCCCGAAATCACGCTTCACCTGACGGTCCGTGCGTCATTGCGGCTGCAGTGTCAGCGCTGCCTCGGGCCGGTGGACGAGCGGGTCGAGGTCGACCGTTTGCTGCGCTTCGTTCCCGGCGAACAGCAGGCCGCTGCGCTGGATATCGACAGCGAGGACGACGTGCTGGAGCTCACGCCCGCGCTGGACCTGCGCGAGCTGGCCGAAGACGAGTTGCTGCTTGCCTTGCCGCTGGTGCCACGCCATGAGCGCTGCCCGCATCCGCTGGTGACCGGCACGCTTGACGACAACGTCGTGGTGTCGGCACCGCCGCACCCGTTCGCCGCGCTTCAGGCGTTGAAGAAACCGGGCGGTGCCCACTGAGCGCCACCGAGGGTGCGTCGCTGCGCTGATACACTCCTCCGCTTTTCCGCACACTGCCCGCAATCGGGGTGCGGGCCCTGTCATGCTCCGCAGACGCGGCATGGCGTTTCGCTCACCGCCCCGGAGCCCGGCTCCGGCGCACCGCGCCCCGTTCGACCGCGGCGCCAGCACGACCCAGGAGCCCATCATGGCCGTTCAACAGAACAAGAAGTCACCTTCAAAGCGTGGCATGCATCGCTCGCACAACGCCCTGACCACGCCGGGCATCGCGATCGAGTCGACCACCGGTGAGACGCACCTGCGCCACCACATCAGCGCGACCGGTTTCTACCGCGGCCGCAAGGTGCTCAAGACCAAGGCGGATGCCTGAGTCGAGCCACCACGCCCACTGCGTTCACTGCCCCCCCGCGGCGCTCAGCGCCCTCGGGGCGGCCCGGCGGGCACTGAGTCGATGCGGTCGGGCCGGTGGTGCGCCCGGGCCCGGTCGCAAACCTGCACGGTCACGCCCGGCCACCTGTTTCGCAGGTCGCCGGGCGTTGTTCATTGCAGCGTCGATCGGCGTGCAGCGGCCCAAGGCCTTGCTGTCATGTGCCGATCCCACCCGCCGTCGCATCGCAGTGCGCTCACCGGAGCTACGTCGTGCTGCGCGCTCCGGTATTCGTCCTTCGGGCGGTCGTGCGGGCTCATGCGTCCTTCCCCCCCGTTGACATGGATCACGACTCGGCGGCCGTTCCCTTGAGCGGATCCGTGCGCCTGGCGGTCGATTGCATGGGCGGCGATCATGGCCCGGCCGTCACGCTGCCGGCCTGTCGCTCGTTCCTGGCCGCGCATCCCGAGGCCGAACTCCTGCTTGTCGGCCGCGCCGAGGCGCTCGCACCCGCTGCCGGCTGGGCGCGCTGCACGCTGGTGGTGGCCAGCGAAGTGGTGACGATGGACGATTCCGTCGAGGTTGCGCTGCGCCGCAAGCGCGACTCCTCCTTGCGGGTGTCGATCAGTCAGGTCAAGCTGGTGGACGGCGTGGCCGCGGCGCATGCATGCGTCTCGGCGGGCAACACTGGCGCCTTGATGGCGGTCGCGCGTTACGTGCTCAAGACGCTCGAGGGCATCGACCGTCCGGCGATCGCGACCGTCATGCCCAACCAGCGCGATGGCCACACCACGGTGCTCGACCTCGGCGCCAACGTCGACTGCTCGGCCGAGCATCTGCTGCAGTTCGCGGTGATGGGCAGTGCGCTGGTCGCGGCTGTCGAGGGCCGGCCCCACCCAAGCGTCGGGCTGCTCAACATCGGCGAAGAAGCGATCAAGGGCAGTGAGACCATCAAGCGTGCCGGCGAGCTGCTGCGCGCGGCAGCGGCCGGCGGGCATCTCAACTTCCACGGCAACGTCGAAGGCAACGACATCTTCACCGGCAAGACCGACATCGTGGTGTGCGACGGCTTCGTCGGCAATGTCGCGCTCAAGACTGCCGAAGGCTTGGCGTCGATGCTCTCGAGCTTCATTCGCCAGGAGTTCACGCGCAACTGGTACAGCAAGCTCGCCGCACTGGTTGCATTGCCCGTGCTCAACCGCTTCAAGCGGCGCGTCGACCACCGTCGCTACAACGGTGCGGCGCTGCTCGGCTTGCGTGGGCTGGTGTTCAAGAGCCATGGGTCGGCCGACGCCTTCGCCTTCGAGCAGGCGCTGAACCGGGCTTATGATGCCGCGCGCAACCGCCTGCTCGAACAGGTTCACGATCGCATCCTCCAGACGCTGCAGGCCCTGCCACCTCCGCCGGGCGGCCAAGCCCCGGTGGTGCCCCAAGCCGCATGACCCCGACTGCCCCTTCGTTCGCCCCGTACACGCGCATCACCGGCACCGGCAGCTACTTGCCGCCGCGGCGCCTGACGAACCAGCAGCTTGCCGATGAGCTGGCTCGGGACGGCGTGGAAACGTCGGACCAGTGGATCGTCGAGCGCACCGGCATCCGCGCACGCCACTTCGCCGACGCCGACATGGCCGCCAGCGACCTGGCGCTGCCGGCCGCGCGCCACGCGCTCGAGGCCGCCGGCCGCCAGGCCGCCGATGTCGACCTGATCCTGGTGGCCACGTCCACGCCCGACATGATCTTCCCTTCGACCGCCTGCCTCGTGCAGCAAAAGCTCGGTGTGCATGGTTGCGCCGCGTTCGACGTGCAGGCGGTGTGCTCCGGCTTCGTCTACGCACTCACCGTGGCCGACGCGATGATCCGCACCGGCAGCGCGCGTTGCGCCCTGGTGATCGGCTCCGAGGTGTTCTCGCGCATCCTCGATTTCAAGGACCGCACGACCTGCGTGCTGTTCGGCGACGGCGCCGGCGCCGTGGTGCTGGAAGCGAGCGACACGCCCGGCCTGCTGGCCACCGAGCTGCACGCCGACGGGCGCCATGTCGGCATCCTCTGCGTGCCGGGCACGGTGGTGGGTGGCAAGGTGATTGGTGATCCGCTGCTCAAGATGGATGGCAAGGCGGTTTTCAAGCTGGCAGTGAGCGTGCTGGAGGATGCGGCGCGCGCCGTGCTCGCCAAGGCCGGCCGGCAGGAAAGCGACCTCGACTGGTTGATCCCGCACCAGGCCAACATCCGCATCATGCAGAGCACCGCCAAGAAGCTGAAGCTGCCGCTGGACAAGCTCGTGGTCACCGTCGACGAGCACGGCAACACCTCGGCTGCGTCGATACCGCTGGCACTGGACCACGCGGTGCGCCGCGGCCAGGTCAAGCGTGGCGACACGGTGATGCTTGAAGGCGTGGGCGGCGGTTTCACCTGGGGAGCGGTGCTGCTCGACTTTTGAGCGCGGGGTGGCGCTCGTTCGCCGACCCCGATAACAACCGACCATGACCGCCATTGCATTCGTCTTTCCCGGCCAGGGCTCGCAGAGCGTGGGCATGCTCGACGCCTGGGGCGATCACTCGGTCGTGCGCGACACGCTGGCAGAGGCCTCGCAGGCGCTCGGAGAAGACCTCGCCGCGCTGATCCACGCCGGCCCGAAAGAAGCGCTCGACCTCACGGCCAACACGCAGCCGGTAATGCTCGCCGCCAGCATCGCGTGTTACCGCGCCTGGCGGGCCGAGGGCGGCACCGTGCCCGCCATCGTCGCCGGCCATTCGCTCGGCGAGTACAGCGCACTGGTCGCTGCCGGTGTGCTGACGCTGGCCGACGCGGTGCCGCTGGTGCGCTTTCGTGCGCGGGCGATGCAAGACGCGGTGCCGGTGGGCAGCGGCGCCATGGCGGCTGTTCTCGGCCTGGACGCCCAGGCCGTGCGCGCCGCCTGCGCCGAGGCGGCGGCGGCCACGGGCGAGCCGGTCGAGGCGGCCAATTACAACGACCCGAAGCAAACGGTCATCTCGGGCACCAAGGCCGCGGTGGACAAGGCCTGCGAGCTGGCCAAGGCGGCGGGCGCCAAACGCGCTTTGACGCTGGCGGTATCGGCGCCCTTTCATTCGAGCCTCATGAAGCCCGCGGCCGAGGCGCTGCGCGAACGGCTGGCCGCGACGTCGCTGGGCGTGCCAACGCTGCCGGTGCTCAACAACATCGACGTTGCCGTCGCGGTCGACGCGCAAGGCATTCGCGACGCGCTCTACCGGCAGGCGTTCGGGCCGGTGCGCTGGGTCGAGTTGGTTCAGGCGCTCAAGGGCCGTGGGGTCACGCACCTTGCCGAATGCGGCCCCGGCAAGGTGCTCGCGGGGCTGGTCAAGCGGATCGATGCCGAGCTCGTCACCGCCAACATCTTCGATCCGGCGAGCCTCGGCGACACAAAAGGGGCGTTCACATGAGCACGCACGTCCGCCCGCAGGGCGAATACCGGAGTGCGCAGCACGAAGCTACCCCGATGAGCATCAGCGACATCCCAACGCAAACGGCCCTCGTCACGGGCGCCAGCCGCGGCATCGGCCGTGCGATCGCTGGCACGCTCGCGGCGCAGGGTTTCAAGGTGATCGGCACGGCCACCAGTGCAGCCGGCGCGGCGGCCATCGGTGAGGCGCTGGCGGTGCACGGCGGCCGCGGCCTGGTGCTCGACGTCACCGACCCGATCGCGCTCGACGCCGCCATCGACGCGATCGTCAAGCAAGACGGCGGCCTGCACGTGCTCGTCAACAACGCCGGCATCACGCGCGACACCTTGTCGATGCGCATGAAGGACGATGACTGGGACGCGGTGATCGACACCAACCTCAAGGCGGTGTTTCGCGCCAGCCGTGCCGCGATCCGGCCGATGATGAAGCAGCGCTTCGGCCGCATCGTCAACATCACGTCGGTCGTCGGGGCCAGCGGCAACGCGGGTCAGGCGAACTACGCGGCCGCCAAGGCGGGCGTCGCCGGCATGACGCGCTCGCTCGCACGCGAACTCGGCAGCCGCGGCATCACCGTCAACTGCGTCGCGCCGGGCTTCATTGCCACCGACATGACAGAGCGCCTGCCCGAGGCGCAGAAGACCGCATTGCTGGCTCAGATTCCGCTCGGGCGGCTGGGCCTTCCCGAGGAGATCGCCCATGCGGTGGCCTTTCTCGCGTCGAAGCAGGCGGCCTACATCACCGGCTGCGAACTGCATGTCAATGGAGGCATGTTCATGAACTGAATCGGCGCGGCCGCTGCACGCGCGCCGCGCTGCGCCACGAACGGACCTCAGGGCTGTCTCCGTAGAGCCCTTAGAATCGACGGCTGTTTTTGCAACCACTCCTTGGAGGAGTCATGAGCGATATCGAAGCACGCGTCAAGAAGATCATTGCCGAGCAACTTGGCGTGGCCGAAAGCGAAGTCACCACTGAAAAGGCCTTCGTCGCCGATCTGGGCGCGGACTCGCTCGACACCGTCGAGCTGGTGATGGCGCTCGAGGATGAATTCGGCATCGAGATCCCGGACGAAGAGGCCGAGAAGATCACGACCGTGCAACTGGCGATCGATTACGCCAAGTCCCACGCGAAGGCCTGAGTCCAGCCCGTCGTATTGCCCGACTGCATTCCATTTCGCATGAGCCGTCGTCGCGTCGTCGTGACCGGACTGGGTCTCGTCACCCCCGTGGGCAACACGGTGGCCGAGTCCTGGGCCAACCTGGTGGCCGGGCGCTCCGGCATCGCCAACGTCACCAAGTTCGATGCGTCCGACCTGGCCTGCCGCTTTGCCGGCGAGGTCAAGGGCTTCAGGGTCGAGGACTACCTCCCGGCCAAGGAAGC
>NZ_JANMWL010000059.1:0-3718 GCF_031393925.1 Methylibium sp. | reverse complement strand
GGCTGGCGGCTGCTGGCCGTGTTCACGCTCGGCACGGTGCTGATGCGCAGCGCCGGTTGCTGCCTCAACGACGTGGCCGACCGCGATTTCGACCGCCACGTCAAGCGCACCGCCCAGCGGCCGGTGACGCGCGGCGCGGTGTCGGTGCGCGCGGCGCTCACGCTCGGCGCCGTGCTGGCCCTGGCCGCCTTTGCGCTGGTGCTGACCACCAACACGGCCACCACCTGGCTGTCGTTCGCGGCATTGGCCGTCGCCGTGGTCTATCCGTATGCCAAGCGCCATGTCGCGATGCCGCAGGCGGTGCTCGGCGTGGCCTTCAGCTTCGGCATCCCGATGGCTTTCGCGGCGGTGCAGGGCAGCGTGCCGCCGCTGGCCTGGGCGCTGCTCGCCGGCAACCTGTTCTGGGTGCTGGCCTACGACACCGAGTACGCCATGGTCGACCGCGACGATGACCTGCGCATCGGCATGCGCACCTCGGCGATCACGCTCGGGCGCTTCGACGTGGTCGCGGTGATGGGCTTCTACGGCGTCTATCTGGCGAGCTGGGGACTGCTCGGTTTCGGTCACGGCCTGGGCGGCGGGTTCGCGCTCGGCCTGGCCGCGGCCGCCGCCCAGGCGCTGTGGCACTGGAGCCTGATCCGCGGGCGCTCACGCGAGGGCTGCTTCAAGGCGTTTCGGCTCAACCACTGGGTGGGCTTCGCGCTGTTCGCGGGCATCGCCGCCGATCTTGCGATGCGCCCCTGAACCGACACCGACCGAGCGGGTATCGAGCGCTGCCGAGAAAAATATTGGACAGCCTCGATCGTCCCGTCTAGCCTGCCCGCAGCGAAGGACCAGCCCGCCTCCCACAGCGTCGCGAACACCGCGGCCCACTGTGCGGAACGCGCCGTGTCATCAAAAACACAAGCCACAGGAGACCCGGCATGAGCATCACCCGAGACCAGATGGAGCGTTCGATCCGCGCCTATTACGCCGCCTGCAACAGCGGCGACCGTGAAGGGATCATGGCGTGCTTCGACCCCGAGGGGACGCACTACTTTCCCGAGGGCAGCTTCGGTGCGCTGCGAGGCGCCGCTGCAATTGCCGACTGCTGGGTCAAATGCGTCGCCGAGATGGGCTCGCAATGGGTCATGGACAACTTTGTCGGTGACCCCGAGAGCGGGCAGGCGGTGATCGAGTGGACGCACTTCAAGAACAAGCTCGGCCTGGTGCTGCGCGGCGACGAGTGGTTTCGCTTTGCGGGCGATGGCCGCATCACCGAGATCCGCGCCTACTACGCCTGCCCGACCCACCCCGGCGTGAAAGAACATCGCATCGGCGGTCTCGACTACGCCGGCCGCGGCTACGCGCTCACTTCGGGCGCTTGACGCCTTTGGATCCGTCGGCGGGGCGGCCGGACGCACCGCCGACGGCAACACCGCCCGGCCACGCTTTTTTCAAAGGAGTGCGCACCATGCCGCTGACCCAGTTTGACCACTACACCGTACGCAGCCGCGACATCGATGCATCGGCACGGTTCTACGCCGACGTGATGGGCTTGCGTGTCGAGGCGCTCGATGGCTTCGCGTTTCCGATGCGGCTGCTGTTCCTCGGCGACCAGGCCATTGCCCACCTGCTCGGCACGGGCGCCGCGCTGGATGCCTTTCTTGGCCGCAGCGCACCCAGCCACGCAGAAGGGCCGGCACGCCAGACCGGCAACCTCGAGCACATGGCGTTCAACGGCACCGATCGGGTCGACTTCATCGCTCGCCTGAACAAGGCCGACGTGCGCTTCACCGAGCGCACGCTGGCCGACTACGGCGTCCATCAATTGATGTTCGACGACCCGGACGGCGTGGAAATCGAGGTCAACTTTCCCTTGAGCGAAAAGCCGCGGTGATGTCAGCGGGCCCGAACGAGCGGCCGGGCCCGCCCTTCCCCGATAGCGCGGAAGCCTTGTGTGCAACCGCGCCAGTAGCCACCTGCTTCTCTTTGAATTGGCTCAGGACGTGTGAAGCTCTTCCCGCAGTACCCGACGCAGCGTTGCCAGAGTCAAAGGCTGTGGCGTCGGGCTTCGGCGCGCCCTATTGACAGTGAGAAGCCATCTAGGTCGATTCTTCATCGAAGTAGTCGCTGTCGATCTTTGGGATCTTGACGGTGCGCGCTGATATTCCGACCTCGTGGTCGATCATGAGCTCGGCCATGCGCGGGCCGTCAACAAGAACGATGCGTTCTACCGACTTCGCGAACTCGATGGCTTGTGAGGTGTAGCCCGAGGTTGTGATGAACACGCCCTTGTTAGCGCGCTGCCCAGCCAGAGCACCGTAGAAGCCCTGAACTTCGGGTCGACCGACCGTACCTTGCCAGCGCTTCGCTTGAACGTAGACTTTCTCGAGTCCTAGTTTGTCCAGTGAGATTACGCCGTCGATTCCGCCGTCTCCTGAACCACCGACGCGTTGAAGATCGGCGCGGCTGGCTCCGTATCCCATTCGGTGAAGCAAATCGAGAACGATGGTCTCGAAGAATGAGGGCGAAACGGACCCTAAGGACTCCAGAAGTTCTGCGGCGACCGAACGGCGCAACTCTGAAAGGGCTTCGCCGAGGCGATCATCAGGACTCGCAACAGCCGACTCGATAGCTGGCGCCCGGAGTAGCGAAGGGGAGGCAAGCGACTCTCCTGTTGACGGCGGGCGGAGCCGCACGTCCATGAATCCGATTGCCAGTTGCTCAACCTCTTTCGGCAAGAGCGGAACAGAGTGCTTTGCAACGAAGGCGCGCCCTTCGTCGGTGAGCTGCCAGAAGCCACGGCGAGGGCTGCTTGATAGACCTGCGCGTTTTAGCCGATCGTGCGCCCAACCCGCACGATTCTTGTAAATGGGTTGAGCGCCGCTGGGAAGGAGCTCTTGGCGGTCAGTATCGCTAACGCCGAGCGCTTGAGCTTCCGCCTCATGAACTTCGCGAGCTGGAGCGCCACTGAGATGGCAAGCCAGGAACCGAAGAACAGGTTCAATGAATTTGTCGTACGTGGGGACGGTCATGGCCGATTCTCGGTACGACTGATCGACCTAGATATCGGGCGCAGACCTGCTGCATAACACGGCTGTTCGCAAAGCAGCTCTGCTGCACAACAAGGAGTGAAGCTGCCTATCCCGGAACGGTCGAACACACGCAAAACCGCCCGCGCGATGGGTGATGAGCGGTGATTCGCCATGGAACAGTTAGGCGTCATTTTCGAGTTCTCGCCAGCCATAGTTGGTGCGCTGTCTCTGAAAGTTGCGTCGAATAACCAACCCTTCTTCGCGCAGCTGGGCTACGGCTTCTGATAGCCAGTCCTTGTCATTGGTGATCCAGTGAGTTGCGTGCTCGCCAGGCTCCACGGCGAGATCAAGATTCATGCGAAGTTCGCGCTCAGCGAGCAGAAGAGGCCAGCCAAAAAGCACTGCGCCCGATGCTGTTCTGAGTGCGGCGGTCCTCTGTCTGTTTGGATCGGCAGAGGATGTCTCCGCAATCGGCAGAAGGTTCTCCGCAAGGTCGGTGATAGCAAAGTGCACTTCGGAGACGTTTGGGATTCCAAGCTCTCGCCTCGCCTCGGTCGACTCATACGCAAACGATGGCTCTGGGCTGGTAAAGGAGTTCATTGACGGATCTTCCCAGATGCTTCGTGCATCACGGTGAATGGGCGTAAGGTTCACTTTCTGACGCCCAACGAATGAAAGGGACTTCCCCGTCCCGAGTTATC
>NZ_JANMWL010000030.1:0-3836 GCF_031393925.1 Methylibium sp. | reverse complement strand
CGACAGCCATTGCAGAGAGTGCTTATCGCGACGACGCCATCTCGGCGGCACCGCAACGCCACCACCACCCCCGCAATGACGCGAGCGTGGTGCGCAGCGAGCCTCAGCGCCTGATCGACGCGGCCGGTGGCGACGAGGGCGCGAGCCCGGCTGCCTCGGGCGCTTTCTTCTTGGCCGTGTTGCCCACTGCCTTGACTTGGCCGCCGTCTGCTGCTGCCCAGTCCCTGCCTTCGCGGCCGACCTGGCCGTCGTCGACCCGCTATCCGGGTCGGCTCGAGCGCCCGCCTCGTCACGCCTAGCTCTCGAGCGAGGCCGCGTCCGCTTAGCGAGCGTGGTTTCGGCGGATCGTGTCGTGTGCTGAGCGTCGCCCCCGATTGGCTGGGGGGCACATCGGGCCTGTGGGCGCCGCACTGACCGCTCTTGCCGTTCCGCCGCGCCCGCCGTTTTCGCTGCGCTCAGACGCGGCCCGTCGCTCGCTAAGGCGAGACGGCCGCGCCGCACAGATTGCTGCCGCGTCGCTGTCGCCAGGATCCCTGCGATCTACGGCGAAGCGACCTGGCTTGCCACCACACGACACCTCTGACGAGTGAGAAACACCATGAACCCTTCTTCCCCGCGCAACCGCTTGCGGCCAGGCGCGCTCTGCACGCAGACACTGATCGCCGCCCGTGGCACGACAGCGCATCGCAGCGCTTCACCCTGCACTCGGCAGCGCGTCGCCGCTGCAGTTGCTATGCTCGCACTGGCCGGCGTGGCCCGGGCGGGTGGCGAACAAGCGCTCGAGAAAGTCACTGTCATCGGCTCGACCACCCAGCAGGTGGGCGTGGCGGATGCGGCCAGCGTGGGCACCGTGACTCAGAAGCAGCTCGAAGCACGTACCGTCTATCGCCCGGGTGAACTGCTCGAGGCCACGCCGGGCCTGGTGGTGAGCCAGCACAGCGGCGAGGGCAAGGCCAACCAGTTTTACCTGCGCGGCTTCAACCTCGACCACGGCACCGATCTGCGCACCAGCGTCGACGGCATGCTCGTCAACCAGCGCAGCCACGGTCACGGCCAGGGCTGGACCGACCTCAACTTCCTGATCCCCGAACTGGCCACCGGCCTGCGCTACAAGAAGGGGCCCTACGACGCCAGCGAGGGCGACTTCGCGTCGGCCGGCGCTGTTGCCGTCACCTATGCCGATGCATTGCCCAGCGGCATTGCCAGCATCGGCCTGGGCGAGAACGGATACCGTCGCGCACTGCTCGCCGATTCGCCGGCTTTCGCTGCCGGAAAACTGCTCTACGCGCTCGAAGCACTGCACAACGACGGTCCCTTCATCCACCCGGACAACTACCGCAAGGTCAACGGGGTGTTGCGGTATTCGCAGGGCGACACGGCAAACGGCTGGAACCTCACCGGCATGGCCTATTCCGCCAAATGGAACGCCACCGACCAGGTGCCAAAACGCGCCGTGGACAGCGGCCGGCTGAACCGCTTTGATCTGATCGACCCGACGGACGGCGGCCGTGCCCACCGCTACAGCCTCTCGGGCGCGTGGCGGCGCACGGGCGACACGACATCGACCGAAATCAACGCCTACCTGGCGCACTGGAAGCTCGACCTGTTCTCCAACTTCACCTACTTCCTCGACAACCCGGTCGACGGCGATCAATTCGCGCAACCCGACCGCCGCACCATGACCGCACTGAACGCCAAGCACACCTGGCAGGCGGCATGGTTCGGACTCGACAGTGAAAACGAGGTGGGGCTTCAGATCCAGAGCGACAACATCTTTAACGGCCTGCTCAACACCAGGGCGCGCCAGACGCTGTCGGTCACCCGCCGCGACCACATCGTCGAATCGAGCGTCGGCGCCTACCTGCAGAACGCGACGCGATGGGCGAAGTGGTTTCGCACCGTGGTGGGCGTGCGCGCGGACACCTACCGATTCGATGTGCGCAGCGACCGGGCGGAGAACTCCGGCACGACCGACGCCAGCAAGCTCAGCCCGAAACTCAACTTGATCTTCGGCCCTTGGGACAAGACCGAGCTCTACGCCAATGCGGGCACCGGGTTTCACAGCAACGATGCGCGCGGCACGGTCATCAAGGTCGATCCCAACAGCGGGGATGCGGTCGACCCGGTGACGCCGCTGGTGCGCTCGAAGGGCATCGAACTCGGTGCGCGCACGTCCCTCATTGCGGGGCTGCAGACCTCGCTGTCGGTCTACCGTCTGGACTTCGATTCCGAACTTGTGTTCGTCGGCGACGCGGGCACCACGCAAGCCGGCCGGCCCAGCCGGCGCACGGGCGTCGAGCTGGCGAACTACTACCGGCTGAGCGACTGGCTGACCGTCGACGCCGACGTGGCGTTCGCTCGAGCGCGCCTTCGCGACGCAGCGCCGGAGGGCACGCGCATTCCGGGCGCGGTCGAGGGGGTTGCCTCCGTGGCGCTGGCGCTCGACAACCTCGGTCCGTGGTTCGGGGCGGTGCAGGCGCGTTACTTCGGGCCGCGGCCGCTGATCGAGGACAACTCCGTGCGCTCCAAGAGCACGGCCACGCTGAACGGGCGGATCGGCTACAAGATCAGCCCCAAATTGCAGGTCGAACTCGAAGGCTTCAATCTGACCAACCGTCAGGCGTCGGCGATCGATTACTACTACACCTCGCGGCTGCCGGGTGAGGCGGCTGAAGGCGTCGCCGATCTTCACTTTCATCCGATCGAGAGCCGCTCGTTCAGGGCGACGCTGGTCGCAAGGTTCTAGGCCTTCATTACGCGTCGACTCGCCGGCTCGCGCCTCGAGGGCGAGCCGGTCCGAAGGGCGGAGGACTGGCGCCTTCATCCGGTCGAACCGCGCAGCCTGAGGGCAAGCCGAGCGCGAGTTTCTGACGCTGCGGGCGGAGCATGGGCACGCGGGTTGCCGAAGCCGTTTGCCGCCGCACCGCGGCGGCGCTGGCCCGGGACTCTTTGATGAGAGACGCTGCGCTCGCGTTGGCCGTCCGCATGACGGCCCTGATCGCCGTGGCGGCGTCGCTCGGCGGCTGCGAGGCGCTCGCTCTCACCGCGCTCGGGGTCGGCGCCTCGGCGGGGGTGACGCACACCGCCAACAGCATCAGCCATCGCACCTTCACGGCCACCACGCCGCAGGTAAAGAAGGCGTCGCTGGCGGCGCTCGGGCGCATGGGTATCAAGGTCGAAGGCATCGACCGGCAAGACGGTGGCGCCGAGCTGATCAGGGCGCGCAGCGGCGAGCGCGCCATCGAGATCGAGCTGGAAGCGATGGGCAAGTCGACGACACAAATGCGCGCCTCGGCCAAGCGCAAGCTGTTCTTCCATGACGCGGCGACGGCCAGGGAGATCGTCGAGCAGACTCAGTTGGCGCTCGAAAACCAGGCCGAACCGCGCAGCCGCAAGGGCGTACGCGCCTCGCGCGGCCGCACCGAAGCCGCGGCCCGCCCCGACAACCTTGACGCGTCCCCGACCCCGGTGTCGCGATGAGTCACTTTGCTTATCGAAGCAAACCGAAGGCTTGAACCACCGCCGCTGGTGTCCAACGGCGAGAGGCTGGACGAATTCGGGCGCCACTGGCATCCTCGGCGGCCGCCCTGCACCGCGGCGACGCAGGACAAGAGATGACATCGGCCGCCCAAAGCCAGGACGCAACACCCGACGAACCCGCGAAAACCGGCCAAGCCGAGCGATTGCGCCAGCTTCTGGATGAACAGAACGACGTGCTGGCGTTGGTCGAGCACGAGTTGCGCAACCCCCTGCACGCGATGTCGATGCAACTGGCGCTGGCGCAGCGGATTGCAGAAACCCAGGGTCAACCCGAAATCGCGGCGCGCGTGGGCAAG
>NZ_JANMWL010000024.1:0-5293 GCF_031393925.1 Methylibium sp. | reverse complement strand
GCCGGCCGCGACCGCATGCGGTTCGCCGTCGACCGTCTCGTACTCGTAAAGGGTTCTCAGGGCAGCCGGGCGCAGGCCGAAGCCGATGACGACGCAGTGCACGGCCGCCATGCCGCTGGCTTCATTGCTCCATCGGAACGTCCGATGGGCGAAACGGATGCTCACACCCTGAGCGAGCAGCCAGCTCCAGAGCACGCCGACCTGCTCGCCCTGCACGATGCTGTTGGTGGAGACCAGCCCGATGCCGATGGCGTCATTGCCGCGTGCATACAAGGTTGCCTTGACGTGCCACGCCGCCACCATGTCGAGCACGCCGCCGCCGTCGAGCATTGCGAACAGCGCAGCGACATCGGCCTTCTGCGCCGCGGTCTGATGCTGCTTTCCGCTGAACGGCGGATTGCCCAGCACGAAGCTGCACCTCGCTGCCGGCAGCACGTCCTCCCATTCCAGGCGCAGCGCATTCCCATGCACGATGTGCGGCGTGGTCTTCAACGGGATGCGCGCGAAGTACAGGCCGAACTCCTCGCCGACGCGCAGGTTCATCTGGTGGTCGATGAGCCACAGCGCCACCTGCGCGATCTGGGCCGGAAAGTCCTCGATCTCGATGCCGTGGAACTGGTCGACGTCGATGTGGATGAGCTGGTGTACGTCCACCACCCGCTGGCCGCCACCCGCACCCTGGTCGTAGGCGGTGCGCAGCACTTCCAGCTCGAGCAGGCGCAGCTCGCGGTAGGTGATGACGAGGAAGTTGCCGCAGCCGCAGGCCGGGTCCAGGAAGTTGAGCGTGCGCAGCTTCTTGTGGAACTCGAACAGCCGGTTGCGGTTGCCCTTGACCTTCTCGAACTCGGCCCACAGTTCATCGAGAAACAGCGGCTTGATCAGCTTGAGGATGTTCTCCTCGCTGGTGTAGTGCGCGCCGAGATTGCGCCGCGCCTTGGCGTCCATGATGCTCTGGAACAGCGCGCCGAAGATCGCCGGGCTGATGGCGCTCCAGTCGATCGCGCAGGCATCGAGCAGGCCCTCGCGCATCACCGCGTTGAACGAAGCCAGCGGCAGCGCCGCCTCGAACAGCCGGCCGTTCACATAGGGAAAGGCGCGCAGCTGTTCGTCGAGCGTCTTGGGGCGTTTTTCCTCGGGCGTGTCGAGCACCTGGAACAGCGCCGCCAGCTGCGGCCCGAGATCGCTGCCATCGGGGGTGGTGCGTTCTTCCACCCAGGCCCGAAACGCCTGCGCCGGCTGAAAGATGCCGGTGTCGTCGGCAAACAGGCAGAACAGCAGCCGAACGAGCATCACCTCGAGCGCATGACCGTCGTAGCCACTGGCATCGAGCGCGTCATGCAGCCGGCCCATGCGCTCGGCCGCACGCAGGTTCACCGGGTCTTGCGGCTTGATGACCTGGGCCTGGTAACCGGCGATGAAGCCGAAGCGGCGGATGTGCTTGTGCAAATCCTTCAGCGCGAACTCGGTTTCCTCGCCGGTCTCGAAGTCGCTCAGGCGCAGGCGTCGGAAATCGCTCACCAGCACGTAGCGCGGAAGGTCACGCTCGGGCAGCCCGTCGAAGTAGTCGACCGCCTGCGCAAAGGCGCGCTCCAGGTTCTGGCCGGCGCTCTTGTGCTCGATCAGCAGCACGCCCTTCCAGAAGGCGTCGATGCGGCCGTTCTTCAGCGCATGTCCGGCGCGCGACATGCCGACCTGCTTCTCGAACGCGGTCACGCGCCGACGATCGATGCCGAAGATGGTGAAGAAGGCGTTCCAGAAGCTCTGCGCCTCGGCTCGCTCCGAGGTTTCGTCGCCCCATTCCTTGGAAAAGGCGATCGCGCGCGACCTGATCTCGTTCCAGCTCAGCGGCATGGGCGCAAGCGGTCCGCCCGCCGCTCAGTCGAACACCGGCACGGTCTCGTGGCGCAGCGCGCCGCGGGCGGTGTCGAGGTCGGGGATGACCGAGCGCACCACGTCCCAGAAACGCGCGCTGTGGTTCATCTCGCGCAGGTGTGCGAGTTCGTGGGCCACGACGTAGTCGATGGTCGGCATGGCAAAGTGAACGAGCCGCCAATTGAGCCGCACCGAGCCGTCGGCGCTGGCGCTGCCCCAGCGCGTCTCGGCCGAACTCAGCGCGAGGCGGCGCACCTGGACGCCGAGCCGCGGTGCGAAGTGCGCGCAGCGCTCCTCGAAGATGCGCCGCGCCTGGCGCTTGAGCCAGGCTTGCACCACGTCGCGGATCTGCTCGGTGCCCGCGCCGTGCGGCAGGCCGATGTGCAAGGTCAGGCGCGCAACGCCGGGCAGTGCATCGGCGTCGGTGTTGAGCAGGGCGCCGGTGGCGCGCGCGTCGAGCACCAAGATCACCGTCTCGCCGAGAAAGGGCAGGCTGGCGCCGTCACGCCACTCGATGCGCGCGGCCTCGTGCTTGCACGCGCGCTCGTGCTGCTCGGCCAGCTTGGCCTGGATCCACGCCGACTTCTCGCGCAGCGCCGCCTCCACCTCGCCGATGCCCACCCAGCGCGGCGCCCGCACCGAGAGGCCTTCGGCCGAGACGACCATGCCGATCGAGCGGCGCCGCACGCGCTGGAATTCGTAGGCGACGACCAACCGGCCGAGGTCGATCTCACGCGCCGCTCGCGGGTGACGAAACAGCGGGGGGGCGATCCGGGCGGCGGGGGGTTGCACCGCCGGCGCAGCGGTCGGTGCGGGCGTGCGCGTCGCCACGATCGACGCGATGCCGATGGCTTCGGCGCTGCCTGCGAACAGCGGCAGTTCGTACTGGGTGGGGTCGGCTGCGGGCGCCCGGCGCGTCATGGCGGGCGAGTATAGAAGTCGCTATGCGGCGGCGCGGGGTGCGTCGGCGTAGGCCTCGGGGTCCAGGCGGCGCATCTCCTGCTCGATCCAGGCCTCGACCTCGCGCATCAGCTCATCGCTCTGGCGACCGACCGAGGCGATGGGCGCGCCGATCGACACGTCGATCACGCCGGGGCGCAGCATGAGGCTCTTGCGCGGCCAGCACTTGGCCGAGCTCACCGCGATCGGCACCACCGGCGTGCCCAGCTCCACCGCCAGGCGCGTGCCGCCGCTCTTGTAGACGCCCTGGCTGCCGCGCGCGGTGCGCGTGCCTTCGGGAAACATGATGACCCAGTTGCCCTTTTGCATGTGGCGCCGGCCCTGCTCGGCAACCCGACTCCAGGCTTGCGCGCGCTTGTTGCGGTCGATGTGAATCATGTCGAGCCGACCGATCGCCCAGCCGAAGAAGGGGATGTAGAGCAGCTCGCGCTTGAACACGTAGCACAGCGGGTGCGGCATCAGCGCCGGGAAGGCAAACGTCTCCCAGGTGCTCTGGTGCTTGGGCAAGAGGATCACCGCCGACAGGCGGTCCACCGGCAACTGCTCCATGCCGCTCACCCGGTAGTTCACGCCGCAGATCACGCGCGCGCCCCCGATGCACAGGCGCAGCCAGGTGATACAGACCCAGTAGACCGGGTCGCCGCGCACGACGATCGACAGCAGCACCGCCGCGATCGCGAACGGCACCACGGTGACTGCCATCCACGCCATGAACAGCGCCGAGCGCAGCCGCGCGAGCAGCGCACTCATCGCGAAGGGTCGGTGCTCGGCACCGCCCTCAAGCACCGAGAGCTCCGGGGCCGCTGTCGGGCGCGTCAGGCACGCCGCGTGCGAGCGCGCGCGCATGGCGGTCACGCTGCACGATGAACTCGGCCGCGGTGGCGAGGTCGGCATGCACGAGGGTGCCAGGCACTTGTCGCACGACCGACTCGAGGGCCGCGTCGTCGAGCCCGGCGCACTTGCCGGTGCGCACCAGATGCGTCTCGCAGCCCACGGCGGCGGCGGCCTGCAGGTCGCGCAAGCTGTCGCCGATGGCGGGACGCCCCTGCAGCTCTACGCCGTAGCGCTCGCCGATCTGCTCGAACAAACCCGGCATCGGCTTGCGGCAACTGCAGTTTTCATCGGGCGCATGCGGGCAGAAGAACACCGCATCGATGCGCCCGCCGACCTTGGCCAGGCCCTGGTTCATCTTGATGTGCATGGCGTTGAGCGAAGCCATGTCGATCAGGCCGCGGCCCAGGCCCGATTGGTTGGTCGCCACCACCACGTGCCAGCCGTCGTGGTTGAGCCGCGCAATGCCCTCCAGCGCGCCGGGCAGCGGCTCCCACTCGTCGGCCGACTTGACGTAGTCGTCGCGCTCGGCGTTGATGGTGCCGTCGCGGTCGAGGATGACGAGCTTCATGCTGCGGCCTCGACGGCGCGGCGCTGGGCCGCGCCGACGGACAAGACGTGCTCGAGTTGCCCTCGGTTCATGCCGCTCGGCGCGTGGGCTTGCGCAGGCGCGAGCGCCTCTTCAACGCGGGCGGGCTCGGCTCGCAGCGTGGAGAGGGTGGTCTCGTGCGCTGCGAGCGCAAAGGCGTTGATCTCGGCTTGACGATTCACGCTCGGGATTATCGGCGGCACGGATCGGCACGGTCTCATGAGGCCAGCTTGGAGAGATCGGCCACGCGATTCATCGCCGCATGCAGGGTGGCCAGCAGGCCGAGCCGGTTGGCGCGCAGCGCCGGGTCGTCGGCATTGACCATCACCGTGTCGAAGAAGGCGTCGACCGGCGCCTCGAGCGCGGCCAGCGCCTGCAACGAGGCGGTGTAGTCGCCGCGCTCGAAGGCGGCATCGGCGGCGGGCCGCACCACCGCGAGCGCCTCTGCGAGTGCGGCCTCGGCGGGCTCTGCCAGCAAGGCCGCATCGACCCTGGGCTCGATGGCTGCGCCCTCGACCTTCTTCAAGATGTTGCCGACGCGCTTGTTGGCAGCGGCCAGCGGCGCCGCTTCGGGCAAGGCGGCAAAGGCGCGGACCGCGGCCAATCGCGGCGGCACGTCGGCCAGGCGCTGCGGGCACAACGCCAGCACGGACTCGACCTCCTGCGCGCTGTAGCCCTGCTCGCGCAGGTTGCCGGACAACCGGTCCAATATGAAGTCCTGCACAAGAGCGGGCGTCCGTGGATCAAAGACCCGTTCTGAAGAGCCACGGCTGCCCGACACGGATGGTCCCATTGATGCACCTTGCTTGCGCTCAAATTCCTCGTTAATGTCCACCTGCTTCGACCAAGCTTTCTGAAGCTCAGCATCGTCGAGCACAGCGAACGCCGTCTTAACAAGCTCCGCCACTTCGAGCGGCAGCTTCCGCTCGGTCAGCATGCGGATCACGCCGAGCGCATGCCGTCGCAGCGCAAACGGATCCTTGTCGCCGCTGGGCACCTGCCCGATGCCGAACAGCCCGACCAGCGTCTCCAGCTTGTCGG
>NZ_JANMWL010000309.1:0-6191 GCF_031393925.1 Methylibium sp. | reverse complement strand
ATGTCAGAACCCCTCCTCGACCAGCTCGGCCGCGCGCAACACCGCGCGCGCCTTGGCTTCGGTTTCCTGCCATTCGAGCGACGGCACCGAGTCCGCCACGATGCCCGCGGCGGCCTGCACGTAGAGCACCTGGTCCTTGACGATGCCGGTGCGGATGGCGATGGCCACGTCCATGTCGCCGGCAAAGCTCAGGTAGCCGACCGCGCCGCCATAGATGCCGCGCTGCACCGGCTCCAGCTCGTCGATGATCTGCATGGCGCGAATCTTGGGCGCGCCGCTGAGCGTGCCGGCCGGGAAGGTGGCGCGCAGCACGTCCATGTTGGTGGTGCCGGGCACGAGCAGCCCTTCGACGTTGCTCACGATGTGCATCACGTGCGAATAGCGCTCCACCGCAAAGGCCTCGGTCACCTTCACCGAGCCGGTCTGCGCAATGCGGCCGATGTCGTTGCGTGCCAGGTCGATGAGCATCAGGTGCTCGGCGCGCTCCTTCGGGTCGGCCAGCAGCTCCTGCTCGAGCGCGCGGTCTTGCTCCGGCGTGGCCGAGCGCGCCCGCGTGCCGGCGAGCGGGCGGATCGTGACCTTGTCGCCCTCGGCCACGTGCTCGTGGCGCACCAGGATCTCGGGCGAGGCGCCGACGATCTGGAACTCGCCCAGGTCGTAGAAGTACATGTAGGGCGAAGGGTTGAGCGAGCGCAGCGCGCGGTAGAGGCTGAGCGGGCTTTCGGTGTAGCGCTTTTGCAGCCGCTGGCCGAGCACCACCTGCATGCAGTCGCCCGCCGCGATGTACTCCTTGCAGCGCAGCACCGCCGCCTCGAAATGCTCGCGCGTGAACTCACGCTGCACCGCGTGCGAGGCGCCGCGCTCGACCGTCGGCGCGCTCACGCTGTGGCGCAGCTGCTGGCTCAGTTCGGCCAGCCGGCGCTTGGCCTTCGGGTAAGCCTCGGGCTCGGCCGGGTCGGCGTAGACGATCAGGTAGAGCCGGCCAGAGAGGTTGTCGATCACCGCCAGCTCTTCGGTCTGCAGCAGCAGCAGATCGGGCGTGCCGATGCCGCCGTCCTTCTGCACCCCGGCCAGCTTGGGCTCCATGAAGCGCACCGCCTCGTAGCCGAAGTAGCCGGCCAGGCCGCCGCAAAACCGCGGCATGCCGGGGCGCAACGCGACCTTGAAGCGCTGCTGGTAACGCTCGATGAAATCAAGTGGGTTGCCTTCGTGCGACTCGACCACGCGGCCGTCGGTCACGACCTCGCAATGCAGGCCGGTGGCGCGCAGCAAGGTGCGCGCCGGCAGGCCGATGAAGGAATAGCGCCCGAAGCGCTCGCCGCCAACCACCGACTCCAGCAGGAAGCTCAGGCGCCGTCCGCCGGCCAGCTTGAGGTAGAGCGAGAGCGGCGTTTCCAGGTCGGCAAAGGCTTCGCCGATCAGCGGTATGCGGTTGTAGCCCTGCTCGGCAAGGCGCTTGAATTCGGCTTCGGTGATCACGTCGGGGCCCTCCGTGGCCCAGGGCCACCTGCACCCAGGTGGCCGCGCAAACAAGGCATGCGACTCGCTGCACGAGGCCGGCATGAAAGCCGGCGCGGCACAGCGCCTTCGGTCAGCTGGCCCGGCGACGCCAGGGCCAGGCTCCCCGGTCGTGAGACCCCTTGGTTTGCTTGCGTGACATGAACATGAAGGAAGTCTAGCCCGGCTTGACGAGCCGGCGCCGCGCTCACCCCGCCAAGCGCGCCCGCATCTCCTCGATCACCACCTTGTAATCCGGCTGCCCGAAGATCGCGCTGCCGGCGACGAAGGTGTCCGCCCCGGCATCGGCCGCCGCGCGAATGTTGTCGGTCTTGATGCCGCCGTCCACCTCGAGCCGGATGTCGCGCCCGCTGGCGTCGATCAGTTTTCTAACGCGCTCCAGTTTCCTGAGCGTGCCCGGGATGAAGCTCTGACCGCCGAAACCCGGGTTCACGCTCATCAGCAGCACCAGGTCCACCTTGTCGAGCACCCACTCGAGCGCGTCCAGCGGTGTGGCCGGGTTGAACACGAGGCCGGCCTGGCAGCCGGCGTCCTTGATGAGCTGCAGCGTGCGGTCCACGTGCGTGCTCGCGTCGGGGTGGAAGCTGATCACGTCGGCGCCGGCCTGGGCGAACGCGAGCGCGAGCGCGTCGACCGGCGCCACCATCAGATGCACGTCGATCGGCACGCGCTGACCGCCCGCGGTGACGGCGTGCTTGCGCAAGGCCGCGCACACCATCGGGCCGAAGCTGAGGTTGGGCACGTAGTGGTTGTCCATGACGTCGAAATGAATCCAGTCGGCACCGGCGGCGACGACGTTTTTCACTTCTTCACCAAGCCGCGCGAAGTCGGCCGAGAGCAGGCTGGGGGCGATGCGGTAGGGCATGCGCGGCATTCTAGGGACGCTGCCTAGAATGCTGCGCATGGCCCGTCCCGAGTTCACCGTCAGCGTCGTTGCACGCTACCTGCCCGAGCAGTCGGCCCCCGAACAGCAGGCTTATGCCTTCGCGTACACGGTGAGCATCGTCAACAGCGGCGATGTCACGGCGCAATTGATCGGCCGGCACTGGCTGATCAATGACGCCACCGGCGCCCGCCAAGAGGTGCGCGGCCTGGCCGTCGTCGGCCATCAGCCGCTGTTGCAACCGGGCGAGCACTTCGAATACCAGAGCTGGGTGCGCATCGCCGCGCCGCGCGGCCAGATGGAGGGCAGCTTCTTTTGCATGACGGCCGAGGCGCAGCCCTTCGAGGCCAGCATCCCGGCGTTCGAGCTGTCGCAGCAATCGGCGCTGCATTGACTCGGAGGGGGTGACCCGCGTCGGTGGCCGAGCGCGGCGGGTTCGGCGCGGCGCGCGGCTCGAGTTGGCGCTGAGTTTCTGGCGCGCTTTCAAGCCGCGGGTGCGCTGCCTGTGCTCACGCCGACCTCAGGCGGGAGGCGGCTGGCTGTCGTCGTTGCGCTCGCCGCCCTTGCGCCCCGAGAACATCGTCCACCACACGATGAGCCCGAGCGCGGCCAGCGCGGCCAAGGCCTCCAGCAGAATCAGTCCCATGTCCTTGAAGCAGTCTTTAGTTGCGGCGATGGTAGGCGCGCTCGCCGCGTGCAGCACGCCGGTGACCCAAGCGCCCGCGACGCCGGTGCCGACACCGCGCGAGGCCCCCGCGGGTGCTTCCGGCTCGGCGCCGCCCGCCGCGCCAGCCCCAGCCGGCCCGCCGATCGAGCGCGAAGCGGCGCGCTGGCAGCCGGTGAGTTGGCGCGAGCTGCCCGGCTGGCAGGCCGACGCGCCGCTGCACGCCTGGCCCGCGCTGCTGGCGAGTTGCGCGCGGCCCGCGCCCGGCTGGGCCGCGGCGTGCGCCAGCGCCAAGGCGCTCGCCAGCCCGGACGACGCACGCGTGCGCGCCTGGCTCGACGCCACGCTCGCGCCCTACCGCGTGACCGCGCATGACGGCACCGCCCAAGGCCTGATCACCGGTTACTTCGAGCCGCTCGTCGCGGCCTCGCGCACGCGCAGCAAGCGCTACGCGCATGCGCTCTACGCGCCTCCGCACGAGCTGGCGCAGCACAAGCCGTGGTACACGCGCGCCGAGATCGGATCGCTGCCCGTCGCCCGCGCCGCGCTCGCGGGCCGCGAGATCGCCTGGGTGGCCGACCCGCTGGACGCCTTGCTGCTGCAGGTGCAGGGCTCCGGTCGCTTGCTGTTGACCGAGCCCGACGGGCGCAAGCAGACCGTGCGCCTGGCCTACGCCGGCCACAACGACCAGCCCTACCGGTCGGTCGGCCGCTGGCTGGTCGAGCGCGGCGCCTTCACGCTCGAGCAGGCTTCATGGCCGGCGATCAAGGCGTGGGCGCGCGCCAACCCGCAGCGCGTGGGCGAGATGCTCAATGCCAACCCGCGCTACGTGTTCTTTCGCGAGCAGCCCCTGCCCGACCCCGCTGTCGGCCCGCTCGGCGCGCAGGGCGTGCCGCTCACGCCGGGACGATCGATCGCCGTCGACCCGCGTGCCGTGCCCTACGGAACGCCGGTGTGGCTCGACACCACCGAGCCCGAGGCGTGGAGCGCAACGCCGCCGCCCGCGCGTGCGCTGCAGCGCCTGGTGATCGCGCAGGACACCGGCAGCGCCATCACCGGCGCCGTGCGCGCCGACTATTTCTGGGGCTGGGCCGAAGGCGCCGAGGAGCGCGCCGGTCGCATGAAGCAGCCGTTGCGGATGTGGGTGCTGTGGCCCAAGGCTTAGCAAGAAAAGTCTGACCGGAACGCCAAGCCCGCCTGCCGTCTTGGCTCCTTGCGCCTATGGGGAAAGCTTGGGGCCAGCCGGGGCTGCGCAAGCCGCCGGCAAGGTCAAACTTACACACGCGCTTGCACGACTCGAGGCGCGCCGCGCTCCATGCACACGCTTCGTTGCAATACAGCGTACGGGGCGTGGCCCGCTCGGCGGCGCGCCACTGGCGTGGATTCGGTGCGTGCAGCGGGCCTCGGGCACGTGTGTTGCCCGACGTGGATTGCCGTCACGTTCGCGAGCCTGCCAAATCGGGCAGCGACTCTGTAGCGAGCACATTGGTTTCACCCACCCGCAACAGGAGTTAGAACATGAACAGATTCACCAAAGGCTTGACCATCGCCACCGTCACCATGGCCGCAGCGATCGGCGTTGCTTACGCGCAGTCGACCACGCCCTCGGACGCGACGCCGGGCACGACCGGCACGCCGACCCAGAACCCGGCCGACCGCACCACGCCGTCCGCCGGCTCGCTCGACGCGCCGAAGGACACGACGGGCAGCCCTTCGACCATGCCTTCGCCCAGCTCCACCGGCACCATTACCCCGGGCACCAGCACCACCGCCCCGAGCGCCACCGATGGCTCCATGAACCCGGGCAGTTTGGACTCGCGCACCCTCGGGCCGTCGCGCCGTCCGAGCAACTCTGACAGCACCTCACCGAGCAGTACGTCGAACTCGGGCAGCATGGACAACAGCAGCATGACCCACAGCGACGGCAGCATGCGTGCACCGCGCAGCGACCGCAACTAAGCAAACCAAGGGCGCATCTGCGCCGCTCTCAAACGCAGCGGGCCTTGTCACCAAGGCCCGCTGCGTTTTGCGTTGTCGGACGACCGCGCCGTTCAAGCGTGGCGCGCTCAGCGCCCAGCCGATGAGCGCGCGATCCGCTCCGTTCCACCAAGTCCCGTCAGGAGGGCGAGCACGCGCTTGCGCTCGTCAACGTCGTACGAGTCGAACACCGCTCGCGCCGAGCGCGTCTCCGGCAGCACGTAGACGATGGCATGCGGTGTCGCGAATGCGGTGCGCAGCACGCCGTCATAGAACGAGGCCGGCACATTGATGCAGCCGTAGGAGATGCGGTTGTCGGCCGGGCTGCGCGAGGCCAGCCGCTCGAGGCGGCGCTCCGCCACGTTGGTGGCGCGCACGCGGTGCATCGAGACCGCGGCGTCGTAGTCGACCCAGACGATGTCCTCGCCCTTGCTGTTGCGGCCATGTTCGGACACGAAACGCCCGGCCGGCGTGGTGCGTTCGTAAGGCCGAACCTGGGCCAGCGGCCGCTCGCCGATGCCCGGCACCGAATCGTCGCCGCGCGCCAGCCCGAGCAGCACCGGTGCAGCGCCGCTCAGGCGCCCGGCAGCGTCGAACACGAACAGCCTGGCGTTTCGCTTGTCGATGATCGCAAACGGCAAGCCGCGCGGGTCGCCCGAGTCGACGGCCCAGTCGGCCAGTTTTCGCACGGCGATCGGTGCTGGCGTGCCGGCGAAGTCGGCGCGCTGCACCGGCCGGTCGGCAGGCGCTCGCGCACGCGGTTCACCGAATGCAACGGCCGGCGGCGGGGTGACGACGGGCGCGGCGGCAAGCAGCGGTGAGCGCGGCGCAGTGATCGTGTGCGGTTGATGGGTGATCGCGGTTGGCCGGCCGATCAGCTGCCACAAAAGCACGCCTGCGCCGACCCCCACGGCGGCGGCCAGCGGCCACACCCACGCGTCTTGCGGCCACAAAGGCCGCGGGCTGTCGCTCGGCGCTGCCGCTTTATCCGCCTCGTCGGTCTGTGTTGTCTCGCTCACCCGTGCCCACCTCCGCTTCGGCGAGCGACCGCACGCCCATGCGGCAGCCGCGCCTTAGATGCGACTCTGGGCAATCGACGGGCCCGCTGCGCCTGGCGCCAAGCCGTCGGGGGACGGATGAGCGGCCGGC
>NZ_JANMWL010000308.1:0-13044 GCF_031393925.1 Methylibium sp. | reverse complement strand
CTGCAGACGCAGCAGGTGCCGCAATACATGTGGATCGGCTGCGCCGACAGCCGGGTGCCGGCCAACGAACTGGTCGACCTGGCGCCGGGCGAGATGTTCGTCCACCGCAACGTCGCCAACGTGGTGGTGCATTCCGACCTCAACTGCCTGTCGGTGATCCAGTACGCCACCGACATGCTGCAGGTCAAGCACATCATCGTGGTGGGCCACTCGGGCTGCGGTGGCGTGGCCGCGGTCATGCAGGATCGGCGCGCTGGCATCGTCGACAACTGGCTGCGCCATGTGCAGGACGTGCGCAACTGGTACCAGGACTGGCTCGACGGCGTGCCAGCCGAGCGCCGGGTCGACGCGCTGTGCGAGCTCAACGTGGTGGAGCAGGCCACCAACGTTGCCCGCACCACGGTCGTGCAGGACGCGTGGCTGCGCGGCCAGGAACTGGTGGTCCACGGCTGGTTTTACGGACTCGGGGACGGGCTGCTGCACGACCTGAAGATGACGGTGCGTGCGCCCGGCGAGATCATTGAAGCGCACGCTGGCGCCATCGCGGCCGTGAAGCGGCGCTACGACGCACCCGGGGAGGCTCGAGCGTGAAGCGCGCCGCGGCGCTGCAGATCCTGGCCGACCCGCGCGCGCTCGACATCGCGCAGGCACTGATCGAAGGGTTTGACCGCCACTACACGCTGTTTCGCCAGACCAGCGCCGAGGCCAAGCAGCGCTTCGAGCAGGCCGACTGGCACGGCCAGCAGCGCGCCCAGGCGCAGCGCATCGAGTTCTACGACAAGCGCGTCGAAGAGGCCGCCGAGCGCCTGGAGCGCGAGTTCCTCGCCAGCCTGCTCTCGAGCGAGACCTGGCAGCAGGTCAAGCTCTATTACATCGGCCTCCTGATCGAGCACCACCAGCCCGAGCTGGCCGAGACCTTCTTCAACTCGGTCACCACCAAGATCCTGCACCGCAGCTACTTCAAGAACGACTTCATCTTCGTGCGCCCCGCCGTCAGCACCGAGTACATCGAAAACGACGAGCCGGCAGCCACACCCACCTACCGCGCCTATTACCCGAGCCGCGACACGCTGCGCGAGACGCTGGTGCGCATCGTCGACCACTACCAGTTGAAGCGCGAGTTCGAAGACCTCGGACGCGACGTCGAGTTCGTGCTGGGGGCCCTGCAGCAACAGCTCGGCGACGTGAAGCTGCGCGCCAACTTCCAGATCCAGGTGCTCGCGAGCCTGTTCTATCGCAACAAGGGCGCCTACATCGTCGGCAAGTACATCAACGGCTTTCACGAGACGCCGTTCGCGCTGCCGATCCTGCACACCGCGCGCGCGCAACTCGTCATCGACGCGGTGCTGTTCGGCGAGGACGAGTTGCTGCTGCTGTTCAGCTTTGCGCGCGCCTACTTCATGGTGGAGATGGAAGTCCCGTCGGCCTATGTGCAGTTCCTGCGCTCGCTCATGCCGCGCAAGCCGCGCTGGGAGATCTACAACGCGCTGGGCCTGCAGAAGCAGGGCAAGAACGTCTTCTACCGCGACTTTCTCTACCACCTGCGCCATTCGACCGACAATTTCCGCATTGCGCCCGGCATCAAGGGCATGGTGATGCTGGTGTTCGACCTGCCGAGCTTTCCCTTCGTGTTCAAGGTCATCAAGGACTTTTACCCGCCGCAGAAGGACACGACGCGCGAGCAGATCCAGGGCAAGTACCTGCTGGTGAAGAGCCACGACCGGGTGGGCCGCATGGCCGACACGCTGGAGTACAGCAACGTCGCGTTCCCGCTGCAGCGCTTCGAGGACGAGCTGCTGGCAGAGTTGAAGCACTTTTGCCCCAGCCTGCTCGAGGAGGAGGGCGACAGCCTCGTCCTCGAGCACGTGTACATCGAGCGCCGCATGGTGCCGCTCAACATCTACCTGCAGGAGGCATCGCCCGAGCAGGTGCGCCACGCCGTCATCGAGTACGGCAATGCCATCAAGGACCTGGTCTCGGCCAACATCTTCCCGGGCGACATGCTCTGGAAGAACTTCGGCATCACGCGCAATGGCAAGATCGTCTTCTACGACTACGACGAGATCGAATACCTGACCGACTGCAACTTCCGCAAGGTGCCCGAGCCGCGCAACGCGGAAGAAGAGATGTCGGGCGAGGTCTGGTACACGGTCGGCCCGAAGGACGTGTTCCCCGAGACCTTCGAGCCCTTCTTGCTGGGCAATCCGCAGGTCCGCAAGGTATTCATGGAGCACCATCCCGACCTGCTGGACGCGGCCTTCTGGCAAGGGCACAAGGACCGCATCCTCGCCGGCCATGTGCATGATGTGTTCCCCTATGACCGTGACAAGCGTTTTCGCCGCCGCGGCGGGCCGGGCTTCAGCAGCTTCGAGTCCAGCGAGGCGGCCATGCTGGCGGCGGCGTCCACCGAGGCGCAGCTCGGCCAGAACCCGATCTGAGGGCCGCGCGCGACCGACCGTTCCCCCCGCAATTGCAGGAGTTCCGACATGTCTATCTCCAACGACCCGATCGTCATCGTCTCGGCCGCACGCACGCCCATCGGCGGGCTGCTCGGCGACTTTTCCTCGCTGGCGGCCTGGGAGCTGGGCGCCGTGGCCATCAAGGCCGCCGTGGCGCGCGCGGGCGTGCCTGGTGACGCGGTCGATGAAGTGTTGTTCGGCAACTGCCTGATGGCCGGCCAGGGCCAGGCGCCCGCGCGCCAGGCGATGCGCAAGGCCGGCCTGCCCGACTCGGCCGGCGCGGTGACCCTGTCCAAGATGTGCGGCTCGGGCATGCGCGCCATGATGTTCGGCCACGACATGTTGGTCGCCGGTTCGGCCGGCGTGGTGGTGGCCGGCGGCATGGAAAGCATGACCAACGCGCCACACCTCACCTTCGTGCGCAAGGGCATCAAGTACGGCGCCGCCGCGCTCTACGACCACATGGCCATCGACGGGCTGGAAGACGCCTACGAGCGCGGCAAGGCGATGGGCGTGTTCGCTGAAGCTTGCGTCGCCAAATACGGCTTCACGCGTGCGGCGATGGACGCGTTTGCCGTCGCTTCGACCGAGCGCTCGATCGCGGCCAACAGCGACGGGAGCTTCGAGTGGGAGATCGCGCCGGTCACCTTGGCGGGCAAGGGTGGCGAAGTGACCATCAGCAAGGACGAACAGCCCTTCAAGGCCAAGCTCGACAAGATTGCGGGCCTCAAACCGGCGTTCATGAAGGACGGCACCATCACCGCCGCCACGTCGTCGTCGATCTCCGACGGTGCCGCCGCGCTGGTGCTGATGCGCGAGTCCACGGCGCGCGAGCGCGGCGTGAGGCCGATCGCGCGCATCCTCGCGCACAGCGTGCATGCGCAGGCGCCCGAGTGGTTTGCCACCGCACCGGCCGGCGCAATCGACAAGGTGTTGAAGAAGACCGGCTGGCGCGCTGGCGACGTCGACCTGTGGGAGATCAACGAGGCCTTTGCCGCGGTGACGATGGCGGCGATGAGCGAGTTCAAGCTGCCGCACGACCGCGTCAACGTCCACGGCGGCGCCTGCGCGCTCGGCCACCCGGTCGGCGCCTCGGGCGCACGCATCGTCGTCACCTTGCTCGGCGCGCTCAGGAAGCGCGGCCTGAGCAAGGGCGTGGCGGCGTTGTGCATCGGCGGCGGCGAGGCAACGGCATTGGCGCTGGAACTGGTTTGAGCGAGGCCGGCCCGCAACACCCACCCCCGTCGACGCCGCCCGCCGCCGTCGGCGATGCGATCAAGCGCACCGACCGTTACAGCCGTGAGGACATCGAGGCCTTTGCGCTCGCCTGTCGCGACCGCAATCCGCTGCACAGCTCCGCGGCGCAGGCGCAGCCTTCTCGTTTCGGCGAGGTGATCGCGAGCGGCCAGCACACCAGCTCGATGCTGCTTGGCCTGGCGACCTCACACTTCGCTCGGCCACTCGACGCGCCCGCCAGCGAGGTGCTGGTGCTGCACGTGAACTTCGCCTTCAGCGGGCCGGTGTTCGCCAATGAAGACGTTCACCTCACGTGGCAGGTCATCGAGATCGCCCGCAATGCCAAGCTCGGCGGCCATGTGCTCCTGCTCAACGGCGGTGCCCGCACGGCGCGCCCGAAGCCGGCGCTGGTGGCGCGCGCGAGCCTGCTGGTCAAGTCGGCGCTCGAGCGGCCTTGAAGGCGAAATCACGCCCACGGCGCTCCAGCGGGTGCGCGGGGACCGCAGTGTGGTGGACCTTGCGTAGCGCGGGTAAATGCCAGCGGCTGCGCGCCCGCTGCTTGCCTAGCATAGTGGTCCCGAATGCCACAGAACCGTCCTGACATGCAGGCGTCGCGCGGCTGGCTTTATTTCAGGAGAACCGCATGATCCAGAAGACCGCCGCGCAGCGCCGCCGCTTCCTCAAGTCCGCTTCCGTCGGCGCAGTGGGCGCCACGGCGCTGGCCGTCCCCATGATTGCGGTGGCGCAGACCACCTCGCTGCGTTTCCAGAGCACCTGGCCTGCCAAGGACATCTTCCACGAGTACGCCAACGACTTCGCCAAGAAGGTCAATGACATGGCCGGCGGGCGGCTGAAGATCGAGGTGCTGCCTTCGGGCGCGGTCGTGCCGGCCTTCCAGTTGCTCGAGGCGGTCAACAAGGGCACGCTCGACGGCGGCCATGGCGTGGTGGCCTACCACTACGGGAAGAATTCGGCGCTGGCGCTGTGGGGCTCGGGCCCGGCCTACGGCATGGACCCGAATATGGTGCTGGCCTGGCACAACTACGGCGGCGGCAAGGCGCTGCTCGAGGAGATCTACAAGTCGATCAACATGGACGTGGTGTCGTACCTGTACGGCCCGATGCCGACCCAGCCGCTGGGCTGGTTCAAGAAGCCGATCGCCAAGGTCGAGGACTTGAAGGGCCTGAAGTTCCGCACCGTCGGCCTGTCGGTGGACATCTTCACCGAACTCGGCACCGCAGTGAACCCGCTGCCCGGTGGCGAAATCGTGCCAGCACTGGACCGTGGCCTGATCGACGCGGCCGAGTTCAACAACGCGTCGAGCGACCGCACGCTCGGCTTCCCCGACGTGGCCAAGAACTGCATGCTGCAGAGCTTTCACCAAAGCGGCGAACAGTTCGAGATCCTGTTCAATGGCGCCAAGTACAAGGCCCTGCCGCAGGATCTTCGGTCAATCATTGACTTCGCCGTGCAGGCCTCCAGCGCCGACATGAGCTGGAAAGCGATCGAGCGCAACTCGCAGGACTACATCGAGCTGAAGAAAGCCGGCGTCAAGTTCTACAAGACGCCCGACGCGATCCTGCGCGCGCAGCTCGAAGCCTGGGACAAGACGCTTGCCAAGAAGGCGGTCGATAACGCCCTCTTCACGAAAGTGCTCAACTCTCAAAAAGCGTTCGCCGAGCGGGCCGGCCAGTGGCAGAACGACTACCTGGTCGACTTCAAGATGGCGTACAACCATTACTTCTCCAAGAAGAAAGCCTGAGCTCCACCCGCGCAAGCCGCCAGCCACCCGGGCACAACTCCGGGTGGCTGGTTTGCTTTGAGGCTCGTGTGCCGCCATATCGATGAACACCCAACGACTCCTCCACACCGCAGACCGATTCAGTACCTTGGCGGGCAAGGCTTCCGCATGGCTGATCGTGGTGCTGATGCTCGTGGTGTGCGCCGAGGTTTTCAAGCGCTATGCGCTGAACGCCCCGACGGCCTGGATCTACGACGTCAACAACATGCTGTACGGCACCTTGTTCATGATGGGCGGCGCCTACACGCTGGCGCACGATGGCCACGTGCGCGGCGATTTTTTCTACGGTCGCATGCAGCCGCGCACCCAGGCCTGGTTGGACCTGGTGCTGTACTTCCTGTTCTTCTTGCCGGGCATCGGCGCCTTGACCTGGGCCGGCTGGACCTACTTCAACGAATCGCTGGCGATGCACGAGCAGACCTTCAACGCGACGCCGCTGCCGGTCTATCCGTTCAAGTTCGTGATCCCGCTCGCTGGCGTGATCGTCATGCTGCAGGGGATCGCCGAAATGATTCGCTGCGTTGTCTGCATCCGCACGGGCGTGTGGACCCCGCGCCTGAAAGACGCCCAGGAGATGGACGTCGTCGAGCAACAGCTCGCGAGCAGCACCTATGTCGATGAGGCGGCCCGCCGCGACATCATGAGCAAGGCCAAGGACATCGACGAAGCGGCGCACCAGCGCGGCGGCGGTGGGAGGGACCACACATGAGCCCATGCACGGTCGCCCGAAATCGGGCTCATTCCCGCTCGGCCGGAACGCGCGCAGCACGGAGGGTGCCCGGATGAGCAACGCCGCCCTCGGCCTGACGATGCTGTGCCTCATCGTGGTGGTGATCATGCTGGGCTTCCCGACGGCGTTCACGCTGATGGGGCTGGGCATGGTGTTCGGCTTCATCGCCTTCTACGACCCGGCCATGCCGTGGTTCGACAACCGCATCTTCGACCTGATGGTGCAGCGCGCCTTCGGGGCGATGACCAACGAGACGCTGTTGTCGATTCCCTTGTTCGTGCTGATGGGCTACGTCATGGAGCGCGGCGCGTTGGTGGACAAGATGTTCCACAGCGTGCAGCTTGCGTTTCGCAAGGTGCCGGGCTCGCTGGCGGTCACGACGCTCATCATCTGCACCTTCTGGGGCATTGCCAGCGGACTGGTCGGCGCGGTGGTGGTGTTGATGGGCGTGATCGCGTTGCGGCCGATGCTCAACGCCGGCTACGACGTTCGGCTCGCCTCTGGCGTCATCACCGCCGGCGGCACGCTGGGCATCCTGATTCCGCCGTCGGTGATGATCATCGTTTATGCCGCGGTGGCCGGGCAGTCGGTCGTCAAGCTCTACGCCGCAGCGATGTTCCCCGGCTTCTTCCTCGCGCTGCTGTACCTGATCTACGTCATCGGCTGGGCGATGATCAATCCGAAGGTGGCGCCGAATCTGCCGCTGGAGCAGCAGCGTGCGCCGATCTCGCCCTGGGTCGCGCATGTTGCGGCGAGCTATTCGCGCCGCATGTTGCCGGCGCTGTTGCGCGCCGTGGTGGCGCCGGCCCGTGCGGTACGCGCCAGTGCCGCAGGCCTGCGCATTACCTGGTTCCAGCTCGTTCGCGCGCTGTTCCGCGCGCTGGTGCCGCTGTGGCTGGCAATCGTGTGCCTCGGCGCCGCCTGGTGGTACGTGACGATCTATTCGCAAAAGGGCGAAGACGCTGGGCCGAACACGCAGCTGTCGCAAAAGGCCGCCACGATCGCCGGGGCCGGCGGCTTGCAGGAGCCCCCTAACGCCGGCAGTGTGCAGGAGCCCCCCGGCAGCGGCGGCCTGCAGGAACCAGCGGGCCGCGATGGCGGGGGCGAGTCGTCCCAAAGCGGTGGTTTGCAAGCGCCACCGGGTGCCGCTGACGAAGCCACTGCCCCCAGCGGCCCGGAAGGTCTGCAGCAGATGGGTGGCGGCCAGGGGGAGGCGCCCAAAACGCAAGCCGTGCCCGAAGCCTTCTACATCGGTTTCGCGCTGACGGTGGTGGCGATGCTGGGCCTGCTCGCCTGGTATTACCTGAAGTTCGACGCCGAGCAGTACGAAATCCTGACGATGCTGGTGTCGTCGGTCATGCCATTGGCCACGCTCACGCTGGTGGTGCTGGGGGTGATCCTGTTCGGCATCACCACCGCGACCGAATCGGCCGCGGTCGGCGCGGCCGGTGCCTTCCTGATGGCCTTCCACGCTCGCACGCTGAATTTCCAGCGCATCAAGGAAGCGGTTTTCCTGACCGCCAAGACGACGTCAATGGTGTGCTGGCTGTTCGTCGGCTCGGCGCTGTTCTCGGCCGTGTTCGCGCTGTTGGGCGGGCAGCGCCTGGTCGAGCAGTGGGTGTTGTCGATGGACCTCACGCCGCTGCAGTTCATGCTGCTGTCGCAGGCCATCATCTTCGTGCTAGGCTGGCCGCTCGAGTGGACCGAGATCATCGTGATTTTCGTGCCGATCTTCCTGCCGCTGCTGACGCACTTCCAGATCGACCCGATGCTGTGGGGCGTGCTGGTGTTCGTCAATTTGCAAGCGGCGTTCCTTTCGCCGCCGGTGGCGATGTCGGCCTTCTACCTCAAGGGGGTAGCGCCGGCGCACGTCACGATCAATCAGATATTCGCGGGCATGATGCCGTACATGTTGATCGTGATCCTGTGCATGGTGTTCATGTACGTGTGGCCCGGCCTGACCTTGTGGCTGCCGAAGTACCTCTACGGCGGCTGAGCTTGCGACGATGAGTGCCAGGTCGCCCGTCGAGTTCTACTTCGACTTCTCCTCGCCCTACTCCTACATCGCCAGCGAGTGGGTCGAGGCGGTGGCGGCGCGGCATGGCCGCACGGTGCGCTGGCATGCCATCCTGCTGGGCGCCACCTTCCAGGCCGCCGAGCTGAAGAGCCCCGTGTCCTACCCGCTCAAGCGCGAATATTCGATCGCCGACTTTGCGCGCTCGGCGCGCTTCGAGGGCGTGCCGCTGCAGCTGCCGCCGAGCTTTCCGATCCCCACGCAAAACGCCGCGCGCGTTTTCTGGTGGCTGCATGCGCAAGACGAGGCGCGCGCCACCGCCTGGGCCCACGCCGGCCTGCGCGCCTATTTCACGCGCGGCGTGGTGCTCAGCGATGCCGCTGCGCTGCTCGCGCTGTGTACGCAGGCGGGACTCGACCCCGCCGCGGCCGAAGCGGCCTGGAACGACCCGACCTGGAAGGCGCGGCTCAAGACCGAGAACGACACGGCCATCGCCGCCGGCATCTTCGGTGCGCCGACGATCGTGATCGACGGCGAGGCGTTCTGGGGCAATGACCGCAAGCCGCAGATCGAGCGTTGGCTCGCCCAGGGCCCGTTCTGAGGCGGTGGCGGCGCGGCAGGCCGCGAAGCGCCGCTGTTCGAAGCGGCTCCTCTGCGGTGCGGTGTTCCCTTGCGCACGAAACAAGCGTAGAAGCGTCCCTTGTGCCGGGCACTGCCCGTTTCACCACAACAAGGAGAGGACATGAGAAAGCAGATCGCCGCGGCGGTGGCCGCATGCACGCTGTCCGGGCTGGCCGGCTTCAGCGCTCCCGTGCGGGCCGACGAGACCTGCCACTCGCCCTACCTTCAGCGCCTGATCAAAGGCCAGGAAGACTTTCTTCACGTCTGGACGCTGGGTGTCGAGGGCATGGGCGACGGCCGCGACAAGCTGGTCACCGTCGACGTCAACCCGAAATCCAAGACCTACGGCAAAGTGGTCAGCCGGGTCTCGGTGCCGGGCAAGCGTGGCGAGGCTCACCACATGGGCTTCACCGACGACCGCCGCTACCTGTGGGCCGGTGGTCTCGATGACAGCCGCATCCATGTGTTCGAGGTTGGCAAGGATCCGGCGCATCCGAAGCTGGTCAAGACGCTCGGCAACTTCACGGCGAAGACCGGTTACGTCGGTCCGCACACTTTCTACGCGTTGCCCGGGCGCATGCTGGTGGCGGGGCTGTCGAACGCCAAGGACAACGGCGGCACGACCGGCATCGCGCTCTACAACAACCGGGGCGACTTCGTCGGCAAGTACGACATGCCCACCGGCGAAGTCGGCGGCGTCAAGGGCGACGGCTACGGCTACGACATCGCGATCAACCCGGCCAAGAACGCGATGCTGACGTCCAGCTTCACCGGCCGCGCCAACTACAGGCGACCGCTCGGCGAGCTGGTCGCCGATGCCCAGGCGATGAAGAACTTCGGCAACACCATGGTGCTGTGGGATCTGAAGGCGATGAAGCCGCAACAGGTGTTCAGCGTGCCGGGCGCGCCGCTGGAAATCCGCTGGTCTCTCGAGCCTGGCGACGAGTGGGCGATCACCGCGACCGCACTGACCTCCAAGCTCTGGCTCGTGAAGCCGGGCACCGACGGCAAGTGGGCCGCCAAGGAGGTCGCCACGATCGGCGACCCGGCCAAGATCCCGCTGCCGGTGGACATCAGCATTTCCGCCGACGGCAAGGGCCTGTGGGTCAACACCTTCATGGACGGCATGACGCGTTACTTCGACCTCACCGACCCCGAGGCGCCCAAGCAAACCTATGCCAAGCAGACCGGCAAGCAGGTCAACATGGTGTCCCAGAGCTGGGACGGCAAGCGCGTCTACCTCACGTCGAGCCTGCTCGAGAAGTGGGACAAGGTCGGCGCCGATAACGAGCAGTTCCTGCGCGGTTTTTCGTGGGACGGCAAGGAACTCGCGCTCGCCTTCGAAGTTGATTTCGCCAAGCAAGGGCTCGGCCGCGCCCACCACATGAAGTTCAGTGCCAAGCCGGGCGGCAAGGGTTATGCGGAGCTCGGACTCGACCGCGTCGCGCAGGCGCGCTGAGCCGGCGAGCGCGACGCGGCTGGCGCGGCTGCGCGCACCGCTCGCGCTCGGCGCATTCGCCGCGCTGCAGGCGCTGTCGGCGCGCGCGGCGGGAGACGCCGCACCGCCTGCCGGTGTGCCGCGCGTCGATGCCCGGCGCCTGCCGGCACCCGGCAGCTACACCCTGCCGCGCCTGCAAGCCTGCCCCGACGGCGAGGTGCTGCAGTCCGACGGCCGCAGCGCCCGCTTGCACGCATTGCTGCGCGGGCGCCTGAGCCTGGTCGGCTTTGTCTACACCTACTGCCGCGACCCGGTCGGCTGCCCGCTCGCGCTGCGCGTGATGAACGAAACGCGCGAGGCGCTGCTGCGCGATGCGGCACTCGCCGCGCGCAGCCAGTTGGTGAGCCTGAGCTTCGATCCGCTGAACGACACGCCGCTGCAGATGCGGCTCTACGGCGACGCGCTGGCGCGCGACACGCGGCTGCGCTGGCAGTTCCTGACCACCGCCTCGGTGCCCAGGCTCATGCCCCTGCTCACGGGCCTGGGCCAGGACGTGACGGTCGAGATCGATGCGCGCGGCCGCCCGACGCGCA
The DNA here is from genome assembly GCF_031393925.1 of Methylibium sp. Lineage (GTDB taxonomy): Bacteria > Pseudomonadota > Gammaproteobacteria > Burkholderiales > Burkholderiaceae_C > Methylibium. The sequence goes on along the minus strand of NZ_JANMWL010000308.1, from coordinate 2,152 downwards.
CGCTCAACCACATGCTCAAGCTTTTTCTCGTCGACGCGCGGCTGGCCGTGCGCGAGATCTACAGCGTGCCCACGCTCGACGTGGCGGTGCTGCTCAACGACCTGCGCACGCTGGCCGCCGAGCGTGCCTGAGTGGGGGTGTCGCCCGCGCGCTGACGCCGCGACAGGCCGCCCGATCGCTTGCACGCCGCGGTTCGCCGAAAGACGCGCAAGCAGCGCGGTCGTGTCGGCCCGTCGAACGGCCCATCCAGTGGGCGCGCGCCGACGCGACCGCAAGCGTCCCAGGCACCCGGGTCGGAGTTGACGTTTACGTTAACGTAAACTGCGCGGCGCGCCGAAGATGCGGAACCGACGAGCGCATTGCAACAGGAGACCCGATGCCTGCACTCGATTCGAAGCTCGACCCTCGAGGCGAAGACTTCCGCACCCACGCGGCGGCGATGCGCACGCTGGTCGAGGACCTCAACGTCAAGCTCGCCAAGATCGCGCTCGGCGGTGGCGACGCCGCCCGCGCCAAGCACCTGGCGCGCGGCAAGCTGCTGCCGCGCGAGCGCGTCGAGACCTTGCTCGACCCCGGCACGCCCTTTCTCGAGATCGCGCCACTCGCCGCCTACCGTGTCTACGTCGACAAGGACGGCAGCGATATCGCGCCCGCGGCCGGCGTCATTGCCGGCATCGGCCGGGTGGCCGGCGTCGAATGCGTGATCGTCTGCAACGACGCCACCGTCAAGGGCGGCACCTACTACCCGCTCACCGTCAAGAAGCACCTGCGCGCGCAGGAGATCGCGCAGCAGAACCGGCTGCCCTGCATCTACCTGGTCGACAGCGGCGGCGCCAACCTGCCCAACCAGGACGAGGTGTTCCCCGACCGCGACCACTTCGGTCGCATCTTCTACAACCAGGCCAACATGAGCGCGCTGGGCATACCGCAGATCGCGGTGGTGATGGGTTCCTGCACGGCCGGCGGCGCCTACGTGCCGGCGATGAGCGACGAGACCGTCATCGTCAAGAACCAGGGCACCATCTTCCTCGGCGGCCCGCCGCTGGTGAAGGCCGCCACCGGCGAGGTGGTGAGCGCCGAAGACCTGGGCGGCGGCGACGTGCATACACGGCTGTCGGGCGTGGCCGATCATCTGGCGCACAACGACACCCATGCGCTGGCGCTGGCGCGTCAGATCGTCGGGCACCTGAACTGGCGCAAGCCCGAACAGCTGCTGCGACGGGCGCCTCGGCCGCCCAGGTATGACGCCAACGAGCTGCACGGCATTGTTCCGACCGACACGCGCAAGCCCTACGACGTGCGCGAGGTGATCGCGCGTGTCGTCGACGGCTCCGAGTTCGACGAGTTCAAGGCGCGCTACGGCGCCACGCTCGTCACCGGCTTTGCGCACCTCGAAGGCATGCCGGTGGGCATCGTCGCCAACAACGGCATCCTGTTTTCAGACTCGGCGATGAAGGGCGCGCACTTCATCGAGCTGTGTTGCCAGCGGCGCATTCCGCTCGTGTTCCTGCAGAACATCACTGGCTTCATGGTCGGGCGCAAGGTCGAGGCCGAGGGCATCGCCAAGCACGGCGCCAAGCTCGTCACGGCGGTGGCCACGGCGACGGTGCCCAAGTTCACCGTCATCATCGGCGGCAGTTTCGGCGCCGGCAACTACGGCATGTGTGGCCGCGCCTACACGCCGCGCATGCTGTGGATGTGGCCTAACGCGCGCATCAGCGTGATGGGCGGCGAGCAGGCGGCGAGCGTGTTGGCCACGGTGCGGCGCGACGGCGTGGAGGCCCGGGGCGGCAGCTGGAGCGACGAGCAGGAGCGCGCCATCAAGCAGCCCATCCTCGAGCAGTTCGAGCACCAGGCGCATCCCTACTACGCCAGCGCACGGCTGTGGGACGACGGCGTGATCGACCCGGCCGACACGCGCCGCGTGCTGGCGCTGGCCATCAGCGCCAGCCTCAATGCACCGATACCCGAGCAACCCCGCTTCGGGGTTTTTCGCATGTGATGTACGATGTGTATCAAGTGGCTTAATAATACACACCATGCGCACCAACATCGTCATCGAAGAGGCTTTGCTCGAGGCGGCCATGCGCGCCGGGCCGTTCAAGACCAAGAAAGAAGCGGTCGAGGCCGGCCTCAAGTTGCTCGCCCGCAA
>NZ_JANMWL010000148.1:0-5608 GCF_031393925.1 Methylibium sp. | reverse complement strand
GAGTACAACCCGGGTTCATTCATCAGCCTTGTCAGCCCAACGCCGCTGCTGATGATCGTCGCCCTGGAAGACCATTTGGCAATCGCAGACCTCGCGTTGGAAGCCTATGAGGATGCGCGCGAGCCCAAGCGTCTGCTGACCTTACAGGGCGGTCACTTTGAGCCCTACGTGAAGCAGTTCGACCGTGCGGGCGGCGGCGCCAATGCTTGGTTCGTCGAGCACCTCTTGAAGTAAGCCATCCGGTCAGGGCGGACGCTTACCAAGTGGCGGTCCTGGACTTGACCCGGTTGCGCGGACAGGTTGGGACTTGATTCTCAAGTCGGTACGGTGAGCGCAGGTGCAGGGTTATCCACCGGCGGCGTGGCGCCAGCCACGCAAACGCCGACGGTGGGTAACCCGTGTGCACCGCGCGGTGCTGGCACGCGGTTGTTGTCGATGTGTTTCCTTTCAAAGTTGGCCGGAGATGTCTGGCCCAGCGCACTGTGCCGGCGCCGCGGGTTGTACCAACCCTCGATGTAGGTGAAGAGGGCCATCCGGGCCTCGGTCTTGGTTGGCCAACTCCTGCGGTCGATCAATTCGCATTCGAGTGTGGCGAAGAAGCTCTCGGCCATCGCGTTGTCGTAGGCATCGCCCACCGTGCCCATCGAGGGCCGCACGCCCATCTTCTTGCAGCGCTCGCCGAAGGCGATGCTGGTGTACTGCCCGAGTTCAACCGATCGCTGTGGTGAATCAGGCTCCGGATTTGTGCGAACAGATGGGACAGGCCGGATACCGCAAGGCCGCTTCACTGTTCGACTGGGAGGTCAAGGTCGACCGCGTGCTCGACATCTACCGCGATGCAATCAAGGTGCATGCGAGCGCACGGCCTACGCAGCCCGCCCGACGATCGATGCCGTAGCGATCAACTCTTCGAGCAGTGCCATCGAGACCTTGCCCGACACGGCGAACGGGTCGAGCACCGGTCGTTCGCTGTACTTCAGCACGATCGACGGGTTGATGCGCGCGAGGTTGGCCTGCCCCATGGTCCAGCCGGCGAAGCGCCGCTCGTTGACCTCTTCGAAGTGAAGCAGCGTCACGTCGCGATGGCGGCGGTCGCGGGCAATGCACGCGTACAGCGCGTTGACGGTGTCGCGCCCGCCTTCGAGCACCTGCATGAACACCTCGCCGCCGTGGCACAGGATGCCGGTGACGCCGTGCGCCGGGTTGTGGGTGCGACAGCGCACGAGGATCGCGTCGATCAACTCGGGCGTCACCGGCTCTGCGGCGCGGCTGGCATAGAGCAGGCGGACCAGCATGTGCTCCCTCAGCCCTCTTCGGGCCGCCCCAACAAGGGCGCTGAGCGCCCCGGGGGCAACGCAGGGCAGCCTCGTACCCCTCGAGGACGGCATCGCAGTTGCGCGGGGGTCGTCATGCTCAACCCTGCTTGTGGTTGACGAGCGAGAGGAACTCGCGGCGCAGGTTGGCGTCCTTCAAGAAGCTGCCGCGCATCACACTGTTGATCATCTTGGCGTCCATGTCCTTGACGCCGCGCCAGTTCATGCAGAAGTGATCGGCCTCCATCACGATGGCCAGGCCGTCCGGGCCGATCTTGTCTTGCAACAGGTCGGCCAGCTGCGTGACCGCCTCTTCCTGGATCTGCGGGCGGCTCATGATCCAGTCGGTCAGGCGAACGTACTTCGACAGGCCGATCAAGTTGGAGTGCTCATTGGGCATGAGCCCGATCCATACCCGCCCGAGGATCGGGCAGAAGTGGTGCGAGCAGGCGCTCCTGACCGTGATCGGGCCGATGATCATCAACTCGTTCAAGTGCTCGACATTGGGAAACTCGGTGACCTGCGGCGGCTCGGTGTAGCGGCCCTTGAACACCTCGTTGACGTACATCTTGGCGACGCGGCGCGCGGTGTCCTGGGTGTTGTGGTCGCTCACCGTGTCGATCACCAGGCTGTCGAGCACGCCATGCATCTTGACGGCCACCTCGTCGAGCAACTGTTCGAGCTCGCCCGGCTCGATGAACGCGGCGATGTTGTCGTTGGCGTGGAAGCGCTGGCGCTGCAGGGCGATGCGCTCGCGTATCTTCACCGACACGGGCGTGCCCTCGTCGTCGTCGGCACAGGTCTTGTCAGGCACGACGGGCACGGCGGTAAGCGAGCAGGGAGCGTTCATGGGCGCGGGCTTGGGCGGGAGGCTGTTGTAGCAGGTTTTCAGCCGCGTGCGGTGGGCACGGCCAGCAGCGCCTCGAGCGTCTGCAGGGTGTCGGCCTCGTGCAGCGGCTTGTCGGTGCGAAGGCGCAGCATGCGCGGAAATCGCACCGCGATACCGCTCTTGTGGCGCCGGCTGCGCTGGATGCCTTCGAATCCAAGCTCGAACACGAGCGTGGGCCGCACGCTGCGCACCGGGCCGAAACTCTCCAGCGTGTTGGCGCGAATGCTGCGGTCGACGGTGCGGAACTCCTCGTCGGTCAGACCCGAATAGACCTTGGCGAAGGCCACCAGTTGCAGCGCACCCGGCTGCGCCGGCTCGAGCTTCCACTTCCACCAGGTCCCGCCGGCCTTGGTTCGCCCGGTGCCGTATGCGGACTCCAGGTGCTTGAGCATGAAGCCCTCCACGCCGAGCTCGCGCGAGCCGCGCGCGGCGTTGCCGTTGCGGCTCGTGACGCACGTCATCGCCGGCCCATTCGAGCAGGTCGTAGGCGATGAATTGCACCGGTGCGTCGGCGAGCAGCTTCTTGCCGAGCGACTTGCGGCCGATGCGCTGCTGCAGCAAGGCGAAGGGTGCCGGCCGCTCGTTCTTCCACACCAGCAGCTCACCGTCGAGCACGGTGCCGTCGGGGAGGGCGAGCGCCATGTGTTCGACCTCGGGGAAGCGTTCGGTCATTAGCTCTTCGCCGCGTGACCAGAGCCATACCCGCCCGGCGCGCTTGACGAGTTGGGCGCGGATGCCGTCGTACTTCCATTCGACCAGCCATTCGCCGGGGGCGCCGAACCGCGCCTCGAAGCTGTCGCGCTTGCCTTCGATCGGGTGCGCCAGAAAGAACGGATAGGGCTCGCCGGCTTCGCGTGCGGCGCCGTGTTCGGGCGGCGCCAGCAGGGCTGTGTAGCGCGCGACGTCCGGTGCGCGCTTGGCATCGGTGTAGCCCATCATGCGTTGCGCCACGAGCTTGGGGTCCAGGCCTGTGTGTTCGCCCAGCGCGCGCTGCGGCTGCCAGCGGTAGATCGGCAGGCCGAAGGTGGATTCGGTGATGAAGCAGTCACAACGCTGCGGCTCGAACGGTGCGCAGGTCGTGTTGTCGTCGCCCGCACCCGAGACAAAGTAATCGCCCGAGGCCACCCACACGCGGCCCGCATGCTCGAGCCGCACCTGGGCCGAGCCGAGCACGTGGCCGGCCGGGTGCAGCGACAGGCGCACGCCGAAGTGGTCGATGCGCTTGCCATAGGTCAGCGTCTGTAGCGAGATCGCGCCGAGCCGCGCGCAGCACGCCCTCACCGGGCGCGGCCGCGAGGTAATGGCCGTGGCCGACACGCGCATGGTTGGCGTGGGCATGGGTGATGACGGCACGCGCCACCGGCCGCCATGGGTCAATGTAGAAGTCGCCCGGTGGGCAATACAGCCCCTCGGGGCGCTCGACCAGCAAGTCGCCCGAGTTCATGGACGCTCAATACCGGCCCGTGGCGCCCGCCGCGCGCAAGTACAGCCGAGCGACCGAAGCCACCAGACCGCGCCGCAACCAGCGCCTCCAGCCGGCCAGCGGCGGCGATGCGGTGATTTCCGCGGAAGCGGCGAAGTCGCACTCGAGCGCCTCGGCCAGCGTGGCGACGAAGCCGGCGTCGCGCACTGCCACGTTGGCCTCCAGGTTGACCAGCAGCGACAGCGGGTCGATGTTGGAGCTGCCGACCGTCGCCCAGCGCGTGTCCACGCACGCGACCTTGGCGTGCAGGAAGGCGGGCGTGTATTCGTAGATGCGCACACCCTGGGCCAGCATCTCGTCATAGACCGCCTGCGCAGCCAGCGCCGCGAACCGATAGTCGACCTTGCCCTGCAGCAAGAGCCGCACCCGCACGCCGCGCTGCGCCGCCTGCGTGAGCGCGCGACGAAACTCCAACCCTGGATAGAAGTAGGCCGAGACAAGGTCGATGCGCTGTTCGGCGCTGCGCAGCGCGTCGATGTAGCTGCGCTCGATGCTGCGCCGCTGGCGCAGGTTGTCGCGCACCAGGAAGGCGGCTTGCATGGGCTGCAACGTGCGCGGCGTCACACCGCGTGCCTGGCGACGGCGCACGATGCGTAGGCGCCTGAGAAGGCGCCTGGCCTTGCGCACCGGCTGGCTGCTGCGGGCGATCTCGCGCACCTCGCCGCGCCAGTCGCGCCCGAACCAGGCGCGCGTCCACATCGCGCGCGCGGTCTGCTCGACCGGCTGCACCACCGGCCCGCAGAGCCGCACCGCATAGTCGAGCCGCGGCGCGTCGCTCCAGCCGTGGCGCTGATCGTGGCGGTCATCGATCAAGTTGATGCCGCCGACGAAGCCGATCTGCCCGTCGACCACGCACAGCTTCTGGTGCAGCCGGCGCAACTGCCCGGGCACGAACCAGCTCCACCAACCATGCACCGGTCGAAATACCGCCAGCCCGACGCCGGCCGGCTCGAATTGCTTGCGCAGCGCCGCCAAGGCGTGCAGCGAGCCAAAACCATCCACCACGACGCGCACGCGCACGCCACGTCGCGCCGCGGCGCACAGTGCCGCGGCCATGCCGAGGCCGGCCGCGTCGTCGTCGAAGATGTAGGAGGCGAGCCAGATTTCGTGCAGCGCACCACCGATGGCCTGGTGCATCGCCGGGAAGAGCATGTCGCCGCCGCGCAGCAGCTCGATCTGGTTGCCGCCACTGAACACGGCGCGCGAGCTCGTGGTCCAGCGCAGCGCCTCGCTTGCGTGGTCGACGCGCGCAAAGAACCCCTCGCGCGCCGCCATCATTCAGCCTTCGCCGGGGGACCGCCCCAAGAAGGCTGGGCGCCCCCATGGGGGCCGCTCCGCAGGGGCGTGGGGTCGTTCGACGCAGCCTGGAACTCAAACTCCGCAACCAGCGGCAGGTGGTCCGACATACGCGCCCAGGTGGCGCCGCGCGGCACGAACGTGGACACGCAGCGAAGGTGGCGCGTGTAGATGCGGTCGAGCGCGAACACTGGCGCGAGCGATGGGAAGGTGAGCGTGCGCTGCGTCACCGGGCCGGCCGGTGGCACCGCGCGCTGCAGGCCGCAGGCGCGCATCGGCGCGTCCAGGCGCTCGCCCCAATCGTTGGTATCGCCGGCCACGACAAGCGGCAGCGTCGCATCAAGGCGCTCGATGAACTGCGCCAGGCGCTGCACCTGCCGCACCCGGCTGGCGTGGCTCAGGCCGAAGTGCAGCACGATGGCCTCGACCGCACTGCCCTGCCACTGCACCGGCACGTGCAGCAGGCCGCGCTGCTCGAAGCGGTGATCGCTCACGTCGTGGTGGCCGATGTCACCGATCGGCCAGCGCGACAGCAGCGCGTTGCCGTGCTCGCCCTCGCGCGTGGTGGCGTTGGTGCGGTAGGCGACGTCGTAGCCTTCGGGTGCCAGGAATTCGGCCTGGCTTTGG
>NZ_JANMWL010000285.1:0-3374 GCF_031393925.1 Methylibium sp. | reverse complement strand
GTCTCGTCCCAGACCGTCGACTGCAGGCCCAACTTCGGGCGCCAGTGGAACTTGACGAACGTCGATTTGCCGGCTGCATCGATCAGGCGAAAGCTGTGGATGCCGAAGCCCTCCATCATCCGCAGCGACCGGGGCAGCGTGCGGTCGGACATGATCCACATCACCATGTGCATCGACTCGGGGGTCAGCGAGATGTAGTCCCAGAAGCTGTCGTGCGCCGTGGCCGCCTGCGGGAAGCCGCGGTCGGGCTCCATCTTCACTGCATGGATCAGATCGGGGAACTTGATCGCGTCCTGGATGAAGAACACCGGGATGTTGTTGCCCACCAGATCCCAGTTGCCCTGCTGCGTATACAGCTTGACGGAGAAGCCGCGCACGTCGCGCGGCGTGTCGGGCGATCCGGCGCCGCCGGCCACGGTCGAGAAGCGCGTGAACAGCGGCGTGCGCTGGCCGACCTCACAAAGAACATTGGCCGTCGTGTAGTCGGCCAGCGATTCGGTCAGCTCGAAGTAGCCGTGCGCCGCGCTGCCGCGGGCGTGGACGATGCGCTCCGGTATGCGCTCGTGGTCGAAGTGGTGAATCTTCTCGCGCAGGATGAAGTCTTCGATCAGCGTCGGGCCGCGGGGATTGGCCCGCAGCGAGTTCTGATTATCGGAAATGGCGAGACCCTGGTTGGTCGTCAAGGTGGCGTGGTCGCCGCCCAGCGGCTGATGCAAGTCGCCCGAGGCCGTCAGCTCGGCGGCTTCGTAAGGCCGTGGCGGCGTCGTCGAACTGTCTCTGCGTGTAGGCGCGATTTTCTTGATAGCCATCGGATGCCTCTCTTGAAAAATGATCGATTTGCACGAAGGGAAAAATCCAGAAAGCAGAGAGGGCAAGACGCGATCCCGGCGCCCGACAGCTTGCATGGCCAGCCACATTGCAAGGCTTCGACCTCCAACAAGGCAGGCCGCGCTGCTCGAGCGTGCCGGGATCGCGAGCGGGGCGACGGAAGTCATCCTCGAGGGTTCCGATCAAGGGACCATCGACGACGAGCCCAAGTCGCCGGGAGCGATCAGCTTCGCGCGCAGCCTTCCACTTGCCAAAGTCCGCGCTGACGAGGTGACGCTGGTCTGGAAAAAGAATGGCGCCGAGCTAACGCCCGAGCAGGGCTTTCCGGTCAGAGCCATCCCATCGTGCACGGCTGCTCGCCCGACATGGAGCGAACGCGTCACGCCTGGTTCGACCTACCGGGTCGCGGGCGCAGCGTGGGCGGGCGAGAGCGAGAGAGCGAAGTCAGCAGCGACGCGGGCCGGACGTGGCAGGGGTGCCAAGCTGCTCGGCGCGTCGATTCCATTTGCATGGCGCCTGTGCGAATTTTCATTGGGACGTACCGGCCGCGACGGGCCGAAAGTCGCGGATGGTGCGCGCGACCGACCGCAGCGGCTGTGTGCAGCCCGACCATCATGACAAGGACAAACGCAGCTATCTCATCAACCACGTCGTACCGATCGAAGTCATTGTGGGCTAGCGGTTCGGCCGATCGATCCAACCGGCTTGCTAGCGGTTCATGCAATTTCTGCTGCACGACTTGCCGGCGCGACCAAGGTCGCCACCACGCCATCGAGCTTCCTTGGCGTCAGCGCGCGAGCACGAACTGGCCAGTGTCTTGAAGATCCCCCCACCAGTCCCCCTTGTGATTCGACGGGGGCGCAGCTGGTGGGAGCGCGGTGGGACGACTGGCGCACGCGCTGCCACCACAGCGGGCGGCGCAGCACCGCGAAGCCGACCGCCAGGTCACGAGCAGCGGCGGCCCTGCGGCCGACGTGACACCAAGCGCAGCGACTGACGCGGCGGTCGAGCCGGTGCGAGCACAGCAATGCCTCAGCGGCCCGAGCATCGGGCGTGGCGGGTGACCGGGGTGACGATCTGGCCGGCGTGCAGCGAACGAAGCGAAGCGGCGGCGTGAGCGGAACGCCGGTCAGTTCGTCAAGCGGGCTCGTTCACGCGCAGCGTGAAGGAACCAAGGCCCGCGATCCCCGAGCACGGGAACGGGCCGCTGTCGACGGACTGCCCGCGCCGCGGGCCTGACCTGGCTGTTCAGCCTCGCGATGAAGGCGCAGCCTTGATCGCTGCATTGGCGAGCGCACCGGCAAGGCCCCCAAGGGCCGCAGGCCGGCGACACCCTGCGCGCCAACGAGCGCGGACGGTGACGGCGAGCCCGCGTAAGGGATGGCTGCCCGTCAGGGGCGAGACGATGGGCCTTTGACAGCGGCTCGACGCGCAGCGCAACAGCCCGGCCCCGCAAGGCGGGGACACGCCCACTGCACCGCTGTGATCGGCTTGAACTCCAGAGGCGACCAGCGTCACGCCAATCGCAAGAGCGAAGCGCCGAACGACAACCATCGCTGTCGGCAGCGTTTTCCAGGACGCGCGCGAAGTCCAGACGAAGTTCAGCAAGAGCTTCACGACCTACTTCTTCAATGTCGGCAGCGAGGTGCGCCAGATCGTCGATGCCTGGGTCACCTATCTGCGGCAGGAGAAGCTATGGGGCAATGACGACCCGTTGTTCCCTGCGACGCTCGTGGAACTGAGCGCGGCGCAGCAGTTTGAAGCCGTGGGCCTGGCGCGAAAGCACTAGGGCACGGCACCACCGATCCGTGCGATCTTCCGGCGCGCATTCGAGTCCAGGGCTGCCGTACTTCAACCCTCACAGCTTCAGGACCACGCTCGTCCAGCTTGGGCAGACCCTTTGCCGGGGCGCCGAGCAATTCAAGGCATGGAGCCAGAACCTCCGGCCACGAGGGCGTGTTGACCACGTTCTTGAGCTATGGCGCCGTCGCACCGCGCCGGCAGGGCCAGATCATCCAGACGCTGACGATGGCCGATGCCCAGCCGCGGGGTGAAGCGGAAGCAGTGACGCAGGCGGTACTGCAAGCCATGCGTGGCGCTGGCTTGCTCGGCGGTCAAGGCTGGCGGATGCACCTGGCCACTGGGCATCACCGCGAGAGTTTGGTGAATGCGCGGGGTCAGCCAAAGGAACGACAGGTCTCGGCTGGAGAGCAGCCGCTTTTCTGTGCCGTCTGACGGGCGGCACCCGGCCCAAAGCGGCACTTCCCCCTAGCGCAAGCAGACACTCAACCTAGTTTGTTCGACACGCTGACGTCGGCGCCTACCGACGGGCATCAGCCCAGCACTCGGCATCGGGCGCGACGGCGCCATTGCGTGGAGGGGCGAGTGATGTCGCTGACGTCTTGGGTGAACACCTCTACAGCAACAAAAGAATGGCGATTGGCCGGCCTCCGACACCGCGAGCGTGAGGCCCTCGCTTGCCATTCCAGTCACCCAGGAAGCTTCGAGGCAGCTCGCCTGCGCGCGACTCGCAGAAGGCGTACAAG
>NZ_JANMWL010000273.1:0-2269 GCF_031393925.1 Methylibium sp. | reverse complement strand
GTCCGGCATGGCTGAGCTCGATGTGCAGACTGCGCTGGTCGAGCGGGTCGCGCTCGCGGGCGACGAGCCCGGCCTCGGCAAGCCGCTTGACCAGCGGCGTGATCGTGCTCGAGTCCAGGTCCAGGCGCGCGGCGAGGCTCTTGACCGACTGCGCGCCGTGCTCCCACAACACCAGCATCGCCAGGTACTGCGGGTAGGTGAGGCCCAGCCGCGCGAGCGGCGCGCGGTAGGCGCGAGTGATGGCGTTGGTGGCCGCGTAGAGCGCAAAACACAGCTGGTCATCGAGCCGCAACGACGCGTTCGATGCGGGCCGGGCGGCCTTCGCGGCATTCAAGGAGGAGCGATCGAGTCTCATCACACGATTCTCGCCGTTGCGCCCTGCACGCGGCGCGCGCACAGGCAATCCCGGCAAATGCGTCGGCCTCAACGCAGCGCGGCGGCGGCCAGCGCATCGGGTGTATCAGGCTTGAACTTGCCGAGCTGAACCGCCACCACGCGCCCTTGCCGATCGACTGCCGCCGCGAACGGCATCTCCGCGCGCAGGTTGCCCAGCCGCTTCGACAGCGCTATGCCCTCGGCGCCGCCCACGAACACCGGAAAGTCGATCTGCTGGTCGTTGGCAAAGCGCTCGATCCGGTCGGACTGGTCGACCCCGATGCCCAGCACGACCAACCCGTCGGCGCGGCGCTTGGCATAGAGCCTCTGCAAGGCCTGCGCCTCCTCGGCACAGGGGACGCACCAGCTGGCCCAGAAATAGACGACGAGCGGCTGGCCCCGGTACAGCCGCAGCGGCACGAGGGTGGGGTTGAACTGCCGCAGCGACGCCGCGAACAGCGCGTTGCCCTTGGCCTCGAGGTAAGCCGGCGTCGGCGTGGCCGGTGGCGCGGTAGGCCGGGGACCGAACAAGCGCCAGCTCAGCGCGACGGCAAGCACCGCCAGCACGATCGTCAACGCACGTTGGGCTCGCACCATGATGTCAATGCGCCGCGGAGCCGCTGGCGCGCTCCTGCCAGGCGCGGTAGTCATACGACCAACTGCTCTTGATGAACGACAGCACCGCGACGATCTCCGCGTCGCTCAGCGCCGCGGCGAAGGCCGGCATGTTGCCCTGGTAGTCGGGCGGCCGGTCCTCACCCGCCACTAGGCCGCGCTGCACCACGCGGATCAGCTCACGGTCGGCGTGGTGCCAGGTGTGCCCCGACTCGTCGTGCGGCGGCGCCGGCAGGCGGCCGTCGGGCCCCGGGCGGCGCCAGTCGGGCTGGCCTTGGAGTTGCGCACCGTGGCAAGCGGCGCAGTGCGTCGCATAGACCGTCTTGCCCCAGGCCACCAGCGCCGGGCTGTCGGCGTCGATGCGCTCTGCCGCCGGTGGCCGCAGCGCCGCCCAGGTCAACACGGCGGCGATGTAGACCAGTAACACGCTCGACAACCAGGCATCGACATGCTTCACAACGGACCCTTGTTCACGCATGCCGCGAGTCTGCATCGGCCGGCCTCAGGACATGTAGCGTCGCCCCAACGGCGCCAAGCACGCCCTCCGTAGGCAGCACACGAGGTGAGCGTGGCGGCTCATCCCAATGACCGCGTCGAACTCCACAAACCCGCTGCATAACTTCGCTGCGCGAAGTGAGCGAACCCCCGCTGCGCGACGCCCGCTGCGCAGTCAACGGTGCTCAAACAAAGCGCTCGACCTCGCCTGCGGCTCGGCAACCCCGAGGCCCTTTCTGGGCTTGGCCGGAGGCCGCTCCGGCCGCCCAACAGCGCGCAGGCGCTGTTGGAGCCGCGAGCTCCGCTCCTCGGCGCCGCACAGTCGCGGAGCCCGCCGCGCCCACCCACGGCTTTGCAAGACACGGTGGTGCTTCTGGAGCACAGCCGCCCACCCGCGCGCGGCTTAGCGCGGCCCGCCCGGCGCATCCGGACCAAGCGCGGGTTTGCGCTGCGACGGCTGGCCCCATCCCGAACTTCCCCCAGCGAGGGAAGGAGCAAAGACTCAATGGGCCGCAAGCGAACGGCCTCGTCGTTGCGGCAAGACGCTTCATCCCGGCCCCGCCACTGAAACCGGCGTGAGCGTCGCGGGGCCTCATGGCGGCTCGGCCACGTAGCCCGCCTCGCACATGCGCAGCGCGCCGAGGATCCAGGCGCGGTCGAGCCGCTGACCGATGAACACCAGCACCGTGCGGCGCGGCTCGCGCGCACGCCAGAGCGAGCCGCCATTGATTTGCAGCAGGCTCTGCACGCCCTGCACCACCAGCCGCTGGCGCTGGTGCTCGGC
>NZ_JANMWL010000267.1:0-2904 GCF_031393925.1 Methylibium sp. | reverse complement strand
TGCTGGGCACCGGCGGCGTGGCGCCGCGGGCGACCTTGCGGCTGCAGACGCTGATTCCGTTTTGAGCCGGGCGCGGCCCGGGCGGGCCGGACCGACCGCACCCGGCCCCGTAAACTCGGCTGCTTTTTTGCGTCACCGCTGACCGAGCCCCATTCATGCTGAGCTTCCAGCAAATCATCCTGCGCCTTTCGCAGTACTGGGCCGACCAGGGCTGCGCGCTGCTGCAGCCCTACGACATGGAGGTCGGTGCCGGCACCAGCCACACCGCCACCTTCCTGCGCGCGCTCGGTCCCGAGCCGTGGAAGGCCGCCTACGTGCAGCCCACGCGGCGCCCCAAGGACGGCCGCTACGGCGAGAACCCCAACCGGCTGCAGCACTACTACCAATACCAGGTGGTCCTGAAGCCCGCACCGAGCAACATCCTCGAGCTCTACCTCGGCTCGCTGCAGGCGCTGGGCTTTGACCTCACGGTCAACGACGTGCGCTTCGTCGAAGACGATTGGGAGAACCCCACGCTGGGCGCCTGGGGACTGGGCTGGGAGGTGTGGTTGAACGGCATGGAGGTCACGCAGTTCACCTACTTCCAGCAGGTCGGCGGCATCGACTGCCGGCCGATCACCGGCGAGATCACCTACGGCCTGGAGCGCCTGGCGATGTACCTGCAGGGCGTCGACAGCGTCTACAAGCTGAAGTGGACCGAGGGTCTCACTTACGGCGATGTCTACCTGCAAAACGAGCAGGAGCAAAGCGCCTACAACTTCGAGCACAGCAATGTCGAGTTCCTGCTCTCGGCCTTTGACGCGCACGAAGGCAACGCGCAGCAGCTGATGGGCGAGCAGCTCGCGCTGCCGGCCTACGAGCAGATCTTGAAGGCCGCGCACACCTTCAACCTGCTCGACGCGCGCGCGGCGATCAGCGTGACCGAGCGCGCCGCCTACATCGGGCGCATCCGCAATCTCGCGCGCCAAGTGGCGCAGGGCTACGTGCAAAGCCGCGCCCGCCTGGGCTTCCCGATGGCACCGCGCGAGTGGGTGGCGCAGCTTGATCTCGAGAACAAAGAAAAGAAGGCCGCGTGATGAGTGCTGCCCGCAGCCTGCTGGTCGAACTGCTGGTCGAGGAGCTGCCGCCCAAGGCGCTGAAGAAGCTCGGCGAAGCCTTTGCGCACGCGCTCGGCGAAGGCCTGCGGGCCCAGGGTCTGGCCACCGAACATTCGGCAGTGACCGTTTACGCGACGCCGCGGCGCCTGGCCGCGCACGTGAGCGCGGTGCTGCCGGCGGCGCCCGACAAGGCGGTGTCGCAAAAGCTCATGCCGACCAGCGTCGGACTCGGCGCCGACGGCCAAGCCACCGCGGCGCTGCTCAAGAAGCTGGCTGCGCTCGGCGCCGACGCCAGCGCGGTGCCCCGGCTGGCGCGGCGCATGGACGGCAAGGCCGAGGCCTTGTTTTTCGACAGTCGTGTGACCGGTGCCACCCTGGCGCAGGGGCTGCAAAAGGCGCTGGACCAAGCGATCGCGCGGTTGCCGATTCCCAAACTCATGAGCTACCAGCTCGAAAGCGGTGAACTGCCAGGCTGGAACAGCGTGCAATTCGTGCGCCCGGCGCACGCGCTGGTGGCGCTGCACGGCGCCGAGGTCGTGCCGGTGACGGCGCTGGGGCTGGCCGCCGGCCGCGAGACCCGCGGCCACCGCTTCGAGGCGCGCATGGAGCCGGTGGTGCTGCAGCACGCCGACCACTACGCGCAGCAGCTGCTGGAGCAGGGCGGGGTGGTCGCCAGCTTCGCGGCGCGCCACGGCGAGGTCGCGCGCCAGCTGCAATCGGTGGCGGCACGCGAAGGGCTGGTGCCGATCGACGATGCGGCCCTGCTCGACGAGGTGACGGCGCTGGTCGAGCGGCCCAACGTGCTGCTGTGCCGCTTCGAGGAAGAGTTCCTCGCCGTGCCGCCCGAGTGCCTCATCCTCACGATGAAGGCCAACCAGAAATACTTTCCGCTGCTCGACGCGGCGGGCCGGCTCACCAACAAGTTCCTGGTCGTCAGCAACATCTCCCCCGACGACCCGAGCGCGGTGATCGGCGGCAACGAGCGGGTGGTGCGGGCGCGCCTGGCGGACGCCAAGTTCTTCTTCGATCAGGACCGCAAGAGGCGGCTCGAGGAGCGTGTGGCGGGGCTCGACAAGGTCGTCTACCACGGCAAACTCGGCATGCAGGGCGAGCGCGTCCGGCGCGTGCGCGCGATCGCCCGCGCCATCGGGCAGCAACTGGGCGGCGACGCGCTGGCGGCCAAGGCCGACGAGGCCGCCACGCTCGCCAAGGCCGACCTGCTGACCGGCATGGTCGGCGAGTTCCCGGAGCTGCAAGGCACGATGGGGCG
Source organism: Methylibium sp. (assembly GCF_031393925.1). Taxonomy (GTDB): domain Bacteria; phylum Pseudomonadota; class Gammaproteobacteria; order Burkholderiales; family Burkholderiaceae_C; genus Methylibium. Next base: position 537 of record NZ_JANMWL010000267.1, on the reverse strand, counting down.
CTACTACGCGCTGCACGACGGACGGCCCGAAGACATTGCGCTGGCCATCGAGGATCACTACAAGCCACGCTTTGCGGGTGATGGCCTGCCGCGCAACGAGGTCGGCCTCGCGGTCGCGCTGGCCGACAAGCTGGAGACGCTGGTCGGGCTGTTCGGCATCGGGCAGGTGCCCAGCGGCGACAAGGATCCGTTTGCGCTGCGACGGCATGCGCTCGGCGTGATCCGCATGCTGACCGAGCGGGCGCTGCCGCTCGAGGTCGAAGTGTTGCTGCGACTGGCCCTATCGGCCTTCGGCACGCGGATCGCAGACCCCTCGGCGGCACTGACCGACTTCCTGTTCGACCGCCTCGCGAGCAACCTGCGCGAGCAGGGCTACAGCGCGCAGGAGGTCGAGTCCGTGCTGGCGCTGTGCCCGCAGCGCCTGGCCGACGTGCCGCCGCGATTGGGCGCGGTGCGCGCCGTTTCCGCCATGCCCCAAGCGGCGCCGCAGGCCGCAGCCCACAAGCGCGGCGGCAACAACTTGAAGAAGGTCGAGGG
>NZ_JANMWL010000125.1:0-24567 GCF_031393925.1 Methylibium sp. | reverse complement strand
GTGCCGTCACCGGCGATGTCGGAGGTCTTGGAAGCGACTTCCTTGACCATCTGTGCGCCCATGTTCTGGAGCCGGTCCTTGAGCTCGATCTCCTTGGCCACGGACACACCGTCCTTGGTCACGGTGGGCGCGCCGAAGCTGCGCTCGAGCACCACGTTGCGGCCCTTGGGGCCCAGGGTCACCTTGACCGCATTGGCCAGGATGTTCACGCCTTCGACCATGCGGGCACGAGCCTCGCCGCCGAAAATCACGTCTTTAGATGCCATGTGTGTTCTCCGATATTGCTAGTGAATGGGGCTTACTTGCCTTCGACGACGGCGAAGAGATCTTCTTCGCGCATCACCAGCAGTTCGTCGCCATCGACCTTGACGGTCTGACCGCTGTACTTGCCAAACAGCACGCGGTCACCGACCTTGACGTTCAGGGCAATGAGGTCGCCCTTGTCGTTGCGCTTGCCGACGCCCACTGCCAGCACTTCACCCTGGTCGGGCTTCTCGGCGACGTTGTCGGGAATGACGATGCCCGAGGCGGTTTTGGTTTCTTGTTCGAGGCGCTTGACGATCACGCGATCGTGCAAAGGACGAAGTTTCATCGCATCTCCTTGATGGATTGGTGTTTGACAACATGAAGACTCGTGCGACTGCGGGTGCTAGTAAGTACGCACCCACAAACTGCAGGCCGGCTCGGCATTGCTACCTCAGGCCGGATTGTTAGCAGTCGGTGGTCGCGAGTGCCAAAGGATTATAGGCACTCGGGCCGCGCTTTCAACAAGGCACGCTTTTTCGGCGAACAAAGCGCTCCGCGCGGGGGGCACGGCAAGACCGGGCAAGAAGCCTTGGCCTGCACGTCGGGCATGGCCGTGCCAATACACTGCCGCGATGTCTCGACGCGTCCTTGCCGTTTTTCTGTTGCTCGCCATCGCATGGCAAACCGCGGTCATCGCCGCGCCCGGTGCGGCGTTCGAGGCGGCGCGCGAGCGCATCCATGCCGCGCTGCATGGTCAGGACGCCGCTCATCACCACCATCACGGGGACGGCAGCGTCCACGAGGACGACTCTGCCGACTCGGTTCGCCACGCCCTGGCCGACCACGGCGTGAGCGTCACCGCGCTCTTGCCCGCCGCCGCCCGGGTGCATTGGCTGCCCGCCGGCTCGTCGTCCGCGCGAGCCGTCGACGAGGCGTCAGGAACGCCGCCGTTCCTCGCCGGGCCCCGACGACCTCCCCGACTCTTCGCCTGACCAGCGGATCGTTCGCCTCGTCTTCAACGAAGCGAACTTGTCGAACGCCGGCCTCGTAAGGCCGGGCGTGCCACGCCGAACGAAGCCAACGCGCGACCAGCGCATTTCGTGACGCCGGCCGCAGTGTTCCTGGCTTGTCCCGGCCTTGGCGCCGGCTCTTGCGGAGTGAGCTGATGCATTACCCCCGTTTGCGGCATGTGCCGGTGCTCGGTGCCTGCACGTTCGTCCTGCTGTTCGCAGGCGCGGCACAGGCGGCCGACGAGTTCGTCGTGACGCCGGCACAAATGCAGGCCATTGGCGTGACCTTGCAGCGGCTGGACAAGCCGGCCGCGATCCGCGGCCAGACCTATCCGGCGCGCGTGGTGCTGCCGCCTTCCCAGGAGCAGGTCGTCAGCGCGCCGGTGGGCGGGCTGATCGACCGTTTGCTGGTGAGCGAAAACGACATGGTCAAGCCCGGTCAGCCATTGCTGCGGCTCATCAGCCCCGAGCTGGGCGAGTTGCAACTCGCGCTGCTGGAAGCCACCTCGAAGAGCCGCCTGTCGCACAAGACCCTGCAGCGCGAGCGCGCCCTGCTGGCCGAGGGCATCGTGCCCGAGCGGCGCGTACAGGAAGCCGAGGCGGCGGCCGACGCCGACCGCGCCCGCGTGCGCCAGAGCGAAGCGGCGCTGCGCCTGGCGGGCGTCGACTCGACGAGCATCAAGCGCATCGGCGAGGGCGGGCCGCTGCAGGACGCGCTGACCGTGCGCGCCAAGGCCGCCGGCAACGTGTTCGCGCTCGAGGTGAAGCCGGGCCAGCGCGTCGCCCAGGCCGACGCGCTGATGCGCCTGGCCGACACGCGCACGCTCTGGCTCGACATCGAGATCCCGGCCGACCGGCGCGGCCAGTTGCAGTCCAAGGGCGGCGAGATCATGGTGATGGGCCGCGACGTGATGGCCACCCCCTCGAGCATCGGCTCGATGGTGAGCGACAGCCAGACCGTCATCCTGCGGGCCCAGGTGATGCGCGGTGCCGAGCGCCTGCGCGTGGGCGAGTATGTGCAGGCCCAGGTGCCGTTTGCGAACGGCGTAGCCACCCAGGGCGCGAGCGCCCGCGAAGGTTGGCCGGTGCCGGTGCAGGCGGTGGCGCGGCAGGGCGACAAGGCCTATGTCTTCGTGCGCACGCCCAAGGGCTTTGTGGCCCAGGCGGTGAACGTGCTCACCAGTTCCGGCCAGCAGTTGCAGGTGCAGGGGCAGCTCGCGAGCGGGCAGGAGATCGCGGTCAGCTCGGTCATTGCGCTCAAGGCAGCCTGGCTCGGCAAGAGCGGGGGGGAGTGAGATGCTGAACCGCCTCGTCCAATTCGCGCTCGCGCAGCGCCTGTTCGTGCTGCTCGCCGCAGCGCTGCTGGCCGGTGCCGGCTGGTATGCGTTCAAGAACTTGGCCGTGGACGCCTTTCCCGACGTGTCCAGCACGCAGGTCAAGGTCATCATGAAGGCGCCGGGCATGACGCCCGAGGAGATCGAAAGCCGCATCGCCATCCCGATCGAGGTCGAGATGCTCGGCATTCCGAAGCAGCGCATGCTGCGCTCGGTCTCCAAGTACGGCTTGGTCGACGTCACCGTCGACTTCCAGGACGGCACCGACATCTACTGGGCGCGCCAGCAGGTGGCCGAGCGCCTGGGCAATATCAGCGCCGACCTGCCCACGGGCATCAGCGGCGGCATGGCGCCGACCACCACGCCGCTGGGCGAAATGTTCATGTTCACCATCGAAGGCAAGGCGCTGTCGCTCGAGGAGCGCCGCAGCCTGCTCGACTGGGTGATTCGGCCGGCCTTGCGTTCAGTGCCTGGCGTGGCCGATGTCAACGCGCTGGGCGGCAAGGTGGCGACCTTCGAGGTCGTTCCCGATGCGGTGAAGCTGAACGCATTGGGTCTGTCGTCCGCCAAGCTCAAGGCCACCATCGAGGTCAACAACCGCAATGACGGCGCGGGCCGGCTGGGTGAAGGCGACGAAGTGCTGCTGGTGCGCACCGAGGGCAGCATCAAGACGCAGGACGACCTGCGCGCCATCATCGTCGACAACAAGAACGGCCGAACCGTCCGCCTGGCCGACGTGGCGATGGTGCGCGACGGTTCGGTCACCCGCTACGGCGTGGTGACGCAAGATGGCCAGGGCGAAGCGGTCGAAGGGCTCGTGCTGGGCCTGGCCGGCGCCAATGCACAAAAGGTGGTCGAAGGCGTCACCCGCAAACTCGAAGAGCTCAAGCCGGCGCTGCCCGCAGGCGTGGAAGTGAAGGTCTTTTACAACCGCGCGAGCCTGGTCGAGAAGGCCGTGGCGACCGTGTCCAAGGCGCTGGTCGAGTCGACCCTGATCGTGCTGGTGCTGCTCGGCGCCTTTCTCGGCAACCTGCGCGCCGCGGTGGCTGTCGCCGTGGTGCTGCCGCTGGCGGCGCTGGGCACCTTCATCCTGATGCGAGTGGCCGGCATGTCGGCCAATTTGATGAGCCTGGGTGGCCTGGCGATCGCGCTCGGCATGCTGGTGGATGCCGCGGTCGTGGTGGTCGAAAACATCGTGCAACACCTCGCCAGCGACACCACCAAGGGGCGGCTGCCGCGGCTGCACATCGTGCTGCGCGCGGTGCGCGAAGTGGCCACGCCGGTCTCGGCCGGCATCCTGATCATCATCACGGTGTTCTTGCCGCTCCTGACCTTGCAAGACCTGGAAGGCAAGTTCTTCGTGCCGGTGGCGCTCACCATCGTGTTCGCGCTGCTCGGCTCGCTGGTGTTGTCGCTGACCGTTATCCCGGTGCTGTCGTCCTTCCTGCTCGAGAAGGTCAAGCATGAGGAGCCCTGGCTGCCGCGCCAGCTGCACAGGCTCTACCGGCCCGCACTCGCCTGGGCACTGCGCAGCCAGCGCGTCGTCTTCGTCGCGGCCGCGTTGATGCTGATGGCGGCGGCGGGCGTGTACACCCAGGTCGGCAAGACCTTCATGCCGCAGATGGACGAGGGCGACATCATCATCGGCATCGAGAAGCTCCCCTCGATCAGCCTGGAAGAGACCGCTCAACTCGACCTGATGGTCCACCGGGCGTTGATGAAGGCTATCCCCGAGATCACCGGCGTGGTGGCGCGCGCCGGCTCGGACGAGATCGGCCTCGACCCGATGGGCCTGAACCAGACCGACACCTTTCTCGTGCTCAAGCCGCGCGACGAATGGAAGATGGCGAACAAGGACGCGCTGATCGAGGAGATCCGCAAGGTGCTAGACCAGTTGCCGGGCATCCGCTACAGCTTCACTCAACCGATCGACATGCGCGTCTCCGAGATGATCATCGGCGTGCGCGGCGACGTGGCGATCAAGATCTTCGGCCCGGACCTGAAGACGCTCAACGAGCTGGCCGGCCAGGTCGAGACGCTGATGAAGAAGGTGCCGGGCAGCGAGGACGTCTACACCGTCGAGAACGACGGCGTGCAGTACCTGCGGGTGGTGGTCGACCGGCTGGTGGCCGGCCGCTACGGCCTGTCGGTCGAGGACGTGCAGGACGCGCTGCGGGCGCAGGTCGAGGGCCAGCGGGCCGGCACCGTGATCGACGGCAACCGCCGGGTGCCGATCGTGATCCGCGGCCCCGATGCGGTGAAGCTATCGCTGTCCGAGTTCTCGTCGCTGCGCATCATGGCGCCCGACGGCCAGAGCGTGCCGCTGGAGACGCTGGCCAAGCTCGAGCGCGACACCGGGCCGGTCAAGATCGACCGCGAGATGGGCAGCCGCTACGGCGTCGTCGTCGCCAACGTGACGGGGCGCGATCTGGTCGGTTTCGTCGAGGAGGCGAAGGCGCGCGTGGCCGAAGGCGTCAAGCTGCCGATGGGCTACCGCATCGCCTGGGGCGGGCAGTTCGAGAACCAGCAGCGCGCCGCGGCGCGACTCACCCTGGTGATCCCGCTGGCGCTCGGCTTCATCTTCCTGATTTTGTTCACCACCTTCGGCTCGGTGCGCCAGGCCTTGCTGGTGCTGAGCAACATTCCGTTCGCGCTGGTTGGCGGCATCGTCGCGCTGTGGATCACCGGGGAGTACCTGTCGGTGCCGGCCTCGGTCGGCTTCATTGCCTTGCTCGGCATCGCGGTGCTCAACGGCGTGGTGCTGGTGAGCTACTTCAACCAGCTGCATGCCGAAGGGCTGGGCCTGCTGGAGTGCGTGACGCAGGGCGCGATGCGGCGCTTGCGGCCGGTGCTGATGACGGCGTCGATCACCGCCTTTGGCCTGGTGCCGCTGCTGTTCGCCACCGGGCCGGGCTCGGAGATCCAGCGGCCGCTCGCGATCGTGGTGATCGGTGGACTGATCACCGCCACCGTGTTGACCCTGATCTTGCTGCCCATCCTCTACCTGCGGTTCGCGCATTCGAAGACGCGCGCCGACATGAGCCTCGACGCGGAGCCGCACCATGCCTGACGCCCAGTCCAGATACTGCCTCTCGATGATCTGCGCGCCCGAGGTCGAGGAGAAGCTGCTCGACGCCCTGCTGAGCAACGTCACCGACGTGCTCTTTACCAGCACGCCGGCCTTCGACCACGGCAGCGCGCATGGCCAGCTGAGCAGCCTCGAGCAGGTCATGGGGCGCAGCCGCGCGGCGCAGGTGCAGATACTGCTCGACGCCGACGAACTGGCCAGCCTGCTCGACCTGCTGCGCCAGGATTTCAAGGGCACCGGCCTGCGCTACTGGGCCACGGCCTTGCACACCGAAGGAGAAATTGCATGAGGCGCCGGATGCTCCGCGCGGCCGCACTGCAGGCCTGCATGCTGCTGGCACTGCCGCTGCAGGCCGCCGATCGCGCCACCCCGCCCGACCTGCCCGCCACCGAGCTGGCGCGCCAGGCAATCGACCAGGAGCCGGGTGTCATCGAGGCACGCCGTGCCTTCGACGCCTCGACGCACGGTGCGGCGGCGCTGCGCGCTTCGCCCAATGAGTGGACGACGCGGCTTTCGGCCCAGCGGCGACGCTACGACATCGGCGCAAACTCCAACGAATGGCAAGCGGCGCTCGAACGCACCGTACGCGTCGGCGGCAAGGCCCGGATTGACAGCCAGTTGGGCGACACCGAACTCGTGATCGCCCAGGCCCGCATCGACGAGGCACGCCACGAGGCCGCTCGCGCGCTGGCCGACCTGTGGATCGACACGCTGGCCGCGATCCGTTTGCAGGAACTGCTGGCCGAGCAGTTGGCCTTTGCCGAGACCAACCACCAGGCGGTGCAGAGCCGCCAGCGCGCCGGCGATGCCTCGCTGCTTGACTTGAACGTGGCACGGGCCGACGTCCTGGAGGTGCAGCGCCAGCGCAGCGCCGCCGTCACCGACGAAGCCAAGGCAAGAGCGCGGCTACGCGGGCGCTTTCCTCAGCTGAGCTTCGCGCCGGTGCCGCTGGCCGAGCCGCATGAACTCGATTGGCAGGAAGCGCAATGGCGCGAGCGCATCCTGGCCGAGAGCGACCCGCTGCGCATCGCCGCGGGCCAGTTGCGCAAGGCCGAGCTGACGGCCTCGCGCTCGCGCGCCGACCGCGTGCCCGACCCGACGTTCGGCGTCTTCACGGGCTCGGAAGCAAACCGCAGCGAGCGCATCGTCGGCCTGAGCGTGAGCATCCCGCTCTCCGGCACCTACCGCGAAGCGCGCATGCGCCAGGCTCTGCAGGAGGCCGAGGTGGCGCGTGCCAGCCTCGAGCGCCAACGCAGCGCGCAGGAAAGCGAGATCGCCGAGACGGTGTTGGACGCCAACGGCGCGCTGGCGCGCTGGCGCCTGAGCGAGCTGGGGCTGGCGACGACGCGTGACAGCGCGCGCCTGACGCAGCGTGCCTACACGCTGGGCGAGGCCGACTTGCAGGCGCTGCTGCTGGCGCGCCGGCAATCGCTCGATGCGGCGACGGCGGCGGTGCAAGCGCGCGTGCAGGCGCTGCGTCGACACTACCGGCTGCTGGTCGATGCGCACCTGATCTGGGGGCTGGCCGATGAGTGAGCTGCGGTCGCCGTATCAGCGGGCCCACGCCGACCCTCTCGCATTCATTCAATGAAGGACCAGCGCCGTGTTTGACGTCCTCGCCAACCGCACCTACCGGCATTTGTTCTTCGCCCAGGTGCTCGCGCTGATCGGCACCGGTCTGGCCACCGTGGCGCTGAGTCTGCTGGCCTATGACCTGGCCGGCGCCGACGCTGGCGCCGTGCTCGGCACGGCGCTGGCCATCAAGATGATTGCCTACATCGGCGTGGCGCCGATCGCCGCCGCCTTTGCCGAACGCCTGCCGCGCCGCGCCATGCTGGTGGCGCTCGACGTCGCCCGCGCGACGGTCGCGCTGCTGCTGCCCTTCGTGACGCAGGTGTGGCAAATCTACGTGCTGATCTTCGTGCTGCAGTCGTGCTCGGCGGCCTTCACGCCGACCTTCCAGGCCACCATCCCCGACGTGCTGCCCGAGGAGAAGGACTACACCAAGGCGCTGTCGCTCTCGCGGCTGGCCTACGACATGGAAAGCCTGGTCAGCCCGGCACTCGCCGCCGTGCTGCTCACCGTGGTGAGCTACCACCAGCTGTTCGGCGGCACGGTGGCCGGCTTCCTCGCCTCGGCCGCGCTGGTGGTCTCTATCGTGCTGCCCAAGGCCGTGCCGCCGCCCAAGCGCGGCATCTACGAGCGCACCACGCGCGGCATGCGCATTTACCTGGCCACGCCGCGCCTACGAGGTTTGCTGGCGCTCAACCTGGCGATCGCGGCCGGCAGCGCCATGGTGATCGTCAACACCGTGGTGTTGGTGCAGGCCAGCTTCGGTCTCACGCAGAACGCCACCGCGATGGCGCTGGCCGCGTTCGGCGCTGGCTCGATGCTGGTGGCGCTGGCGCTGCCCAAACTGCTCGAGCGCCTGCCGGAACGACGCGTGATGCTGGGCGGCGCCGGCCTGATTGCCGCCGGCTTGCTGGTCGGCGGTCTGGCGGCGCGCAGTTATGCCGCGCTGGTGCCACTGTGGTTCGTGCTCGGCCTGGGTTATTCGCTGGCGCAAACGCCGTCGGGGCGACTGCTGCGCCGCTCCTCACGGTCGGTCGACCGCCCGGCGCTGTTCGCGGCGCAGTTTGCGCTGTCGCACGCCTGCTGGCTGATCACCTATCCGCTGGCCGGCTGGCTCGGCGCCAAGCTGGGGCTGACGTCGAGTTTCATTGCGCTGGGCGTGTTGGCGAGCGCCGCCGTGCTGCTGGCGAGCCGGCTGTGGCCCAGCGAGGAACCGGAGCAACTCGAGCACCGGCACGACGAGCTCGCGCCCGCTCATCCGCACGTCGCAGGCGCCGCGGCCGAGGCGGGCGGGCCGCGCCACTCACACGCCTACGTCATCGACGACGATCATCCCCGCTGGCCGTCCTGAGCCTTACCCGCAGCACCGACGCCTCGTCCCCATCCGGACAACGGCAGGCGCTTGCTTTGCTGCCGCAGTACGCCACGCTCGAGGCGGTCGACGTCTGCGCGGTGTGCCCAGCGTCGAGCGATGAAGCAAGTTGTCACTGCTTCTCTTGCTCGAAGAAGTTCGTCAGCAACTGCGTGAACCGCCCGGCATGCTCGATCTGCGTCCAGTGGCCGCACTGCCCGAACAGGTGCAGCTGCGCGCGCGGGATCAGCTCGAACAGGCGCTGGCTGGCCGCGGTCGGGATGACCTTGTCCTCGCGACCATGGATCAGCAGCGTCTCGTGAGGCAGCGCGCGGATGTCCGCGTCGCGGCTGGCCATCGCGTCGATCCAGCGCTGGCGCGGTGCCGGGAACATGCTGGCAAACGACTCCTGGAAGCCGGGCCGGATGCTGGCCTCGTAGCGCAGTCGCGCGAGGTCGTCATTGACCAGCTTGCGGTCGAAGGCAAAAACGTCGAGCAGCGCGCGCATGTTCTCGATCGAGGGCGTGTAGCCCCACGCGGCCTCGAGCCCCGGTGTGATCGGGAAACTGACGCCGACGCTGCCCATCAGCGCGAGGCGCTTGACACGGTGCGGCGCGCGGATCGCCAGCGCCAGCGCCAGCGCGCCGCCGAAGGAGTTGCCGACCAGGTGGGTCTGCTCGAGCCCGAGCGCGTCCATCACGCCGAGTGCGTGCTCGACCCAGCCGTCCATCGTGTAGCGAATGTCGGCCGGCCGTTCGGTGTAGCCAAAGCCCACCATGTCGGGCGCGATGACGCGAAAGCGCTCGGCCAGCACCGGCATCGTCAGGCGCCAGTTGGCCCAGGCGGTGACGCCGGGGCCGGAGCCGTGGATCAGGAACACCGGCTCGCCGCTGCCGATGTCGTGGTAGTTGGTGTCGATACCGGCGGCGCGGATGCGGCGGCCGAGTTCGGGGTTGACGGGTGTGTTCATCGTGGAGGTCTCGCTACGAAGGGGTGAAGGAAGTGGCCTCTTGCGCGATCAGGCGCTGAAGCAGCCTGCGCACCTTGACCGGCGCCACGTCGTTGGTCATCAGCACCGGGTTGAGGCTGAAGAAATCGGCCGTGTCCATCTCGCCCTGCACCGCCTCGATGATGGGGCCGTCCTCGTTCTCGAAGGCCGCATGCATGGCCGCGATCTTCATCTTGTTGTAGTCGCCGTCGTCGGCGATGTGGTTGCGACGGGTCGCGAAGTAATAGTGGGTGCTGCCTGAGGTCTCGGGTGTGGCGGTGTGAAGGTCGTACTGGCCGACGCAGTCGTCCAGCGTCAGCGGCTGCTCCCCCTGCACCGCGCCGACCGACAGCTGGATGTTGGCCGGCGGCGTCCAGGTGATGTCGAAGAAATGACGCGCCTCGGCCTTCGGATCGGCGAGGAAGTTCGCGAAGATGAGCAAGGCGGGCGTCTGCTTCCATTCCCAGCGCGCCGTCACCGACGCGGGTGTCTCGCGCAGTTTGGGGATCAGCGGCGACAGCTGCCCGCGGGTGGTGATGATCTCGCCGTGGACGTGGTCGATGTGGCTCAGGTCCATCACGTTGTCGATGATCAGCTCGTAGTTCGCCCGCATGTGCATGTAGGTGAAAGCCACGCCGTTGGGGTGTCCTTCGTCGAGTTCGCCGAAGTCGGGCAGCAACGCGGGGTCGGCCGGCTCCTCGCCCATCCAGATCCACAAGAAACCGTAGCGCTCGACCAGCGGGAAGCTCCTGACCTTGGCGGCTTCGGGAATCTTGCCCTTGCCGTGCGGGTTGTGCGTGCATTTGCCCGAGCAGTCGAAGCGCAGCGCGTGGTAGATGCATGACACCTCGTCACCGACGCGCTTGCCCAGGTGAAGCGGCGCAAAACGGTGCGGGCAACGATCGTGCAGCGCCACCGGCGTGCCGTCCTGCTTGCGGTAGATCATCACCGTGGTGTCGAGGATCTTGCGGTGAAACAGCGCCACCGGTCCGACCTCGGTGGCCAGCGACGCCGCGTACCAAGTGTTCATGAGGTAGGGAATTTTGGTTTCCAAGTCTCTCTCCTTTTTGTGATGAAGTCTTTGTGGGCTGGTTCGCGTGCGACGCTTCGCCTGTCATCGGGCAAGCCCCCTGCGCCGGGCCACGAATGAGTATCAGGCCGTCGTCACCGTCACCACCACCTTGCCGAACTGGCGGTTGGACTCGATGTAGCGGTGCGCGTCGGCGATCTGCTCGAACGGGAAGCTCGCGTCGATCACCGGCCACAAGTGCCGCGCCTCGAGCCCTTGCGTGATGAAGCTCCGAGCCCGCGCCAGCCGATGGGCGTCGGCGCTGGGGCTGTGGCGAGGAGCGCCTGTGAGGCACTCGCCGCGACAATCTCCTGAATGAACAACCCACACTGACCGCCCATGCCCCACGCCGTCACCGCCCCCACCCTTCGCACCCTGGCCGTCGCCGGGCGTGACGAGCGCTTTCCGGTCAACCGCATCTTCTGCGTGGGGCGCAACTACGCCGCCCACGCACGCGAGATGGGCGCCGACCCGGACCGCGAGCCGCCGTTCTTCTTCATGAAACCGGCGCAGGCCGCGGTCGACGCGTCGGCGCCGGTCGCCATCCCCTACCCGCCGAAGACGGCCAAGCTGCACCACGAGATCGAACTGGTGGTGGCGATCGGCGAGGGCGGCGCCGACATCGTCGCGGCTGACGCGCTGCGTCACGTCTACGGCTACGCGGTCGGGCTCGACATGACGCGCCGCGATCTGCAGCTCGCCGCGCGCGACAAGGGTCGGCCCTGGGAATTCGGCAAGAGCTTTGCCCTTTCTGCACCGATCGGCGCGATCCGACGCGCGCAGGACATCGGGCATCCGAACTCGGCCGCGATCACGCTCACGGTCAACGGCCAGCCGCGCCAGGCGTCGAACATCGACCAGCTCATCTGGTCGGTCGCCGAGTGCATCGCCGTGCTGTCGGCTTACGACGCGCTGGAGCCGGGCGACCTGATCATGACCGGCACGCCCGAGGGCGTGAACGCGGTCGTGGCGGGCGACGTGATGGCGGGCGCGATCGCCGGGCTGTCCGGCATCACGGTCAGCGTGGCCCGCTGATCGGGCGGACGCACCGGCGCGACGGAGGTCAGCGATGAACGACGAAAGCTCCGTATTCCCTTCGCGGCCGCACTGGGAGACCGACGGCACCCGCTGCATCCCGTTCAAGGTCTACACCGATGAGGGACTGCACCGCAGGGAGCTGGAGCGCTTCTTTCTACCGCGGCCATGGGTGCTATGTCGGCTTCGAGGCCGAGATCCCGATGCCGGACGACTTCAAGCGCACGGTGGTCGGCGAGCGCTCGGTCATCCTGGTGCGCAACAACGATGGTCAGGTGAACGTGGTCGAGAACGTCTGCGCGCACCGGCTGAGCGATGGCCATGCCTCCAGGGGTGGTCGGGGCCGAACACGGTCGGCCGCCGCGGGTCATAGTGGCCAAGTCGCCCGAGACCGCCGGCCGCGCCGCGCCGCGAGTCCGGGCGCTCAATCGAAGCGCACCCGCACCGTCCCCAGCCCGCTGAATTCCGCCAGGAAGGCCTGCCCTGCCCGCGCGGCATAGGCCCGCGTCAGGCCGCCGGTCAGGACGATCGCCCCGGCAGGCACCGAGCCGCCGCGCGCAGCCAGGCAGCCGGCGAGCCAGGCCAGGGCCAGCAGCGGATCCTCCATCGCGGCGGCGCCGAGCCCCCGGTCGAGCCGCTGCCCATCGGCGTGCAGCACGACTTCCACGGGACGCAGGTCGAGATCGTCGCGCCAGCGCATCGGCGCGCCGGTGACGAAGCCGGCGCTGGAGCTGTTGTCGGCGATGTTGTCGACGGCGGTGAAGCGGTAGTCGGGGTAGCGCGTATCGACGATCTCGAGCGCCGGCAGCACCGCGTCGAGGTGGCGCGCGACGCTCTCGCGCGCGTGCCCTGCCCCGCTCAGATCGCGCGCCAGCCGCAAGGCGATCTCGGGCTCGACGCGCGGATGGATCAGGCGCGAGTGGTCGATGCTGCCGCCGTCGATGCCGATGCGGTGCTGCTCGGTCAGCACACCGTAGTTCGGATGAGCAATGCCCATCTGGGCGCGCATCGCGGCACTGGTGTAGCCGAGCTTGAAGCCGACCGCCTTCGCCCCCCGGCGTTGCAGTGTTGCCGCCGAAATCGCATAGGCATCGTCTTCGCTGAGCTGCGGGTGTGCCACCGACAGCAGACCGATCGACGATCGCGAGCACTCGGCCGACCACAGCTGCGCGGAGCAGTGGTCGACGAGAGCGGCGTTCAGGCCCATTGGGTGGTGGGGCGGGGGCCGAGCTTCAGTCGACGACGTCGCCGATCCAGAAGTGCGTCATGTGCTTGACGGCCAGCGGGCTGTGGAAATCGCCGAACTCGGCGGTGGCATCCTTGCCGGCGAACATGCGCGCCACGAACGGTCCACCGGGGTGGCGGTCCTTCCACTCGTTGAAGTCGTAGACCTTGCCGCGGATGATGATCCAGCAGTCCTCGAAGCGGTTGTGCTGTGCCACCTCAGCCCGTGTGACGTTGCGCCCGCCCTGCAGCGGCAAGTCGGGCTTCCAGAGGTTGAGCGCCACCTGCTTGCGTGCCTCGCGTGAGGCATCGCGCGAGCGGAAGTCCCACGGCCCCAGCTTTCTCGGCGGGAGCTTGTCGCCGATGCGGCGCGCATCGAAGGCGTAGATCCAGGAGTCATCGTCGCCGGCGCGCTTTTCGTGGTCGAAGACCGGGTAGTCGCGCTCGTTCAAGGTCTTGAGCATCTGGCGGCGCTCGGGCGAGTCTTCGGGTTCGAGGTGCTTGAACGCGAACTTTGAGGCGAACTGGAACCGCGTGGCGCGGTAGTGGCGCACGCGCTCGTAGTGCAGCAAGGCGCTGTAGACATCGGTCTGGTGTAGCTTGAAGGCGCTGCACAGCGCGGCGGCGTCCTCGAAGGACTGCGCCGCACCCTGACCGAAGGTGGGCAGCATCGAGTGCGCCGCGTCGCCCAGCAGGCAGATGCGGCCGTCCTGCCAGTGCTCGAAGGCGTCGCGGTCATAGAGGCCCCACTTGGTCGGCCGCTCCATCGCACCGGCCAGCGCCACGATGTCGTGCTTGCGCGGATCGTCGCCGAAGGCCTTGTGCATGTTGGCGATGATTTCGCCGTGGTCGACCGGAAACCAGTCGCGCCAGTCGGCATTGAACTCGCTGGAATCGGGCTCGTAGTAGCCCAGCCACACGTTGAGCAGCTCGCCGCCGCGCACCCAGTAGCTCATACACCAGGCGAAGTTGTTCTTGCGCGAATCCATCGAGAAGGAATCGACCGGGTTGTGGTCCAGCGGGCTGCCATCGGCCTTGCGCAGTTGCGCCACCTTGTCGCGCGGGATCAGGCCGCGGTAGCAGACCACGTCGGTCCAGCGCCGGGCGGGCGCGTTCGGCCACAGCAGCTCCAGCACCTTTGAGTTGATGCCATCGGCGCCCACCAGCAGTTCGCCCTCGGCGCTACTGCCGTCGTCGAAGCTCGCGGTGACGGTGCCGGCGTCCTGCGTGACCAAAGCCAGCCGCTTGCCCATGTGAACGCGGATCGGGCACTCCGCACCCGACTCGGGGCCGAATTCATAGACGCGCTTGTAAAGGCACATCAGCAGGTCAAGACGGTGCATGTGATGGAAGCCCGCGCCATCGCCTGCCGAAGTGTTGTGGTCGATCGGACGACGCGACACCGTGCCATCGGGCATGACCTGGCGCGTCGCCTCCAGGATCGCCGCCCGCCCGCCGTCCACCGCGCCAACGGGCCCTTTGGGGTCGCCGCCATCGAGATCGACGCCGAGCCACTTGCACAGACGCGCCCCATTGGGCGGGATATTCAAGCCGGCACCGGCCGTGCCCGGCGTCTTGGTCTGCTCGTACACATCGATCGACGCGAATGCGCCGCCTGCCTGACGCAAGGCCAGCGCGGTGAAAAGGCCGCCCATGCCCGCACCCACAATCATTGCCCGCATGCTTTTCTCCGTCTAAACGATCAAAGAAAAACGGGTGCATTCCGGCCCGCAATTGCTGGCCTCGATGCACCCGTTGCACTACGACGCGCTCAGGCGCTTGGCGTCGCCGCCGCTCGAGAGGCATTCAGCACAGCCCTCGCCGGACCGCCCCGAAAGCGCTGGGCGCCCCCGCGGAGGGCAGCACCGCGGGGGGTGGGGATGGTCATCTCAGTCCCCACCGCGCATGTTCTGAACCTGGAACAGGTTCGGCGGGCTGAGCTTCGGATCGATCTGGCCCTTGAACTGACCCGTGGTGCAGTGCTTGGCCTGCACATCGACCACCTCGAAGGAGTCGTCCAGGCCGATGCCGGTGCCCTTGTTGATGGGCAAGTGGTGGTCGGGGTGGGCCTTGCCGATGGTGAAGCTCTTCCAGAGCTCGCCCTTGCGGTCGTAGATGACCGTGCGCGAGGCGCCGAAGATCTGCGCATCGAAGTGCATCACGCGCTTGCCGACCGGGTGGTTGGGGTTCAGCGGCTCCACATCCACCTCATACACCTTGCGCAGTTGCCAGGTGATGTCGGCGAAGCAACCGCCCTGACCGCCGAAGTCGATGAACTTGTAGCCTGAAGGGTCCTTGAACTCGTCGGTCAGCTTCATCTCGTTGTGCTTGTAATAGGGCATGAGGATGTTCTTCGCGCCCTTGAAGGTCCACTTCATGTCGGACACGCGGCTCTCATAACCCTCGAAGTCCTCGATCATGAGGTCCGCACCGAGGAAAGAGTCGGTCACCTGTCCGGTGGCCAGGCGACGCACGCGACGCTGGAAGCCGAGGTAGAGGTAAGCGTCGTCGAGCTTGGTGTCGTCGTCGTACTTCTGGATCAGCAGCTGCGTGTTCTTCAGGTCCTGCGGCTCCAGCGTGTTGAGATAGATGCCGCGGTACAGATTGGACGCGTTGGGCGTGACGCCGGGGATCGGTGGGTGGTCGGTGCGGTACTTGAAGTTCAAAAAGTGGAAGTTGAACTTGAGCGTGCGCTCCACCTGACCGGTGGTCATGTTGCGGTACTTCCAGTAGAACGGATAGACCGCCGCGTTGTCACCCCAGTTGATGCCGTACTTGAAGTTCCAGGCCAGCTTTTCACCCGCGCGCGGGTCGCTCACGCTGGGCTCCTCGGGGAAGGGGCGACCCCCTGTAAAGCCGCTGATTTCGCCGATTTTGGTGCCCAGCTTGGTCTTGCCCGCGTTCTTCTTGGTTTCCTCTACATATCCCTTGGGGTTGGGGAAGTCGAAGGTGGGCCCCACCTTGATTTCCCTCCAGCCGTTCTTGACGGTCAGGTAGTTGGCGTAGTCGAGGATGTCCTTGAACTTCTCGACGTTGTCTTTGTTGATCACCAGCCCGGCTTGCAAGCCCGGGAAGGCGGGGAAACCGTTCTTGTACGGCAGGAAGGACGCATCGACCTCGGCCTCGGTGACGGCGCCCGCCGCCCCCGCGAAGCACGTCGCCAGCAGCGCTGCGAAGAGTGACTTTTTCATGATCCTGTGAGCTCCGGTTTTAGAACTTGTAGCGCATCG
The DNA here is from genome assembly GCF_031393925.1 of Methylibium sp. GTDB lineage: Bacteria > Pseudomonadota > Gammaproteobacteria > Burkholderiales > Burkholderiaceae_C > Methylibium. The sequence continues at coordinate 8,420 of NZ_JANMWL010000125.1, read as the reverse complement.
TGAAGTAAACCTCGTTCTCCTTCCACGCCGCGCCGATGGGGCCGGCGCGGAAGCGACCCAGGGGCTCGAGGCCGCTGAGACCGTGGGAGCCCGGGTTCAAGGTCGGGTTGTCCGCGAAGGCGGTGTAGGGCGCGTAGGGGTTGCAGGATCGGCAGTCATCCCACTTCCAGCGCGAGTCGGAGCTGTCCGACTTGCCCTTGATGTTGCCGCCGACGGCGAACTTGAGCGAATCGGTCAACGACCACTCGACCTGCGGCGAGGCGACCCAGGCCTTGGCATTGAAGTCGCGCGCCATGATGATCTGCGGGCTGAGCCGATCGTTCATCAAAAAGGCCTTGACCAGCAGCGTGCCGATGAAGGTGTTTTTCCAGTCCGGCATGCCCGCCAACCCGCCGGCACGCTGCTCTTCCTCGTGCTGGAAGATGTGCTGCCAGAACAACTGCGCCGAGAACAAGGTGGTGCGGTTCGGGTTGATGAAGGGAATGAAGACCGGGCGGTCGACACCAATCACCGAGCGAAACACATTGTTCTTCGAATACAGCTCGGGCTTGAGCGTGTTGGCAAACTCTTCGCCGTCGGTGAACGCTCCTTCAAGGCGGATTGCCGCATCGAGCTGCGGTACCTGGAAGTCCATCGAGCCGCCGATCAGGTTGACGCGCGGAAAGTGCATGTCGAACGCGATCAGGTGGGTCGTCGGGATGCCCTGTGCAGGACCCGAGAACGGTGACTTATTGCCATTGCCGCCGGTGAAAGGATTGACCGTGCCGCTCTCGTTGACCGCGCGCAGCGAGGGCAGCTGCGAGATGTAGGTCAGGGCATTGAGCGAGAACGACAAACCATCCTTCGTCACCCCTTCGTACTTCATCCCCAGCTGGGTGTTCTTGAGCTTCCACTCCGGCAGATGGACGGTGCGAAGACCAATCTGGTTCGGGCCGAAGTTGGTGGCGAAGAAAACACCGTTCACGTCGCCCGGTGTGCCGGGTGGGACGAAGGGTGCGAAGTTGGACACCGTCCCGCCGTTGTCCCAAAGGTTCTTCAGGCCACGGAACAGGCAACCGGCATCCAGGATCACGTTGGAGGTGCCGCACTGACCGAGATTGTTGGCGCGAAACTTGTCGAAGTTCCACACCAGGCTCAGGTTGCGGTCCTGCATCGACTCCGAGCCGCCCATGCGCCATTCGGTCTGGGCGATCCACATGGGAATGCGGATGTCCTGCAGTTCGTCATAGATGTTGTTGCGCGAGTAGTCGACCGGGTTGATCACGTCCAGGACGCGAAACAGGTCGGTACGCCCCCACACCACCTGCTGCCTGCCCACCTTGACGAACAGGTCGCTCCCATCGGCCAGATTGAAGGTCTTCCTGACGTAGGCCTCGCGGATGAAGTCCAGCCGCTTGTTGAATTCCGGCGTTTCGAGTTCGCGCTGGTTCTTGTCGCCGTAACCACCGAAGTCGGTACAGCCGCGGTTGTCCTCGTCGCAGGGGCGTACCGGCACCGCGAATGCGACCCCCCCGGTCGTCGTGCTGTGCCAGCGGTCGCCGAGCACGCGCAGGCCAGCCCCGGAACCGTAGCCCGCTGCGGTCGTGCCTGGAAAAGCCGTCGGGTTGCCGTAGGCGACCGGATCAAGGAATTTGTTGATACCGGGCCCACCGCCCGGTCCACCCAGATTGGGCAGGCCCGCGCCCGCCTCGACCACGTCCACCACGGTGAAGCCGACACCCGAGCCGAACGGGACCGTGCTGCCGTAATGGACGCTGAGCGGGTTGCCGGGGACGTTGGGCCCGAGCAGTCCGACGCCCAGGGCGGCAGGCCCGGCCGTGTTTTGAATCTGCACATCGGCCGCACTCTTGCTGCCCGCGTTCTTGCCGAACTCATCCTTGTTGAGCTGGTAGACACCGTCGTAGGTGCCCCGGAAGATGCCGTGGAACGCCCAGCCGTCGCCCAGTTTCTTGTCCGCATCCATCTGCAAGGTATTGCGCAACTTTGACAAACCGACGCGCTTGCCGGTGGCGTCCTTGCCGCGAAAACGAGTGTCGTTCTCGTAATAGATATCGACCTTCCAGGGGTCTGCGGCCGGTTCCTGAGCCTGCGCCCAGGCTGCTGCCGATACTCCTTGCAGGGCCACCATCGTCGCAATGACGCTCGGGCGCAACCTGCCTCGATTCACCAGTTTTCTCATGGTTGTCTCCTCCGGTTAAACCGTCCCGCCAAACATGCCATCGCACGACTCCAGGCAGTCGCCGCGCGGCCCCTTCTACTTCGATTACCTCAGGCCCTCGACCAAGACGCCGTCCGCATCGAAATGCGAGGCAACGACGAACCTGGGCTTGAACACGACACACCATGCCGGCACGATCAGCATGGCCGCGATGGCATTGACCACCAGCATGAACGAGAGCAGCAGCGCCGCATCCGACTGAAACCGCAGGTCCGACATGAACACCCACATGATCACGCCGGCAATCAGCGTCGCAGCGGTGAAGCTCACCGCGGACCCGGTGGTCGCCACCGCATTGATGGAGGCCTTGCAGATGTCGCCGACTTTCGCCATTTCCTCGCGGATACGGTCCATGAAATAAACGGCGTAGTCGATGCCCACGCCCACGCCCACCGCAATCACGGGCACCGTGTTGACGTTGATGTTGATGCCGTTCACGCCCATGTAGGCGTAGGTCATGATGGTGGAGAAGAGCATCGGCAGGACCATCAGCCAGCCTGCGTGGACCGACTGGTAATAAGTCATCACCAGCACGAAAGCGATCAACATCACCAGCGGAATGATCAGCATGTGGTCGGTGTGCAGCGCATCGTTGACGGCTGCGGTCACGCCTATGATTCCGCCGCCGAGTTCCATCTTCAAGCCCGGCACGTCCGCAGAAACTTTGCGGGCGGCCTCGGTGGCCACGGCAATCGCGCGATCGATCGTCTCGGCCTTGTGGTCCTTGTAGAAGAAGACCATGTTGGCCTCGTTCTCGTCCGGATTGATGAACTCCTTGAGCGCGCCCGGGATCGGGTTGGAAGCCATGTAGGCGAACATCAGGCCGCCGACTTCGTCGCGGTTGTCGGGGATTTGCATCCAGCGCGGGTCATCGCTGTGCGTGAGCCGGTTGACCACGCGCACGACGGTGGGCAGTGACTTGGCGCCACCGACGGCTGGGTCGTTGAGCATCTCCCGTTGAAACGCTTCCATCGCCCGCATGACTTCGGGGCGCTTGATGCCGCCCTTGTCTTCGGTGCGCGCCACGATGTGCAGTTCTTCCGAACCGGGGAACAGCTCGTTGATGGCCGCGGTGGAGACGTTGAAGTCATGGTTGCGGTGCAGGATCGGGCTGCCCGGCTCGGAGTCGCCGATCTTCACCCGCGAGCCCAGCATCGCACCGACCACCACGAGACCGGCCGCGACCAGCAGGATCGTGAGCGCGCCTCGGTAGCTGCCGCCGGTGGCGGCCATGGCGGCGCCGAGGAAGGCACGCATGCCTTGGTTCTTGTTCTCGATTTTCTTGGGCTGCGGCAGCACGGTCAGCGCCAGGGGGACCATGAAGTGCACGGTGAAAATCACCGAGAAGCCCCAGAAACCGGCCGACACACCGAGCTTCCAGTTAAACGGAGCGGCCCCCAGCACCATCACCGCAATGCCCACCGCGTCCACGATGATCGCGAGCGAGCCGGGCCGGAACAAGGCATCGAGCGCATTGCGCGCGGCCTTCTTCCCGTTGTGGGTGATGGCCAGTTCTTCGTAGTAGCGCGCCACCAGCTGCACGCCGTGCGAGGTGGCCCGCGCGGCAATCAGAAAGGGGATCGGCAGCGACAGTGGCTCGAGGTTGTAGCCGAACGCCGCCATGAAACCGAGCCCCCAGATCGAGGACAGCGCGATCCCCAGCAGCGGCAAGGCAACGCCGTAGAAGCGCCGGAAATACACGATGAGCAGCGTGGCCAGCAGGGCCAGCGAGTAGGCCAGGATCGTGACGATCTGCGGCAGATAGGTGTAGACCCAACCGGTGAGCATCGGATTGCCCGTCACGTAGATCTTGTGGCCCGGTTTGCCGACCAACTCGCGCACCTTTTGAATCGCCGCGAAGGTCTTGGTGTAGTCGACGGCGCCGTCGGTGAGCTGCGCCTTGATGAGCGCGGCCTTCAGGTTCGGCGAGACCAGCAGACCGTAGATCTGCGGGTTGGCCATCACGTCCTTGCGCATCGACTCGAGCTGCTCGGCCGTGTGCTGCGGCTTGAGCGGGTCGTAGTAGCGATCCGAGGCAAAGTTGCCGTCGGCCGTCAGGTAGTTCTTGCGCGCGGTCCGGTGGGTGAGGCTGGACACCAGGTTGTGGTTGACGCTGGGGACATCGTCGATGCCCAGCGTCGCCTGATGGACCAGCAACAGCGTTTCATCGTTGAAGATCGTGCCCTTCTCGACCTCGATCGCCATCACGATGATGTTGGCGCCACCGAAGTTTTCCTTGATGCGGTTGTAGGTCTGGATGTAGGGATGGTTCTGAGGCAACAGGTCCGCGAAGTCGGTGAAGACGCGCAGCTGTGGCAACTGCGTGGCCCACAGCAGCGTGACCGCGAGGATCATGCTCAGGACGTACTTCGGGTTGGTGAAGAGCCACTCTTCGCCGATGTGCAGAAAACCCGTGATGCGTTTACGCAGTCCCATGGTCGTGCCGTCCGATCAGTTCGTGACAGTCGAGGCCAGCTTGCCGGGCAAGGCCAGCACATGCAATGCGCCCGCGGCACCGGCGACCAGCATGGTTTGCGGGTTGAGCGCCGCACCGCTGGTGAGATAGGCCGCAATCGCCACGCCGTGGTCGAAGCGCGTCCACCGTCCATCGCGCAGCACGATGACCGCGCCGCCCGCGCCGACGGCGTAGAGAGCGTCCCCCTGAGGCACCAGCGCATACAGCGGGGTGCCCGCCGGGTTGTCCATCGGCTGCCACTTCTTGCCACCGTCTTCGGTGCGCAGCAGCACGCCGCCCAGCCCCGTCGACCAGCCGTGCTGCGCATCGGCGAACCACGTCGCATAGGGGTAGTAATCGCCGGGAATCGCCGGGCCTTTCTGCCAGGTCGCGCCGCCGTCGACGGTGGTGGCCACCGTGCCGAATTCGCCGGTGGCGATGCCGCGCTGCGCGTCGGTGAACTGGACCGACGTGAACATGGCGTCCTCACCGAGCGTGACGGTCGTCCAGCTCGCACCCTTGTCGGCGCTCGACATGATGGTGGTGTGGGCGCCCACCAGCCAGAGCCGATTGGCGCCATCGCAGGTGATGGACACTGCGTTGAATTTTTTGTCGAAGCTCTTGGGCTCCCAGCGGGCGCCGGTGGCACCCGACACCCAGACCTTGTGATAAAAATCCAGGCCCGCGAGTGATCCATCCGCGCAGGCCGTCATGGCGATCACCGAGGACAGTTCGGGCAGTGCCTGCCGCGTCCAGTTCTTGCCGCCATCGGCCGACGTAACGATGGCGCCCCCTGCAGTGCCGGCGGCCATCACCTTGCCATTGGATGCCGCGGACTGAAACGTGTCGAAGCGAGCCACGGACTTGGCACGCTCGGCCTGCACGGCTGACAAGTCGGCCGACTGCATGCATCCGGCGGCCACGCAGGCCGTGGCGACCACCGCAATGAGTGCATGCCACCGCACGCCACACTTTTTCTGGTTCATGACTGAGTTTTTATTCTCAAGACTGACAAATCCGTCGTCGGGTCCGGTGGCATGAGTCGAATCGCCGAAGTCGAACGTCAGCGAGCGCAGGCGCTCCTCCGGGCGATCAATATTTGCGAGAATCGTACTAACAAACGGCAGTTTTCCATCATCTCGAAACTACCTAGATTTCTCGAGAAAATGTCGATCATCATATGTTGACGATTGGCCCGAAAGACACTTCGACGCCGATCAACGACGGCTGCGTAAGCCGGCTTCCCGGTAAATTCAGACCGCATCCATGATCGAGCCGCTGTTGACGATCCCCGCGCAGTCCGAACTGCCGGACTCCGAGCCCAAGACGCTGGTCGAGGGGGCTTATAGGCAGCTGCGCCGCGACATCATCGAAGGCCGCCTTGCGCCCGGCTCCCGGCTTCGGGTAGAGCACCTCAAAGACTTTTACAACGTGGGCGCGGGCACGCTGCGCGAGGCATTGGCACTGCTGGTGTCCGACGCCCTGGTGGTGTCGCAGGAGCAACGCGGCTTTCGGGTGGCGCCGATCTCGTTGGCCGATTTCGAGGACGTCACTCACACGCGGGTTCTGCTGGAAACCGAAGCGCTGCGCCAATCGATCGCTCACGGCGACGAGGCGTGGGAGGCCGAGCTGGTCGGCAGCTTCCACCGCTTGACCCGAGCCGAAGAAAAGCTGGCGGCCGACACCCCATCGAGTGCCAACGAGTGGGAACAGCGCAACCGCGCCTTCCACGAGGTGCTGATTTCGGCCTGCCCTTCGGCCTGGATCAGGTACTTTGTGGGCATCATGAACCAGCAGTCCGAGCGCTACCGCCGCCTCACTCTGCTCAATCCCGTGCTCCCGCGCGATGTGCATGCCGAGCACACCGCCATCTTTGATGCCGCGCTCGCCCGCGACGCCGGGCGTGCCGCGGAGCTGCTGGCCGAGCACATCGTTCTGACGCTGACGACGATGCGGCAGTTGCCGCAGGAGATCTTCAGGAACGCGGGCAATTAGGCGCGGCAAGGGTCGCACCGACTCGCCGCCGGCCACGGGCTGGAATCTCCCCAGAGGCAGCCGCACGAGAGCTTCTCGACACCGCGTGACCCGAACCCCGGGCGGCTAGCGTCCGAGGTCCTTGAACGAGACCCCGGCGATGCCCCAGTTCTCCTTGGGCATGTCGTGGATCCAGACGCGCACGCTCTCCTTGGGCGCGCCAACGGCTTCGACGATGGCTTGCGTGACCTTCTCGATCACGGCGCGCTTTTGCTCGATGGTGCGACCTTCGATCATGTAGATCTGTGCGAACGGCATGGTGTGTCTCCCGGTGATGTCAAACGAAACGCAGGCTGGTGCTGCCCATGCCCTGCACTCTGAGCGTGACCTGGTCGCCGGCCTTCACCGCGACGGCTTCGGTGATGCCACCCGAGAGGATGAGCGTGCCGGCCGGTATCTCCTGGCCGCGTGCGCCCAGGTGATTGGCCAGCGCCGCGATCGCGGCGGCCGGGTGGCCGAGCACGGCCGCACCGGCTCCGAAGGCGATCGCCTCGCCGTTCTTCTCGAGCACGATGCCCGTAGTGCGCAGATCCAGCGCCGACACCGGCTGCGGCTGACCGCCAACGACGAAGCGCGCCGCCGAAGTGTTGTCGGCGATCACGCTCTTAAGGTCGAACTTGAAGTCGCGGTAGCGACTGTCGATCACCTCGATGCCGGGCAGCACGAAGTCGGTCGCCGCCAGCACCGCGGCGATGTGACAGCCGGGGCCGCGCAGCGCGGTCTTCGTCACGAACGCGATCTCGGGTTCCACTTTGGGATGGATCAGCTCCGAGACCTTGCACTCGCCGCCGTCGGGCACCGCGTAGTCGCCGGTCATGAAGCCGAACACCGGCACGTCCACGCCCATCTGCTTCATCTTGGCAAACGAGGTGAGGCCCGCCTTCAGTCCCGCCAGACGCAGCCCGCGCGACAACTTGCGGCGCAGAATTTCGTCCTGGATCGCGTAGGCGTCTTCCCAGTCCATGTGCGGGTGCTCATCGGTGATCTTGGGCGTGTCGCGCGCCTCGAGCTGGCAGGTCTCGAGGTGCGCCGCGAGCCCGGCAATCGTCGCTGCATCGAGCTTCATGCCGCCACCTTCTGCGCCGCCGCGACCCGCTCGCGCGCCATCGTCATCGCGGTGTCCTCGATCATGTCTTCCTGGCCGCCGACCATGCCGCGCCGGCCCAGTTCGACCAGGATGTCGCGCGCCGGCACGCCGTACTTCTTCTCGGCGCGCTTGGCGAACAGCAAGAAGCTGGAGTAGACACCGGCATAGCCCAAGGTCAGCGAGTCGCGGTCGATGCGGATGATGTGGTCCATGATCGGCACGACAAGGTCTTCGGCCACGTCCTGGATCTTGAACACGTCGACTCCGGTCTCGATGCCCATGCGTGCGCAGACCGCGACAAACACCTCCATCGGCGTGTTGCCGGCCCCCGCGCCCAGGCCCGCCGCGGCAGCGTCGATGCGGTTGGCACCGCACTCGACCGCGGCGACCGAGTTGGCCACGCCCATCGCCAGGTTGTGGTGGCCGTGAAAGCCGAGTTCGGTGTCGGGCTCGAGCGCGTCGCGCACCGCGCCCACGCGCGCCTTGACGTCGTCGGGCAGCATGTAGCCGGCCGAGTCGGTGATGTAGATGCAATTCGCGCCGTAGCCCTGCATCAGCAGCGCCTGGCTGACCAGCTTCTCAGGGCTGGTCATGTGGGCCATCATCAGGAAGCCCACCGTGTCCAT
>NZ_JANMWL010000118.1:0-26920 GCF_031393925.1 Methylibium sp. | reverse complement strand
CATTGCCGCTTCGGCGAGCAGAGTGCCGAGCATGCGAGTGCGCCGCTGCCGGGTGACGCGGTATTGGCGATGCTGTACGCCGTGCCGCGGCCGAGCGAGGCGGTGGCGCGCGTTGAAATTTTGGCGGCGCGCGAGTGGGCGCTCGCCGCGCCACCACCTCCGCCGCACACCGTGCTGCATTGCTGCAGGCGAGTTTGATCTTCTAGACGCTGCACGCGCCGCGTCGCCGCCTTGCGCGGTGATGCACGCCGGCTCCGGCCGGCCCCGCTCGTCCGTCAGGAGATTCCATGTTCATCGTTTCGCCCTTGGGGCGCGCCGCCCGTTTGCTGGCGCTGTGCGGCGCCGCGCTGGCTGCCTCGCCGCCGGTTCATGCCGAGCCCGCGCTCGCCTTCGACGAGGCGCTGCTGCTCGCCCAGGCGCGCTCGCAGCAACTGCCCGCGCAGGACGCCGCCGCCAACGCCGCGCGCGAGCTGGCGGTGGCCGCCGGCACGCGGCCCGACCCGACCTTGAAGGCGGGGCTGAACAACCTGCCGAGCGACGGCCCCGACCGCTACAGCGTCACGCGCGACTTCATGACCATGCGCTCGATCGGCGTGGCGCAGGAGTTCACGCGAACCGCCAAGCGCCAGGCGCGCGCCGCACGCTACGGGCGCGAGGCCGAGGTGGCCGAGGCCGGCCGTTCCCTGGCGATTGCCAGGCTGCAGCGCGACACCGCGATCGCCTGGCTGGATCGCCACCACCAGCAGCGCCTGGTCGACCTGCTGCGCGCGCAGCGCGGCGAGGCGGCGTTGCAGATCGAGGCGGCAGACGCCGCCTACCGAGGCGGCCGCGGCACGCAGGCGGACGCCTTGGCCGCGCGCGCCGCGCTCGCCCAGATGGACGACCGCATCGACCAGGCCGAGCGCGAACTCGCCACCGCGACGACGCGGCTCGCGCGCTGGATCGGTGACGCGCCGGCCGCCCGAACGCTCGCCGCGCCACCCGCCACCGACACGGTGCAGGTGCATGGTCGCGAGGAGCTGGAGCGCGTCATCGACCGCCACCCGGAACTCGCGGTGATGGTCGGGCAGGAGCAGGTCGCCCAGGCCGAGGCCGAGGTCGCGCGCAGCGAGCAGCGCGCGGATTGGAGCGCCGAGGTGATGTTCAGCCAGCGCGGCCCGTCTTACTCGAACATGGTGTCGATCAACGTCTCGATCCCCTTGCAGCTCGACCAAAAGAACCGCCAGCAGCGCGAGCTGTCCGCTCGTCTTTCGGTCGTCGAGCAAAGGCGCGCCGAGCGCGAGGAGGCCACGCGCGAACACCTGGCCGACATCAAGGCCTGGCTGCAGCAGTGGCAGAGCAACCGCGAGCGCCTGGCCCGCTATGAGAGGACGCTGCTGCCGCTCGCCGCCGAGCGCAAGCGCGCGGCGCTCTCGGCCTACCAAGGCGGGCCGGGGGCGCTGGCGGCCGTGCTGGAGGCGCGTCGCGCCGAGATCGACGTGCGCATGGAGCGCGTGCGGCTCGAGGCGGAGACGGGGCGCCTTTGGGCGCAACTCACCTACCTGATCCCCTTGGACGCAGGCCGTTGAGCCTGGCGATGGAGCCCACGATGCAAACCAACAAAAAATTACTGATCGGCGTGATCGCCGCGGCGCTGCTGGCCGGTGCGGGTTATGGCCTGTACAGGCTGGGCGTGCAGCGCGCTGCGCCAGTCGCCGCGACCGGCGGCACGGCGGCCACGGCGCCGATGACGAGCGGCTCACCCCAGACCGCCGCCGTGCCCCAGACCATTGCCGAAGGCGAGGCCGCCACGCGCCGCCACATCGAACAAGGCCTGAAGGCCGGGCAGGTCGACCCCAAGACCGGCCAGCCGATCCTCTATTACCAGGACCCGATGGTGCCGGGGAAGCGCTTCGACTCTCCGGCCAAGTCGCCCTTCATGGACATGATGTTGGTGCCGGTCTATGGCGGCGCCGGGGCCGACGCGAGCCAGGTCACCGTGAGCCCGCGCATCCAGCAGAACCTGGGCGTGCGCACCGCGCTCGTCACCGAGGGCATGCTGTCGCCGCAGGTGTCGGCCGTCGGCAGCATTGCCTGGAACGAGCGCGACCAGTTCGTGCTGCAGGCGCGCGCCATGGGCTATGTGGAAAAGCTGCATGTGCACGCCACGCTCGACCGTGTGGCCAAGGGCCAGCCGATCGCCGAGCTTTACGTGCCCGACTGGGTGGCGGCGCAGGAGGAGTTTCTTTCGCTGCGGCGCTCGGCCGTGCGCGACGACTCACTGGTCGCGGCGGCGCGCCAGCGCATGCGGCTGGTCGGCATGAGCGAGGGGCAGATCGCCGAGGTCGAGCGCGCCGGTGTGCTGCGCCCGCGCCTGACGCTGAGCGCGCCCGCGGCCGGCGTGGTGAGCGAGCTGGCGGTGCGCGAGGGTATGACGGTCGCGCCCGGTGCGCTGCTGGCGCGCATCAACGGCCTGGCCACCGTGTGGGCGGTGGCCGAGGTGCCGGAGGCGCAGGCCGCGCTGCTGCGACCGGGCACGCGCGTGGAGGCCAGGAGCCCGGGCGCGCCGGGCACGGTGTTTCGCGGCACGGTGCAGGCGGTGTTGCCGGAGGTGAGCGCGGCCACGCGCACGATCAAGGCCAGGGTCGAGCTGGACAACCCCGGTTATCGACTGGTGCCGGGCATGTTTGCCACCATGCAGTTCATCGACCAGCGCGAGGAGAAAGCGCTGCTGGTGCCCACCGAAGCCTTGATCCAGACCGGCAAGCGCACCGTGGTGCTGCTGGCCGAGGAGGGCGGGCGCTTCACGCCGGTGGAGGTGGAGGCGGGGTTGGAATCGGGCGGGCAGAGCGAGGTGCGGCGCGGGCTCACGGCGGGGCAGCGGGTGGTGGTGTCCGCGCAGTTCCTGATCGATTCGGAAGCGAGCCTGAAGGGCGTGGAAGCGCGCCTGAATGACGCCCCGAAGCCGGGCGCCGCTAACACGGCCGAGCGCCACCGCGGCACGGCGCGCATCGAAGCCATTGGCCGCGACAGCTTCAGCTTGAGCCACGGCGCCATCGCCAGCATCAAGTGGGCCGCGATGACGATGGACTTCAAGGCGCCGCCGGCCAAGGACATACCGCGCGGGCTGGAGCCGGGCGATCGCGTCGACTTCGAGTTCTACCTGGACGCGCAGCAGGGGCCGCAGCTCACCTTCCTGACGCTGCTGCCACCCGACAGCCCGGCCGCCGAGGCCTCGGGAGCCCGGCCGTGATCGCCGCGCTGATCCGCTGGTCGATCGTCAACCGAATGCTGGTGCTGCTGGCGACCGTGGGCGTCACGGCCTGGGGCGTGTGGTCGCTGGCGCGCACGCCGCTCGATGCGCTGCCGGATCTGTCGGACGTGCAGGTGATCATCCGCACGCCCTACCCGGGCCAGGCGCCGCGCATCGTCGAGGACCAGGTGACCTACCCGCTCACCACCACCATGCTGTCGGTGCCGGGTGCGAAGGTGGTGCGCGGTTATTCCTTCTTCGGCGACTCCTTCGTCTACGTGCTGTTCGAGGACGGCACCGACCTCTACTGGGCGCGCTCGCGCGTGCTCGAATATTTGAACCAGGTGCAATCGCGCCTGCCCGCAGCTGCAAAACCCGCGCTCGGGCCCGACGCCACGGGGGTGGGCTGGATCTACCAGTACGCGCTGGTGGACCGCAGCGGCCAGATGGACGCCGGCCAGTTGCGCGCGTTGCAGGACTGGTTCCTCAAGTACGAGCTCAAGACCGTGCCCAATGTCGCCGAGGTCGCCTCGGTGGGCGGCATGGTGCGCCAGTACCAGGTGGTGCTCGATCCCGACAAGCTGGCGGCCTACAACATCCCGCACGGCAGGGTGATCGAGGCGATCCGGCGCGCCAACCAGGAGGCCGGCGGCTCGGTGCTCGAGCTCGGCGAGGCCGAGTACGTGGTGCGCGCATCGGGGCTGCTGGCGTCGCTGGACGACTTTCGCAAGATTCCGCTCGCCGCCACCGATGCGGGCGTGAGCGTGCGGTTGGCCGACGTGGCGCGCATCCAGGTCGGCCCGGAGATGCGGCGCGGCATCGGCGAGCTCGACGGCGAGGGCGAGGCGACTGGCGGCGTGATCGTGATGCGCTCGGGCAAGAACGCGCTCGAGACGATCGCCGCCGTCAAGGCCAAGATCGCCTCGCTGCAGGCGAGCCTGCCCAAGGGCGTGGAGATCGTGCCGACCTACGACCGCTCGGGGCTGATCGAGCGCGCGGTTGCCAACCTGAGCCGCAAGCTGGTCGAGGAGTTCATCGTCGTGGCGCTGGTGTGCTTCGCGTTCCTGTTCCACCTGCGCTCGGCGCTGGTGGCGATCGTCTCGCTGCCGCTGGGCGTGCTGGTGAGCTTCATCGTCATGCACTACCAGGGGGTGAACGCGAACGTGATGTCGCTCGGGGGCATTGCGATTGCGGTCGGCGCGATGGTGGATGCGGCGGTGGTGATGATCGAGAACGCGCACAAGCACCTGGAGCGGTGGCACCGCGACCACGCGGTCACCGGCAGCGCCGTACAGCCCCTTCCCCCCCTGGGGGAAGGTTGGGAAGGGGGACAGCCGGAACCGACCGCTGCGGTGGCCCCTCACCCAGCCGCTTCCCAGAGGGGAGAGGAGCAATCAAGGCCCCGCGCGGCCGCTGCGATGGCTCACCCCAACCCTCTACCCTCGCGGGGAGAGGGAGCAATGCCAAGCAATGCCGAGCACTGGCGGATCATCGGCAACGCGGCCACCGAAGTCGGCCCCGCCTTGTTCTTCTCGCTCTTGATCATCACCCTCAGCTTCATCCCGGTGTTCACGCTCGAGGCCCAGGAGGGGCGCCTGTTCTCGCCGCTGGCGTTCACCAAGTCCTATGCGATGGCGGCTTCGGCAGGCCTTGCGGTGACCCTGGTGCCGGTGCTGATGGGCTATTTGATCCGCGGCCGCATTCCCGACGAGCGCCGCAACCCGCTCAACCGCTGGCTGATCGCGCTCTACCGGCCGCTGCTCGACGGCGTGCTGGCATGGCCGCGCACGACCTTGGCGGTGGCCGTGCTGCTGCTGGCGAGCACCTGGTGGCCGATCAGCAGAATAGGCGGCGAATTCATGCCACCGCTCGACGAGGGCGACCTGCTCTACATGCCGACCGCGCTGCCGGGTCTGTCGGCCGGCAAGGCGGCTCAGTTGCTGCAGCAGACCGACCGGCTGATCCGCACCGTGCCCGAGGTGGCTTCGGTCTACGGCAAGGCCGGCCGCGCCGAGACCGCCACCGACCCGGCGCCGCTGGAGATGTTCGAAACCACCATCCAGTTCAAACCCAAGAGCGAATGGCGCGCCGGCATGACGCAGGACCGACTCGTGGACGAGCTCGACCGCATCGTCAAGGTGCCGGGCCTGTCCAACATCTGGGTACCGCCGATCAGGAACCGCATCGACATGCTGGCCACCGGCATCAAGAGCCCGGTGGGCGTGAAGGTGGCGGGCGCCGACCTGGCCGAGATCGACCGCATCGCCGGCGAGATCGAGCGCGTGCTCAAGGGCGTGCCCGGCGTGAGCAGTGCGCTGGCCGAGCGTCTCACCGGCGGTCGCTATGTGGACGTGACGATCAACCGCGACGCCGCGGCACGCTACGGCATGAACATCGCCGACGTGCAGTCGGTCGTGAGCACCGCGGTCGGAGGCGACAACGTCGGCGAGACCATCGAGGGCCGGCAGCGCTTCCCGATCAACGTGCGCTACCCGCGCGAGACGCGCGATTCGCTCGACAAGCTGAGGCGCCTGCCGATCCTGACCGAACGGGGTGCGCGCATCACCCTGGCGGACCTGGCCGAGGTGCGCATCAGCGACGGGCCGCCGATGCTGCGCAGCGAGAACGCGCGCCTGTCGGGCTGGGTGTATGTAGACATCCGCGGGCGCGACCTCAAATCAGCGGTGCTCGACATGCAGCGGGCGGTGGCGCAGCAGGTCAGGCTTTCGCCCGGCTATTCGGTGTCGTGGTCGGGGCAGTTCGAGTTTCTCGAACGCGCCACCGCGAAACTCAAGCTGGTGGTGCCGTTCACCTTGCTCATCATCTTCGTGCTGCTCTACCTGACCTTCAGGCGCTGGGGCGAGGCGCTGCTGCTGATGGCGACCCTGCCGTTCGCACTGATCGGCGGCTTCTGGCTGCTGTACTTGCTGGGCTACAACCTGAGCGTGGCCGGCGCCATCGGCTTCATTGCGCTGGCGGGCGTGGCGGCGGAGTTCGGCGTGATCATGCTGCTGTACCTCAAGCAGGCCTGGGAGGTGCGAACGGCGCGCGGCGAAACCGGCGACGCCGATTTGCTGGCGGCGATCCGTGAGGGCGCGGTGCTGCGCGTGCGGCCCAAGGCGATGACGGTGGCGGTGATCATCGCCGGCCTCGTGCCGATCATGTTCGGCGGCGGTACCGGCTCGGAGGTGATGCAGCGCATTGCGGCGCCGATGGTCGGCGGCATGGTGACCGCGCCGCTGCTGTCGATGTTCGTGGTGCCGGCGGCGTACTTGATGATGAGGCGGCGGCGCGTCGCCGCGAAGAAAACGCTCACCCCAAGCCTCTCTCGGAGGGAGAGGGAGTAATGCCGCAAGAAGGCCGCGAATCCCTCACCCCGACCCTCTCCCAGAGGCAGAGGAAGTCAGGCCCGCGACCGTCTCGGTTGGCCCTGGAAACTCTCAGAGGCAGTCAGCCGCAACAGCCCCGCTCCTGCTGCACCGGCGGGCATTTGATCGAGCCGAACGAGCAATAGACGCAGCAGTCGCCGGCCTTGGGGCTCAGCAGCAGCTTGCACCGCTCGCACTCGTAGAAAAACTGGCAGGCGTCGGTCGGCATGGTTTCGCGCTTGGCGTGGCCGCAGTGCGGGCAGGTGAGCACGGAGTCGAGGATCGTTGCGTGCATGGTGTGGCCCGCCATCGCCATCAATCGCCCCAGCGCCGCGCGGCGCTTTCGACCACGGCGGCCAAGGGCAGGGCGTCGGCTCGCTGCGCGCGCAGCCATCGCGCGTCGTTGCCGTCGAACAGCGAGTCGCGCAGCAACTGCGTGGCGTCGAGCGCTTCGAGGTCGAGCGCGTGTTCGTCCAGCCGCACGAGGGTGCGCAGGATGTCGTCGCGCAGGCGCGAACGCTGCTTGGTCTTGGGGTCGACGATCTCGCCGTCCAGCCCGAAGCGGCAGGCCTGGAAGCGGTTGAAGGTGTAGACGAGGTAGTCGTCCTCGCTCGGCTCGAAGGGACGCTCTTCGCGCAGGTGGCGGCAGATGCATTGCAGGTAGCAGGCCAGCGCCGCGGCCTTGTCGACGGTGAGCGGTGTGTCGCACACGCGCAGCTCGATGGTGCCGAACTCGGGCTTGGGACGGATGTCCCAGTAGAAGTCCTTCATCGACTGGACCACACCGGTGGCCGTCATCTTGTCGAAGTAGCCACCGAACTCCTGCCAGCCAAGCACGAAGGGCGCACGGCCCGACAGCGGAAACGCGAACACGGAATTGAGCCGCGCCGAGTCGAAGCCGGTGTCCTGGCCCTGCACATAGGGCGACGAGGCCGACAGCGCAATGAAGTGCGGCACGTAGCGTGACAGCGCATGCAGCAGCCACAGCGCCTGGTCGCCGTCGGGGCAGCCGACGTGGACATGCTGGCCGAACACGGTGAACTGCTTGGCGAGGTAACCGTAGAGCTCGCTGATGTAGCGAAAGCGCTCGCCCGGATAAATCTGCTGCTCGCTCCAGTGCTGGTAGGGGTGCGTGCCACCGCCAGCGATGGCGATGTTGAGCTTGCGCGCGGCGCTGGAGAGCTGGTCGCGCATGTCGCGCAACTCGGCGCGCAGCGGGCCATGGCGGCGCTGGATGGAGCTGCCGATCTCGATCATGCTGCGCGTGATCTCGGGCTTGATGTCCCAGGCGCCGCCGTGCCGGGCGGTCTCGCGCAGCAGATCCTCGGCCTGTGGGGCAAGGTCGAAGTCGTGGGTGGAGAGCAACTGCAGCTCGAGCTCCACGCCCAGGGTGAGCGGCTCGGACGGGGTGAAATCCTGCAAGGCCATGGCGTCAATTCCGGGTCGGTATTTCCTGGGCCACGTGGCGCAGCGCGACGAGCGCCCACACCGGGCCGCTGAACTGCATCAGGGTGACCGCGATGAGCAGCGCCTGCAGCACGCCGGCATCGACCAGCGGCGCGTCGGCGGGCCAGCCGTAGGTGCTGGCGCCCAGCAGCAGCGCCGACTGCGCCATCGGTTGCAAGGCCAGCACGAGGCCGAACGCCTGGCGCCAACCCAGGCCGCTGGGTCGGGCCAGCGCGGCCACGGCGATGCCCTTGCCGACCATGCGCGCGACGATGATCGCCAGCACCCAGGGCCACAAGCCCAGCAGGTTCTCCACCGTGCTGACCAGCCCCAGGCTCACGAACAGCAGCACGGTCAGTGACGCGCCGGCCGTGCCCAGCTGCGGCTCGATGGTGAGGCCGTGGCCCATGCGCTCGCGCGCCACCACGCCTGCCACCAGCAGCGCGAGCAGCGACGACAGCGTCCATTGCGTTGCCAGCAGCGCGCCAAGCACGAGCAGGCCGATCTGCAGCACCGCGCTCGCCATGGTGCGACGCATCGGCCGCGACAGATAGGTCAAGGCCAGGCCGAGCACGGCGCCGAGGAGGAAGGAGCCGCACAGCACGTACACGGCGTTGGCGAGCGCGGGCAGCCATTCGGCGCGGATCGGCGCGTCGGCCGTGGCGATGACGCGCCAGGCTTTGAGCGCCAACACCGCGAACACGCTGTTGAGCGCGGTCATCATCAACAGGCGCTCGGTGACCTGGCCGCGTGGCTGCCACTCGTGCATGGCCGACATGGTGATGACCGGCGAGGTCGCCATGGCCACCGCACCCGCCAGCGCAGCCGACATCGGTGCGGCGCCCAGCACGATGAGCGAGCCGGTGACGGCGGCAGCCGCGAACAGGGCTTCGGCCAGGCTTTGCAGCGCGAGCGCCGGGTTATCGAACAGCCAGCGCGGGCGGATGCGCGCGCCCAGCTCGAACACCAGCACTCCCACCGCAAGGTCGAGCAGCGGCTTCCACGGGTCGAGGTCGGTGCGTTCGAGCAGGCGCAGGGCCAGCGGGCTTGCGATCACGCCGACCAGCATGTGGCCGCAGGCGCGCGGCAGGCGCGTCCAGCGGCGCACCGCCTCGCCGGCCACGACGGCGATGATGATGAGCAGGGCGATGCCCAGCACCGGGTCGGCGCCGCGCAGGCCTTCGAGGGTCCACAGCGGGGCGCTGCTCAGGGACGGGTCGGACATCGGCATGGGTCGCAGGTCTCTCGAAACGCTGCGCGCCGAGCGCGGCAGCCGGTGAGCGTTCTTGCTTCAGGCCGGGTCGAGGGTCTTGAAACGCCCGCGGTCGGCCTCACAATTCCGGCCGGTGATCGAGCGCCCCCGCTGCGCCGCCGCCAACTCGCTCTTCTTCAACGCATCCCGAGTCAGCCCATGACCAAGCAGACCCTGTCTTTCCAGGCCGAGGTGCAGCAGCTGCTGCACCTGGTGACCCATTCGCTCTACTCTAACAAGGAGATTTTCCTTCGCGAATTGATCTCCAATGCCTCGGACGCCTGCGACAAGCTGCGCTTCGAGGCGCTCCACGACGCGGCACTGTACGAGGACCAGTCGACACTCGAAGTTCGCGTGGCCTTCGACAAGGAAGCCCGCACCATCACCATCAGCGACAACGGCATTGGCATGTCCGCCGAAGAGGCGATTGCCAACCTGGGCACCATCGCCAAGAGCGGCACGCGCGAGTTCGTCGGCAAGCTCTCGGGCGAACAGGCCCGGGACACGCAACTGATCGGGCAGTTCGGCGTGGGTTTTTACAGCGGCTACATCGTGGCCGACCGCATTTCGGTGGAGTCGCGCCGCGCTGGCCTGAGCGTCGAGCACGGCGTGCGCTGGAGCAGCGAGGGCAGCGGCGACTTCGAGGTGGAAACCATCGAGCGTGTTCAGCGCGGCACCGAGGTGACCTTGCATCTGCGCGAAGGCGAAGAGGAGTTCCTGAGCGCCTGGAAGCTCAAGTCCGTCATTGGCCGCTACTCCGACCACATCTCGCTGCCGATACTGATGCGCGGTGAGGAGTGGGACAGCGAAAAAGGCGCGTACCTCGCCAAGGACGCGTGGGAGACGGTGAACAAGGCCGCGGCGCTGTGGACGCGCTCCAAGAGCGACATCACCGATGCCGAGTACAAGGCCTTCTACGAGCAGCTCGCCCACGACAGTACGCCGCCGCTGGCCTACACGCACAACCGGGTCGAAGGCCGCAGCGAATACACGCAGTTGCTTTATCTGCCCGCCAAGGCGCCGCACGACCTGTGGAATCGTGAGCAGCAAGGCGGCATCAAGCTCTACGTCAAGCGCGTCTTCATCATGGACGACGCCAAGGCGCTGATGCCGAGCTACCTTCGTTTCGTCAAGGGCATCATCGATTCGAGCGACCTGCCGCTCAATGTGTCGCGCGAGCTGCTGCAGGAAAACCGCGACGTGAAGGCGATCCGCGAGGGTTCGACCAAGCGCGTGCTCTCCATGCTGGAAGACCTGGCCAACAGCGACGACGCCAGCAAGAGGGAACAGTACGCCACGGTCTGGCGCGAGTTCGGCGCGGCGCTCAAGGAGGGTGTGGGCGAGGACCGCGCGAACAGCGAGCGGCTGGCAAAGCTCTTGCGCTTCGCGTCGACGCAGGCCGATGCAGGCGTCTCCTTGCCCGATTACATCGGCCGCATGAAGGAAGGCCAGGACGCCATCTACTACATCACCGCCGACAGCCTGGCGGCCGCGCGCCACAGTCCGCAGCTCGAACTGTTTGGCAAAAAGGGCATCGAGGTGCTGCTGCTAGCCGACCGCGTCGACGAGTGGATGCTCGCGCATCTCTTCGAGTTCGAGGGAAAGCAGCTGCAGAGCGTGGCCAAGGGCGCCGTCAACCTGGGCAGCTTGCAGGACGAGGGTGAAAAGCAGCTGGCCGAAGCCGCGGCCGCGGCGTTCAAGCCGGTGCTTGATCGGCTGAAGGAAACACTCAAGGACCGCGCCAAGGACGTGCGCGTGACCACGCGGCTAGTCGATTCACCAGCTTGTCTCGTTGCCGAGGAGGGCGACATGAGCGGACACCTCGCTCGCCTGCTCAAGCAAGCCGGACAGGCGGCCCCCGACAGCCTGCCCATTCTCGAAGTCAACACACAGCACGCGCTGGTGAAACGGCTCGAAGGCGGCGAGCGCTTCGATGACCTGGCCCGGGTTCTGTTCGACCAGGCGGTGCTGGCCGAGGGCGGGCAATTGGATGACCCTGCTGCCTACGTGCGCCGGGTCAACGGCTTGCTCGTTTGACGCGGTCGAGCCGGGTATGAAAAAGCCGGCGCGCGGGCCGGCTTTGGAGCGGCGGCGGCGCGCCACGAAGCCCAGCACGCCGAGGCCCGCGAGCATCAGCGCGTAGGTGCTGGGTTCGGGGACGGGTGAGACGCTCAGGCGCACGACCATGTCGTCGAAGTCCGCGTCGCCGCGGAAGCTGTCGTTGTAGCCCAGCAGGTATTCGCTTGCGCCGGACAACGACAGATTGCTGCCCAGGATGACGAACGAGGGGTTGGTGGCCGCAGTGAAGCTCGAGGCTTGCGCGTTGGTGGCAGTGCCACCGGCGTGACCGTCGTTGAAACTGAAGTCGAGCGCACCGCCCTCGTTCACGACGCCGACGATTGCGCTGCCGGCGCTTTCGGTCGCCGTACCGAAGCGGCCGAAAAATTGCGCGAAAAGACTGGTGTCGTAGCCCGATTCGCTGCCGACGAAGGAGTAGGTCACGGTGGCGGAACCGCTCACGGAGATCTGCCCGAAAGTGCCGGATGTGAAGCTCGGCAGCGAGGCCCAGAACGGATCGAACAAGCCGACGAAGTCGACGGTGCTGACGGCCGGCGAGTGCTCGGTGCTCAGCGTCTTAGCAGTGGTCCCGAGGGCCAGCACAGCGGTCGCCAGCCCGAATAAGAATCGTTTCATGATGCTTCCCAGTGAAGACATCGACAACACACAAGGACCTTGGGTCCGATGCAGCGTATTGAATCGACTCACCACCGTTCTTGTTACCCCGCAGGCGGGGAGATTCACCACCGAACGAACACCGCCGCGCCAGCGTTACAGCGAGCACACGAGGCTCGCTGTGGGTCGCGCGCGCGTGCTACGGCGCGCTCATCGCGTCGATCTGCGTGAGCAGGTACTGCGTCTGCTCGGCCCAGTAGCTCGGCGAGCCGAACCACGGGAACGCGATCGGAAAGGCGGGGTCGTCAAAGCGCTCGGCGAGCCACGCGCCGTGGTGAATCATGCGCAGTGTTCGCAGGGGTTCGATCAACAGCAGTTCGCGTCGATCGAAGTCGCAAAAATCCTCGTAGCCTTCGAGCAGCACGGCTATTTGTCGGCGCGCTTCGAAGGCTTCGCCCGAAAGCAGCATCCACAAGTCCTGCACAGCCGGCGCCGTGGTGGCGTCATCGAGGTCCACGCAATGCGGGCCTTGCGGCGTCCACAGCAGGTTGCCTGGGTGGCAGTCACCATGCACGCGGATGCGTCGCACGTCGGCCATCGCATCAAAGCGTTCCTGCGCGATGTCGAGCGCGCGTTGCGAGGCCTTGGCCCAGCTGGCGCTCGCGCTGGAAGCAACGCGGTTGTGCTGCAGCAGCCATTCGCGCGGCGCCCGCCCGAGCGTCATGACGTTGAGCGGCCGGCGCTCGTGGAAATGACCCTGTCTTGCGACGGCGTGCATGCGACCGATGAAGCGGCCAATGCGCGTCAAGGTGTCGACATCATCGAGATCGGGCGCACGGCCGGCGCGCCGTGGCGCCACCGCGTAGCGCAGCAAGCCGTCGCGCGCGAGTGTGGGTGGGTCGCCAAGACATTGCAGCGTTGCGCCCGTGCGGGGCGTGTCGAGGACGAGCGGCGCGACCACCGGCACCTCTGCTCGTTCCAGCTCGAGCGCAAAGCCGTGCTCTTCGAGGATTTGTGCGTCGCTCCAGCGGCCCGGACGGTAGAACTTGGCGACCACCGTGGAGCCGTCTTCCAGCGCCACCTGGAAGACGCGGTTCTCATACGAATTCAGTTGCATCAGCCGGCCGTCGCCGTGCAGTCCGACGTTTGCCAGCGCATCGAGCACGGCGTGCGGCGTCAGGTCGGCAAATGGTTGAGACGGATTGGCGTCGCTCATGGCGCGATGCTCGCACGGCCGGCATGGCCGGCCGTGCGAGTGGCGGGCTCAGCGGCGGGAATTCGCAGTGGCCGTGGCCGCGTCGTCGGCCGCGGCAAGCGGCGCGAACTCGCTCGACGGCGCCCCGTCAAGACGGCTGTCGGGCGCGAAGAACGAGTCTTGTGGGTAGCCGGAATCGGCCCAGCGTGCGCTGCGTTCGGCGCGCCGTGTGCGCACCGTGTCAGACAGCGTGCTGCGCGCCTGGTGAAATCCAGGGGGCGAGTTAATCGGGGCGGGGCGCGAAGCGGTTCCCTGTTGCCGCAGCAGCAATTGAAGATCACCGACGGGCGGCAGGTTCTCGGCGCGGCAGGACAGGTAACGGATCCGGCATGCTTCCAGCACTGCTTGCTTAATGCGGGTACCGCGACGCGAGGGACCGCGCTCGGGTTCTAGGTCCACGACCGCCAACACGCGCCCGTTGGCGCTGCAAACTGCAAAACTCACATGGTAAGGGCGCAGGAAGTCGAACCAATAGCGCACTTTCTGCGGATCGCGTGGCTGGCACAGGCGCACCAGTGGTAGCTTGGCGAGAACGATGTGCTGCGGAAGCGCCTCTCGCAGCAGGCGCAGGGTGCGACGCTCGTCGGCGTTGAGGGCAGGTCGTGCCATAAGTGCCCACTCGGTTGGCAACGGCGCTCGTTGCAGGCGCGTGGACGACCGCCGCCCGAGCGCAAAAGTTGCGCCGGCAGCAGCGCAGCCGAGCAACAGGAACAACCAGTGGAGACTTGTCATGAGGGGGTTAAACCGCGCCGCCAGCGAACTTGCCAGACGGAGTGGTGATGGATGCTAGCCGGGGCAACGACCTCTCAAGCCCCTTACTTGAGTGTGGCAATGCCTCCCTCGACTGCCTCATTTGAAGGCAGAGTGCGCCGTCTTGGCAATTTTTTCACGAACTTGCCCAACCGCCTCGATCAACTGCTCGAGCTTGATCGCGTGACGCTTGTATTGGTAGTTCACTTCGGCGGCTTGCGTCTCCATCATTTGCCCGAGCTGGCTTGCTACGGTGTCGGCGGGCAGCCTCAACCAAGCCTTCGATTCGGTGCCGTCACGCTCGAGCGTCGCGCCGGCCTTTCGCGCAATTGACAGCATGGCCGTGTTCTCGCTCAGGGCTTGGATGTACAACTGCTCGGTGCCGCGATTGCGGGCGTGTATCACCGCGTGCTCGAACAGCCGCGCACCGTAGCCGCGACCACGGGCGTGCGGCAGCACTGACACACCAAACTCGGCCAGGGCCGGACGTGTGGCGAATTGCGGCGCGGCCTCGTAAGCCAAATGCGCCACTGCGATCAATTCAAGCCGGCGGTTGAAGATGCCGAAGAGCTCATCGTGCTCGAAATCGATTCCCAAGACGTAGTGTGCGATCTGCTGATCGCTGGCCGCATAGCCGAAGCGCAGATAGCGATCCTGCGGCGGCAGTGCAAGCAGATGGGCGGTGATCGGCTGCCGGTGGCGGCGCGTCAAGGAGCGGATCGGAACCCAGGACGCCACGGCGTCCCGAGGCGAAGGCGACCCGACAGACGAGATGGGCACCTGAATGTCGTCGTCAAGTGAATGCATGCTCATATCTGGGGTTTACCCGAATTTTAGGCAAACCGTAGAGTCGCTCGTCAAGAAGGGGCATCCGCGTGGGTTCGTAGCGCTGGCTTGCTCCGTTGCCGCCAAGAGACCAACAACCTTATACTCTTCCTCTTTCCCGCATTCGGCTCCGGGAACCGGTCACGCCTGAGAGGCCTCGCTCCACACAAGAGGCACCGACCGCGTCGACCACGAGAAGAGCCAGTCTCCACCAGGACCCTCATGAAAACCTTCAGCGCCAAGCCGGCCGAAGTGACGCACGAGTGGTTTGTGATTGACGCGACCGACAAGGTTCTCGGCAGGGTTGCCAGCGAAGTGGCCCTCCGTCTGCGTGGCAAACACAAGCCCATCTACACGCCTCACGTCGACACCGGCGATTTCATCGTCATCGTCAATGCCGAAAAGCTCCGGGTGACCGGCAACAAGGCCAACGACAAGGTGTATTACCGCCATTCGGGTTACCCGGGCGGGATCTACGCGACCAAGTTCAAGGACATGCAGGCCAAGCATCCTGGCCGCGCACTGGAGAAGGCCGTCAAAGGCATGCTTCCCAAAGGTCCGCTGGGCTACGCGATGATCAAGAAGCTGAAGGTCTATGCTGGTGCCACGCACCCGCACACCGCTCAGCAGCCCAAGACGTTGGCGATTTGAGGGAGACGCGATGATTGGCAATTGGAATTACGGGACCGGGCGGCGCAAGTCGTCGGTGGCGCGCGTCTTCATGAAGAAGGGCAGCGGCCAAATCACGGTCAACGGCAAATCGGTCGAGCAGTATTTCGGCCGACAGACTTCGATCATGATCGTCAAGCAGCCGTTGTTCCTCACGAACAACGTCGAAGCGTTCGACATCAAGGTCAACGTCCACGGCGGCGGCGAGTCGGGTCAGGCCGGGGCCGTGCGCCACGGCGTGACACGGGCACTGATCGACTACGACGCGGCGCTCAAGCCCGAATTGAGCCGCGCCGGTTTCGTGACGCGCGACGCTCGCGAGGTTGAGCGCAAGAAGGTCGGTCTGCACGGTGCGCGTCGCCGCAAGCAGTTCAGCAAGCGCTGATCGCCGGCTCGCTGCGGCGGCTCGTCGCTGCCGTGCGTACCGTGCAAAAAGGCCGCCTTCGGGCGGCTTTTTCGTTTCGCTGCGGACATTGATCTCGGTTGCACATTGGCGGGTTCGGCGTGGGAACGCCTGCCTAGAATCAGTTTTCAATTTCTGGTTCACCCATGCGTTGGAAGCTGTTGCGCCGCCGTCTGTCGATCAGTGCCCCCCGAATGATCGTGCGCAGCCGCGTGCCTTGGCCGCTGCGATGGGCAGTGTGGGCTCTTGCGCTCGGGTTTTCTGCCGCGCTAGCCCTGTGGGCTTTAGAGCTGGGCAAGGACCTAGCGGGCATCGACCGAGTGCTGCACGACTCGGGACGATCGGGCCGCACCGGCTCGAGCCAGGACGCAGGACCCAACGACCAACTGCGCAGCGAACGCGACAAGGCTCAAAGCATCGCCAACACGGCCGAGAGCATGCTCAAGACAGAACGAACGACGCAAGAGCGGCTGCTTGGCCAGATCAAGGTGCTCGAGGCGCAGAACATGGCGCTCAAGGGCGATCTCGGATTCTTCGAACGCCTGTTGCCGATGGGCGGCAAGGACAGCATCTTCGTGCGCGGCCTGCAGGCACAAATCGTTAGCACCGGCCAGCTCCGCTTTCAGCTGCTGGTCATGCAGCCGGGCAAGACGCCTGCTGAATTTAGAGGCCGCTACGAGCTGACCTTGCAAGGTCAGCTTGACGGGAAGTCGTGGTCGCAGGCTCTGCCGCAGGGCCGAGCGCTGCAGTTCCGGCAGCACCAACGGGTCGAGGGCATGCTCGAGTTCCCTGCCCCGGTCGTGCTGCAGGGCGTGCAGGTCCGCGTGGTCGACGCGCAAGGAGGCGTACGCGCGAGCCAGGAACTTCGTCTTTGAACAGGTTCAGGGGCAGCTCATCAAGCTGCGTCGTCGTTGGAGGGAAGCAAGATGTTTGGAGCAAAGAAACAGCCGCCAATTCGCACGTTGGTTGGTGAGGGCACGGTGATCGAGGGCGAAATTCGCTTTACCGAGGGCCTGCGCATCGACGGCAGGGTGCTGGGCAACGTAATCGCCCTTGGCGACGAGCGCAATCTGCTTGTCATCGGCGAAAAGGCCAGCATTGCCGGCAAGGTCCGAGCCGGCCACGTGATCGTCAATGGCGAGATCAGGGGCCCGGTCGAGTCCGATGAGTTGCTCGAATTGCAACCCAAGGCACACATCGAAGGCAATGTCCGCTATGAACGCCTCGAAATGCACCAGGGAGCGCAGGTTCACGGCGAACTGCGGCCCTTGAGTGCCGAAGACAAACCCACACTCAGACTGGCAGTGAATGCGGGAACAGCCGCGCTCGGTCACAATACGAAGGCGGTCAACGATCGCCAATCCCAGGAGTCATCATGAGTGCCGTCGCAGAAAACATCGCTACCGAAATGCCTGCCCCGATCGTCTTCACCGACAGTGCGGCCGGCAAGGTCAAGCAGCTGGTCGATGAGGAAGGCAACCCCGAGCTGAAGCTGCGCGTGTTCGTGCAGGGCGGCGGTTGCTCGGGATTCCAGTACGGCTTTACCTTCGACGAGATCGTCAACGACGACGACACCAAGATGGAAAAGAACGGCGTCATGCTGTTGATCGACGCCATGAGCCTGCAGTACCTGGCCGGCGCCGAGATCGACTACAAGGAAGACTTGGAAGGCGCCCAGTTCGTCATCAAAAATCCCAACGCGACCAGCACTTGCGGTTGCGGCTCGAGCTTCTCTGCCTGAGTTAAGGGTCTGTGGCAATCGGGCTGCGATGATCTGCTGAACGTGCTCGCATTGCGCAAGGCCGCCCCGGGGCGGCCTTGTCGTTTCAGCGCCTCACTGATGCCGGATACATCGCACCGAGAATGCGCTCGCCGCGAGCGCCGGTCACGAGGGCAAGGTTTCCGGCTTCGCCTCGCACGTGGGCACGCGCCAACCAGGCGAAGGCCGCGGCCTCCACTTGCAATGGGGGAAGCCCCCGCGTCTCGGTCGTCGCGAGCCTGACGCCCGGCAGCGCTTGCGTGAGCCGCCGCATCAACTCAACGTTGAGCGCACCGCCGCCGCACACCAGCAGCTCACATGCGCCCGCCAGATGGCGCTGCACGTCCTGTGCGATCACCTGCGCTGTCAGTTCGCACAGGGTGGCCTGAACGTCCCGCGGCGGTGCTGCCGTCGTCGACGTGGTGACGACCAGTGCTTCGAGCCAAGCCGCATGGAATGCGTCGCGGCCCGTGCTCTTGGGCGGCGGCAACGCAAAGTAGGCATCACGGAGCGCGGAGGCCAAGAGCGCGTAGACGACTTCGCCGCCGCACGCCCATTGCCCACCGGCGTCGAAGGGCTCACCGCGGTGGCGCTGGCACCACAGGTCCATGAGTGCATTGCCCGGGCCGCAGTCGAAGCCGCGCACCTGGCCGTCGGCGTGCAGCAGCGTGAGGTTGCTGATGCCGCCGATGTTGACGATCGCCACGTCTTCCCCGGGACGCCAAAAGCGCGCGGCGTGGAACGCCGGCACCAGCGGCGCGCCTTGGCCGCCGGCAGCCACGTCGCGACTGCGCAGGTCGGCCACGACGTCGATGCCGGTCAGCTCGGCGAGCAGCGCCGGTGCATTGAGCTGCAGCGTGTAGCCCACACCGTCGAACTGGCCGGGACGATGCCGCACGGTCTGGCCGTGCGCGCCGAGGGCGCGCACGGCGCGTCCCTTGCCCAGTGCGCACAGGTCGGCGGTCACGGCAGCGTAGGTCAGGGCCAGCGCGTTCGAAGCGAGCGCCGCACGATGCAGTTCGTTATCACCAGGAAGATTCAAGGCCAGTAGTTCGGCACGCAGCGAGGGGTCGAAAGATCGATGGCGGTGCCCCACGATCTGCAGGTCGTTGCCTTCAAAGTCGACCATGACACCATCGACACCATCGATCGAGGTGCCTGACATCAGTCCGATGTAGAGCTCGCGCATCGACAGGATGCCGGCGTCGCCCGGACTACAGGCCCGCAGTAGCGGGCCGCCCGCAGCGGGCGCGGCCGCCGACGCCGTGGGCCGCCGCGCGGCCGGCCTTCACTCGAAGCGCGCCTCGGAGCCCGACGGCGCGACGGCAAGCTGCGTTCGCGCCGTTTGGGCAAGTTCGCTGAAACGGTTGCGTGAGGCCGGCGCGATCGTCAAGACATCGGACGCGCGAGCGATGGTCATCGGGTCGACGTTCTCGTCACGCACGCGAAATTCAAAATGCAGGTGCGGCCCGGTCGCCCATCCGGTGGCGCCGACCGCCCCGATGCTGTCGCCCTGCTGCAGGCGCTGGCCGCGCCGCGCGTCGATGCGGCTCAGGTGCGCGTAGCGCGTCTCGCGCTCGCCCGCATGCTTGACGATGACGATGTTGCCGTAGCCGTTTTGCCACCCGGCGAACTCGACGACACCCTCGCCGACGGTGCGCACCGGCGCGCCGATCGGCGCGCCGTAGTCGACGCCGAGATGGCGTCGCCAGCTCTGCAGGACGGGGTGAAAGCGCATGGAAAAGCCCGAGGTGACGCGTGAGAACGCCATGGGAGACGCGAGGAACATGCGCGTCTTGCTGCGCCCGTCGAGCCCGAAGTAAGCGCCCTGGGTCTTGCCGCTGACCTGAGTCTGCTGAAACCAGACTGCGTCGTGGGTCTTGCCGCCGTTGATGAACTGCGCCGCCAGCACGCGCCCCGAAGCCTGGTTCCAGGCGACCGGCTCGCCATCGGCGGTGAGCGCCTCGTACAGCACCGTGAAAGTGTCGCCACGCTTGAGGTCGCGGCGAAAGTCGATGTCGGTGGCAAACAGCTCGGCGAGTTGCACCGTCACCGCGTCCGGAAGTCGGGAATCGTCGGCGGCGGCGAACAGCGAACTCTCGATCGTTCCGGAGCCGAGCTTGGTTTGGGTGGCCAGCCGTGCCTGCTCGCTGCGCGCCGTGAGGCCGATCGCATCGCGGCTGATGACCAGGCGCGAGAAGTGGGTCGAGAACTGTTCGGCCGCTGCGGCGGGCGAGCGCGCGACCAGTTCCTTGAGGTGGCCACCTTCAGTGATGGCCTGCACCATCTTGCCGGCGCGTCCCTCGAAGAGCGTGCGCGCAAGCGTGTCGCGGCGCAGGAAAGCGGCCGCCTCGGGATCGTCGATGCCCAGGCGCGCCAGCAGGGCGTCGGCGGTGTCGCTGTTGCGGGTCAAGTCGCTGCGGTAAAGCGCCAGGGTCTGTGTTTCGAGCGCTTGCAACTGGGCGTCGAGTGGCTGTGTCGTGACGCTTTGGGTCAGCACGCGGCGCGGCAGCTTGGCGGCGTCGGGGGCCAACGGTGCCACGCCGAACGCCGTGACGGCGGTACCCAGAAGGAGCGTGACGACGACGGAAGTCAGGCGGCGCGGGTGGCGCCTGAGAATGTCGTCAATTTGGAGCAGAGCGTTTTTCAGGGGAGCGACGGAGTTCAATGCCAATGGTTCCGAGTAAGCGCCCGCCAACGCGGACGCAGGCTTGGCGGCTGCGCTATCGACTGGTGCGGCGGGCAGCGAATAAGGCGATGGATCCGGGGCGTCCTCTAGAATGCCGGCCACACCGCAAACGGGCGATTCTAGCGATGGCCCTTTCGCGGCGGATGTGATAACCCCACAAAAGGCCCATGACCCCTGCCCTGGCTGATCAGACGCACGGCAAGCACCCCGTCACCGACCGCGTCGAGTACGCAATGGCGATCAGCCTGCAGCATTGCGAGGAGCTGCTACCGCAGGCGGAGTGGCTTGCCAAGCTCGCCCGATCGGAAGCAACCGGCGTGCCACTTCGCATCAAGCTCGGCCTGGACCCGACCGCCCCCGACATCCACATCGGACACAGCGTGGTGCTCGACAAGCTGCGCCAGCTGCAGGACCTGGGTCATCAAGTCATCTTCCTGATCGGTGACTTCACGTCGATGATCGGCGACCCGTCCGGCCGTAACGCGACCCGTCCGCCGCTCACGCGCGAGCAAATCGAGGTCAATGCCCAGACCTACACCCGCCAGGCCAGCCTCGTGCTCGACGCGGCGCGCACCGAGATTCGCTACAACTCCGAGTGGAGCGACCCGCTCGGAGCGCGTGGCCTGATCCAATTGGCCTCGCGCTACACCGTGGCGCGCATGCTCGAGCGCGACGATTTCACCAAGCGCTTCAAAGGCAACACGCCGATCTCGGTGCATGAGTTCCTCTACCCGCTGATGCAGGGCTACGACTCGGTGGCGCTCAAGAGTGATCTCGAGATCGGCGGCACCGACCAGAAATTCAACCTGCTGGTCGGACGGCAGCTGCAGGTCGAATATGGACAGGAGCCGCAATGCGTGCTCACCATGCCGCTGCTCGAAGGGCTCGATGGCGTCGAGAAGATGTCCAAGAGCAAGAACAACTACGTCGCCATCACCGAGCCCGCCAACACCATGTTCGGCAAGCTCATGAGCATTTCGGACACGTTGATGTGGCGCTACTTCGAGCTGCTGAGCAAGCGGCCCGCCGAGGCGCTGGCGCGCCTGAAGCGCGAGTGCGAAGGCGGGCGCAATCCGCGCGACGCCAAGGTGATGCTCGCCAAGGAAATCGTCACGCGCTTTCACGGTGCGCGCGCCGCCGACGAGGCGCTGGCCGACTTCCAGCTGCGCGCGCAGGGCGGCATTCCCGAGGGCATTGCAGCCGTCGCGCTGGCCGGGGCGCCGCTGGCGATCGGACAGATGCTCAAACAGGCGGGCCTGGCGCCCTCCACCAGCGAAGCGCTGCGGCTCATCGAGCAGGGCGGCGTGCGCATCGACGGCGCCACGGTGCTCGACAAGGCCTTGAAGCTGACGGCCGGCTCCTTCGTCGTGCAGGTCGGCAAGCGCAAGTTCGCGCGCATCAGCCTGAGCTGATCGCCGCTGCACCGCCCCGGCACGCTCGCGACCGCCGACATCGCGATGCAAGCGCAAGCCCTGCTCAAGCTGTCGATCGTGGTCGCGCTGGCGACGATGGCACTGAAGACCGGCGCGTGGTGGCTCACCGACTCGGTGGGCCTGCTGTCCGACGCGATGGAGTCGCTGGTCAACCTGGCGTCCGCCGCGTTCGGGCTGGCAATGGTGATCGTGGCCGCGCGTCCGCCCGACGCCGATCATCCCTTCGGTCACACCAAGGCGGAGTATTTCGCCAGCGGCTTCGAAGGATTGCTGATCGTCGTGGCGGCGCTGGCCATCGTGTGGGCGGCGTGGCCCCGCTTCTTCGAGCCACGACCCTTGCACAAGATCGGCTGGGGCGTCGCGCTGGTGGCGCTCAGCGCCGTGCTCAACGGGCTGCTCGCGCAGCGCATGCTGCGTGTGGGTCGCGAGGTGCGCTCCATTGCCCTCGAGGCCGACGCGCGCCATCTGTTCACCGATGTCTGGACGTCGGCTGGCGTCGTCGTCGGCGTGCTGCTGGTGCCGGCGACCGGCTGGTTGTGGTTGGACCCGGCGCTGGCCGTCGCAGTGGCGTTGAACATCCTGCGCGAGGGCGGGCGCTTGATGTGGGGCTCGGTGGACGGTCTGATGGACAGCGCCGCTCCCCCCGAGGTCAAGGCGCACATCGAGCGCACGCTGGCGCAGTTTGCGCATGCGGCGATCCGTTTCGACCACATGATCACGCGCCGCGCCGGCCGCCGCCTGTTCGTCGACGTTCATATGCACATGCCCTCCGGCTGGACGCTGGGCCGCGCCGCCGCACTGCGCGCCGATGTCGAGCAGGCGCTGATGAGAGAGGTGCCGGGCCTGCGTGCCTCCATCCAGTTGCTGCCGTTGGAAGTCGAGGCGCATTTCGGCGACGCCGAGGACTTGGTGTGATGGAAACGACTTCCCCGCTCGCGATGTTCGCTGCCCCCCGTGGGGGGCTCGGTCCTCTTCGGGGTGGCCCGGCGGGCGCCGAGGCGGCGCAACCGAGCGTGTGTGCGAGGGGCGCGTCGAAGTCGACGGCACGACAAGCGGCCTGCTGCAGGTGTCGCGGTTCACCCTGGCCCGGGCTTTCCGCGCGCCGCGGCACCACCCGGGGCGCGCCGGCTTTACGATCGGCTGCTGGCACTGGCGTCGGTGCGCCACTCGCTCATGACGGCCGGCCGCTTTGGCTCCGACATGCAGGTGCATCTCATCAACGATGGCCCGGTCACCATTGCGGTGATCGAGCCGCCAGGGCAAGCGAGGCCATGTCGACGAACCGAGTGCTGCTCCAACCGCTGTGCGGTGCAATGTTCGCGTCCGCGCACCGCGGCGCGCTGGCGGTGCCCGACCCCGACGGCGCGCTGCGTTGCTCGCTCTCCCGCTCGATGCAGGCTGCGGCCTTCGTTGCGACATCATTCGAGCATCCATCGGCCGAGGGCCCGTCATGACCGCGTTGCGTCGCCTGCATAACCGCATTGACTATTGGCTCGACCGCAGCAGCTTGCGCGAGCCGCGCGACGGTCTGGAGCGCCTGCCCGGCGGCGGTGTGCCCAGTCTGGCCTCGCATGCATTGGAGCGTGCGGTGCAGGTCGCGCAGCGCCATGACCGCGACGCGCGCCTGAAGCGCGTGGCCGCGCCGCGCGGCGCGGCGGCCGATGGCGCTGCGGCGCAATGGACCTTCCTGTTCGACCTGCCCAAACGACGCGCCAAGCTCACATGCGACTGGTATCTCGATGGCTCCAAGCAGGGCGGTCGCTTCGGGCAAGAATGCCTGGCGTGGCGCGCCACGCCGTTCCCGCCTCCCGACAGCGTGCTGGCGCATGGCATCAAGGAGGGGCGTCTGGCCTACACGCTGGGCGCGCGCGTATGGCGCGAGGAACGCCGCCGCACGCCCGACCTGCCGCTCACGTTTCGCGACTCCGATGCGGTCGTCACCGAGCTGCATGAGCACGGCCTGGGCCTGGGCGATGGCGGCTTTACCTTGCATACCGACGCTGCGGCGCAAGGGCCGGTGTGGGTGGCAGAGACACCGGATCAGGTGCTGCGGCTGCGCTTTCTGTAGTGCGACGGCAGCGGTCACCGCACCGGGGGAGGGGGTCGCCTTGGAGCGTCAGTCGGCGTACTGGCCAGCGGCCTTGATGACGGGGCTCCACTTGGCGATCTCGGACTCGACCCACTTCTTGTGCTCGGCCGGGTTGACGCGGCCGTCGCTCACGATCACCGCGCCGAGCGCCTCTTCGCGCTTGACGAATTCGGCGTCCTTGAGCGCGACCTTGAGGGCCGCATTGAGCTTGTCGATCACCGCCTTGGGCGTGCCCTTGGGTGCGTACAGGCCGTGCCAGATGCTGACGTTGAAGTCCTTCATGCCCGACTCCTGCAAGGTCGGCAGCTTGGCGAGCACCGGCGTGGTCAGTCGCTTGGGCGTGGTGACGGCGTAGGCCTTGACCTTGCCGCCCTCGATCTGTGTGGAGGTGTTGGTGGTCTGGTCGCACATCAGGTCGACCTGGCCACCGATCAGGTCGGTCATGGCCGGGGCCGTGCCCTTGTAGGGCACGGTCGTCATCTCGACCTTGAGCGCACTCTGGAACAGCAGACCGCACAGGTGCGAGGCGGCGCCTAGGCCGGCGTTGGCGAGGTTGATCTTGCCTTTGTTAGCGTCGATCCACTTCATCAGCTCGGCGTAGTTGTTGGCCGGCAGTGTGGGCTTGCCGATCAGGGTCATCGGCACCTCGTTGATCATGCCGAGGTACTCGAAGTCGTCGAGTGTCTTGTATTGCAGGTTGCGGTACAGCGAGGGCGAGGTCGCCATGCCGATGTGGTGCAGCAGCAGCGTGTAGCCGTCGGGCGCGGCCTTGGCCACCTTGGCCGCACCGAGCGTGCCGCCCGCACCGCCGACGTTCTCGATCACGAGTGTGCCGCCGAGCGGCTTGCGCAGCGCCTCGGCCAGGTCGCGCGCGACCTTGTCGGTCGGGCCGCCGGCCGAGAACGGCACGACGATCGTGACCGGCTTGTCGGGGTACTCGGCCAGAGCGCTGGTGAGGGTGAACGCCGCAGCGGCGACGAGGAGAATGCGTTTCATCGGAAGTTCCTGCAGCAGAAAACGATGCACCAGCTCATGCTTGGACGCAGCCCGCCGTCAGCCATGGCGGGAACCACGTCGGGGGTCTACCGGGACCCGCGAGGTCTGGCGCCCCCTTGAACGTGGCGACTGCTCCAACCCGGCAGCCCACCGCTGCACAACGAGCCCGAACCGCCCCCGTTACCTATCAGAGGGCACGCGGCGTGCCGTCTTCGAGCAGACCGGCGCCGATGCCTGCGTGTTTGGCAGAAAAACAACGCCGCGCACCCGGCGCGCGCCCGCTCACTCGTGGCTGCGCGCGTCCTCGATCACCTTGCCGTCATTGGGCAGGCTGCCAGGCGCCAGCAACTCGACTTGGGTGCGCAGCTGGGTCACGTCGCGCACTGTGTGGGCGAGACGCTCGGCCAGGCCTTCTGATGCCGTGGCGACTTCGACGCGCAGCGCCACCACGTCGTTGGCCATCACGCCGCTCACCACCAGTCGTGCGCGCACGATCTCCGGGTAGCGTCGCACGATCTCGGCCACCTGGGCGGGGTGGACGAACATGCCGCGCACCTTGGTCGTCTGGTCGGCGCGGCCCATCCAGCCCTTGATGCGCGGTGCCGTGCGGCCGGTGGGACAGGCGCCGGGCAGCATCGCGCTCAAGTCACCGGTGCCAAAGCGCACGAGCGGGTAGTCGGGATTGAGCGAGGTGACGACGAGCTCGCCGACCTCGCCTTCGGGCAGCACGTCGCCGGTGCCGGGGCGCACGATCTCGACGATCACGCCCTCACCCAGCACCAGGCCTTCGCGCGCCGAAGTTTCATAGGCGATCAGTCCGACATCGGCGGTGGCGTAGCACTGCAGGGCCTCGATGCCGCCTGCGCGGAGCAGCTTGCACAAGGAGGGCGGGAAGGCCTCGCCCGATACCAGCGCCTTGGTGATCGAAAGTGCTCGCCCCGTCTCGGCCGCCTTGTCGAGCAGGATCTTGAGGAAGCTCGGCGTGCCGCAATAGCCCTCGGGGCGCAGCTCGGCGATCGCCTGCAATTGCAGCTCGGTGTTGCCGACGCCGCCCGCAAAGACCGTGCAGCCGAGCGCATGCGCGGCGCTCTCCATCGCCGAGCCGGCGGGCGTGAGGTGGTAGCTGAAGCTGTTGTGCAGCAGGTCGCCCGCGCGCATGCCGGCGGCGAACAGCGCGCGCGCCACGCGCCAATAGTCGGGAGCAGCACCCTCGGGTTCGTAGATCGGACCGGGCGACTGGAACACGCGCCGCGCGCTGCCCGGGCGAGCCAGCGCACGCCAGCCGATCGCACCGAACCCGCCGAGCGCGTCACCGCCCGCCGCGCGCGCGGCCTGCTGGCGCGCCAGCAACTCATGCTTGCGCGTGACCGGCAAGGTGGCGAGCGCGCTGCGGCTGGCGATGCGGGAGGCGTCCACGCCGCGCAGGATGTCGGCGAAGGCCGGGGTGTGTGTTTGCGCGTGCGCCACCTGCTGCGCCAGCGCGGCCATCAGCGTGCGCTCGCGCTCGGCCGGGGCGCGCTGCTCGAGCGCGTCGTAAAACTCACTCATCGCGCTGCTTCCACTGGGCGAACTGGCGCTTGAAGTCTTCGGTGAACTTGCGCACGTCGGCCGCATTCGCGAGCGTCAAGGTCGACCACTGCGGCGAGCGGGCCGGTTGCTTGACGGTGCGCACGCGGATCGTGGCGCCATCGAGCCGCAACTCGACCAGCGGGTCGCCCTTCCACTCGTAGCGCCCGGCGCGCTCTAGCAGGCGCAGGTCGCGCAGGTGGCGACCGAGCATCGCCAGGGCTTCTTCGGCCTTGAAGGGCGGGGAGGTGTTGCTGTCGTCGGTCATGGGGGTCTCCTGCAGCGATCAAGCCAGCCAGCGCTTGCGCCGCTTGTAGCTCTTCGCGTCGCGAAAGTTCTTGCGGTCACCGCCGCCGACGCCGAGGTAGAACTCCTTGACGTCTTCGTTGTTGGCCAGCTCGCGGGCCGCGCCGTCCATGACGATGCGCCCGCTCTCGAGGATGTAGCCGTGGTCGGCGTAGCGCAGCGCCATGTGGGTGTTTTGCTCGGCCAGCAGGAAGGTGACGCCCTCGCGG
>NZ_JANMWL010000080.1:0-18933 GCF_031393925.1 Methylibium sp. | reverse complement strand
CGCCCACCACGCGGTCGGGGTCGCGGCTGTTCCAGGCGTCCTCGGCCAGGCGCACCTTCTGGCGCGCGGTGTCGGGAGTAAACGGCGGGGGCGGAGGGCGTGTCTCTTGCATCAAGGTCTCGTCGCGTGGGCCCCTCTCTGAGGGAGAAGGGCAAGACTTGCTCTCCCGTCGAGGGATGAAGAACCTCAGTAGGTCTTGTACGGCAGGAAATGCCGCTCATCACGATGCCAGTGGGTGATGCCGACCCATCGTCGCCCTTCGAAACGCACGCCGCAATGACCTTGCTTATCAAGGCGAGCTTGCCTCTCCGAAAGCACATCGGACCCGCTCGTCGTCGGGCGGACCGGCGTCAAAATGCAAACCAATGCTGCCGACGGTGTCAGCAAAAACAGGCATCCCTCGATCGGCTGACCGTTGACCTTATCGCCTCCGATCCCCACGCCTGCACGCCGCATCCTGCCGGTGATCGTGCTCGCACAGCTGGCCGGCACGTCGCCCTGGTTCGCCGTCAATGCGGTGATGCCGGACCTGCAGCGCAGCTTCGGCTGGCCCCCCGCGGCGGTGGCCACGCTGACCTCGGCGGTGCAACTCGGCTTCATCGCCGGTGCCTTGGTGTTCGCGCTGCTGGCCATCGCAGACCGCCTGTCGGCACGCCGTGTGTTCCTCGTGTGCGCGCTCGCCTCGGCACTCAGCACCTTGGCCGCGATGCAGTTCGCCGAGTCGTTTGCGGCACTCTGGTTCTGGCGAGCACTCACCGGTTTTTGCCTGGCCGGCATCTACCCGGTCGGGATGAAGCTGGCGGCGCTGTGGTTCCCGCGCGGCCTCGGCGCGGCGCTCGGGCTGTTGATCGCCGCGCTGGTGCTCGGCAGTGCCAGCCCGCACGCGCTGCGCGCGCTGTCGGTCGGGGCGCCGTGGACCGTCGTCTTCCAGGGCGTGGCGTTGGCGTCGGCGGCCGCCGGGCTGCTCCTGTACGTGCTGGTGCCGGAACCACCGCACGCGCCGGTCCGTGCCAGCGGCTTGCAGTTGCGCGCGCTGTGGGCGGCCGCCATCGACCCCCGCGTGCGTGCGTCCGTGCTCGGCTACTTTGGTCATATGTGGGAGCTGTACACCATGTGGGTGCTGGTGCCGGCGATCCTCGCCACGCGCCTGAGCGGCGCCGCGATGTCCTGGGCGGCCTTTGTGGTGCTGGGCGCCGGAGCGCTCGGCTGTGCCGTGGGGGGCGTCCTGGCGCGGCGCGTGGGCAGTGCTCGAGTGGCCGGTGCGCAGTTGGCGATCAGCGGCCTGTGCTGCGTTGCGGCGCCGGTGATGCTGCAAGCGCCCACGCCGCTGTTCGGCGCCTGGCTGCTTTTGTGGGGCATTACGGTTTCGGGCGACTCGCCTCAGTTCTCGGCGCTGACCGCTGGCAACGCGCCACCGGCGCTGGTGGGCAGCGTACTGACCCTCGCCAACAGCATCGGCTTCGCGATTTCGATCGTCAGTATTCAGCTCTTCGTCACGCTCGCCGAACACTGGCCGCTGGCCAAGGTGCTGCCCTGGCTCGCCCTCGGTCCCTTGCTCGGCATGATGGCGCTGCGGCCGTTGCTGAAGAACGGCACGCGCGCGTAGTCGGGCCGGCTTTCAGGAGCAGGCGCCCTCACGCTGGCCCTCCCAGCAGGAGAGGTCAGCCGAGAAGAGGCGCCGCAGTCGTTTCGCAGCGCACCCTATCGCCGACGCGGAGCAAGCCACCCACCAGCACCCGTGCCGTGACGCCGCCGTGGCCGCGCATGGCGTTGTAGCCGCCAACGCCGAGCGCTTCTTCCATGCGCGAGCACGGCTCGCAGGGGCCGGTGATTTCGAGTTGCACCGCGTCGCCGATGCGCAGCACGAGCGGCGCCTCACGAAACAGCGAACGCGCCGCCAGCAGGTTGAGGCCCGAGACGACGAGGTTGCGGCGCGGCAGTTCGGCGCCAACGCTGCCGCGGCCGCACAGCGCGGCGATGGCGGCCAGGTGCTCGGCCTGGATCAGCGTGACGTGACGCGCCTTGCCGGCCAAGCGCCCGGCCGCACGGGCGGCGCTGCGATCACCCTGCAGGCCGCGCTCGGCGATGGCGTCGGCACGGTCGACGCGCAACATCGGCGCCCGACGCGCGGGCCGCAGCAGGATCGCCTCGACCCGGCCTGCTTGTGCAAAGCGCTGCGACAGGTCGCGCAGCGTCGGGGCGGGTGCGCTCGTCAAGCGCCGCCCAGGCTCACGCGGTGGCCGCCGCCTCGGCGCAGCGCCGCGCCAGGTGCGCCAGCGCTTCCTCGATCTGGTCGACCAGCACCAGGCACAGGTCACCCGGGCGCAGCCGCTCGAGTGCGGTGTCGATGGCGACGAACTCACCGCGAATCTCGTCGATGCGGCGCGTGCGCCCGGCATCGGCCAGCCCTTCGCGCAGCAGCGCCATCACCTCGCCGTCGGCGCGGCCGCGTTGCGCCGCGTCCTGGTAGAGCAGCACGTCGTCGAAGCAGGCGCCGAGGATGGCGGTCTGCTCGCGAATGTCGGCGTCGCGCCGATCGCCCGCACCGCTGATGACGACCGAGCGGCGCTGCATCGGCCCCGCGGCCATGGCCTCGACGGCCTGTACCAGCGCGCGCATCGCATCGGGGTTGTGGCCGTAGTCGGCGATCACGGTGGCGCCGCGGTAGTCCATGAGGTTGAAGCGGCCGGGCACCGTGAGCACGTCGCTCACGAAGCTGCCCAGGCCCCGGCGCACCGCGTCCCAACTCAGGCCCGCGCCCCACGCCGCGGCCACGGCGGCCATCACGTTCTCGACCTGGAAGCCGATGGCGCCAGCGCGCGTGATCGGCACCTCGCGCAGCTCGACCTTCTCGCGCCAGGCGCCCTGCGCCGCGACGATGGCGCCGCCCTCGACGTAGACCACGCGCCGGCCCTGCGCGCGGTGCGTGGCCATGGCCGGGTGCTGGCGGTCGGCGGCAAAGAAGATCACCTGGCCGGGGCACACCGAGGCCATCGCGACCACCAACGGGTCGGCCGCGTTGAGCACCGCGTAGCCGTTGGCCGCCACGTTCTGCACGATCACGCGTTTGAGCACCGCCAGGTCTTCCACGGTGGTGATGTAGTTCAGGCCGAGGTGGTCGCCGCTGCCGACGTTGGTGACCACGGCGACCGAGCAGCGGTCAAAGCCCAGGCCCTCGCGCAGCACGCCGCCGCGCGCGGTCTCGAACACCGCCGCATCGACATCCGGGTGCAGCAGCACGCTGCGCGCGCTCTTCGGGCCGCTGCAGTCGCCGCTGTCGATCTGGCGTCCATTGACGTAGACGCCGTCGGTGTTGGTCATGCCGACGCACAGGCCGCTGGTGGCCAGCAGGTGCGCGATCAGCCGCGCGGTGGTGGTCTTGCCGTTGGTGCCGGTCACCGCCACGGTGGGGATGCGGCCGTCGTCGCCGGGCGCAAACAGGTTGGCGACGATCGCCTCGCCGACGTTGCGGCCCTTGCCGTAGGACGGCGACAGGTGCATGCGCAGCCCCGGTGCGGCATTGACCTCGACCACGCCGCCGCTTTGATCTTCGAGCGGGCGCTGCACGCTCTCGCACACCACGTCGACGCCGCACACATGCAGGCCGACCATCTGCGCCGCGGCCACCGCGCGCGCCGCCACTTCGGGGTGGACCTCGTCGGTCACGTCGGTGGCGGTGCCGCCGGTGCTGAGGTTGGCGTTGTTGCGCAGGATCACGCGCCGGCCCTTGTCGGGCACCGACGCGGGTGCGAGGCCTTGGGCATCGAGCCGCGCCATGGCGATGTCGTCGAAGCGGATCTTGGTGAGCGAAGTGGCGTGGCCCTCGCCCCGCCGCGGGTCGGCGTTGACCTTGTCGACCAGCTCGCGCACGCTGTGCAGGCCATCGCCGATGACGTGCGGCGGGTCGCGCCGCGCCGCGGCGATGAGCCGGTCGCCCACCACCAGCAGGCGGAAGTCGCTGCCGGGCAAGAATTTCTCGACCATCACCGTGCCGATCTCGGCCGCCGCCTGGTAGGCCAGCTCGAGTTGTGCGCGGCTGTCGACGTTGACGGTGACGCCCTTGCCCTGGTTGCCGTCCTGCGGCTTCAGGACCACCGGCAGACCGATCGCCTCGGCCACCGCCCAGGCCTCGTCGGGCGACTCGACCGGCCGCCCGATCGGCACCGGCACGCCCGCCGCCTGCAGCAGGGTCTTGGTGAGGTCCTTGTCCTGGCCGATGGTCTCGGCGACCGCGCTGGTCGCGTCGATCTCGGCGGCCCAGATGCGCCGCTGCTTCACTCCCCAGCCGAACTGCACCAGGCTGCCCTGGGTGAGGCGGCGGTAGGGAATGTTGCGCGCCAGCGCGGCGTCGACGATGGCACCGGTGCTCGGGCCCAGGCGCAGGTCTTCGTCGGTTTCGCGCAGGCGGGCGATGGCGGCGTCCACGTCGAAGGCGCTGCCCTCGAGCGCTGCATTCACCAGCGCCTGCGCCAGCTCGAACGCGAGGCGCCCGACCGCCTCTTCGCTGTACTGCACCACCACCTGGAAGATGCCCGGCTCCGCCGTCCGCGAGGTGCGGCTGAAGGTCACCGGGCAGCCGGCCGCCGCCTGCAGCGCGAGCGCGGCCACCTCCAGCACATGCGCC
Source organism: Methylibium sp. (assembly GCF_031393925.1). Lineage (GTDB taxonomy): Bacteria > Pseudomonadota > Gammaproteobacteria > Burkholderiales > Burkholderiaceae_C > Methylibium. The sequence continues at coordinate 14,309 of NZ_JANMWL010000080.1, read as the reverse complement.
AGCGAGATCGACGCGCCGCCGCCGCCCGGCCACAGCTCGCCGATGGCCGGGAACAGCGAGCGCACGCGCGCTTCGAAGCCCGGCAGGTCGGCAATGAAGCAGGCCGACGTGCAGCCCACGATCGCCTCGATGGCGGTGTGTCGGCTCCACAGGTTGGGGCCGCGAAGGGCGCGGATGCGGGAGACGTCCATGTCAAAACAAGCCTGCCTGCGACGGCGCGACGTCGGGCAACCGGAACTCGAAGGTCTCGATGCCGGCGGCGATGAGGTCGGGCGAGATGCCCAGCGCCCAGGCGGTGGCGACCGCGGCGAGCAGCACCTGCGTTGCCGCCGCCGTGCTGCCGGCCTGCGACAGCCGTTCGCCGTCGGACAGCAGCGTCTCGGCCGCGCCGCGCGCCAGCACGATGCGGCCGTCGCGCACGTAGACGGCGCGGCCGCCGCCTTCGCGGTGCTGCCTCATCGCAGCGGCGTTCGCGTCGCAGGCGTAGAGGATGACTTCGCCGTCGCACAGTTCGGCCAGGCCCGCCACGCGCGCGTCGGCGCCGTTGAGCACCGCCACGCCCTCGGCGAGCACCACGTCGACCTGGGTGCGCAGCACCTTGACCATCTGGTCGGCGCCCTCGATGTCGAACTCGGCCAAGGCCTCGGCGCCGTCGAGATCGGTCACCACACCGACCTGGCAACGGTCGTAGGCCAGGCCCTCGCGCAGGATCGTCTCGGCGCCGTTCTCGAACACCGCCGCTTCGACGTTGCGGTTGATGAGCAGACGCCGGCCCGGCTCCCAGCGCGCGCAGTCGCTGCGCTCGACGCGGCGGCGGTCGAGGAAGAGCCCGTCGCGACACGCCAGGCCGACCCTGCGGCCGCTTAAGTGGACCAGCCACGCGACCAAGCGCGCAATCGTCGCGGTGCCGCGCGAGCCGGCCACGCCGACGATCGGGATGCGGCCACTGGCCTCGTGCTCGGTCGGCGGGAACAGGTGGTCGACGATGGCGCGGCCCACCGGCCGCGGGCTGCCTTCGGCGGGCTTGAGGTGCGAGAGCAACCCCGGCCCGGCATTCACTTCGACGATCGCGCCGCCCTGCGCAGCCAGCGGCTTGCCGATGTCTTCAGCCACCACGTCGACCCCCGCCACGTCCAGGCCGACCACGCGCGCGGCCAGCGACACGAGGTGCGCCACGTCGGGGTGGACCTGGTCGGTGCAGTCGATGGCGACGTTGCCGTTGCGCTGCACCAGCACGCGCTTGCCGGCTGCCGGCACGCTGTCGGGCGTGAGGCCCTGGCGCTGCAGGTCAAGCAGGATCACGCCGTCTTCGCGCGCATTCAGGCGGTTGAGCGGATGGTCTTCGGTGAGGCCGCGGCGCGGGTCGGAATTGATCTGCGCATCGACCAGCTCGGCCACGTTGGCGACGCCGTCGCCGGTGACCCAGGCGGCCTGCCCGCGCGCCGCCGCGACCACCTTGCCGCCCACCACCAACAGCCGGTGTTCGTCGCCACGCACGTAGCGCTCCACCAGCACTTCGCTGCCGTGGCGGTCGGCCACCGCCCAGGCGGCTTCGACTTCCTCGCGGGTGCCGAGGTCGAGCGTGACGCCGCGGCCGTGGTTGCCGTCGGAGGGCTTCACCACCACCGGCAGCCCGATGTCTTCGGCCGCCTCCCAGGCCTCGGCCGGGCTCTTGGCGACACGGCCTTCTGGCACCGGCACACCCACGGCCTGAAGCAGGCTCTTGGTGAGATCCTTGTCACCGGCGATGCCCTCGGCGATGGCGCTGGTGCGGTCGGTCTCGGCGGTCCAGATGCGGCGCTGGCGCGCGCCGTGGCCGAGCTGCACGAGGTTGCCATCGTTCAGACGCAGGTGCGGTATGCGCCGGTCGGTGGCCGCCGCGACGATGGCCGCGGTGCTCGGGCCGAGGTAGCAATCGTCGAGCTTCTCGCGCACCGCGGCCACCCCGGCGGGTACGTCGAAAGACTCGTCGTTGATGGCGGCCATCAGCAGGCGGTGGCCCTGCGCGAGCGCGGCGCGCGCCACCTGCTCGTCGCGCGCCCGGAACACCATGCGGTAGACGCCGCGCTTGGCCATGCTGCGTGTCTGCCCGAAGCCGGTGGGCATGCCCGCCAGGTTGAGCAGCTCGATCACCACATGCTCGAGCACGTGGCCGGCCCAGGTGCCGGCCACAAGCCGCTGCAGGAAACCGCCGCGTTCGCCCACGCCGCAGTGGTGCTCGGCGAGCGCCGGCAGCATCGCGACGAGGCGCTCGTTGAAGCCGGGCAACTCGTGCGAGGGCGAGTCTTCGAGTTCGCCGAGGTCGAGCCAGACCTCCAGCACGGGGCGGTAGGTCCAGACATTGGGGCCGCGCAGGTAGTTGATGCGCAGCAGCTGCAGATCGTCCCTTTTCGTCTTCATCGGCGGCCGGCTCGGCGCGCCTGCGAAGGTCGGCGCTGCCTCGGGATTGTGCCCCCGGCCCAGCGCCTGCACCACCCGGCAAACCGCTGCCGAAAGTGCCGCGGTCGCCGCCTTCTCGCGCGGTCCGCTTCGGCGAGAATCCGCGACCCGGGGCGGGGTCACGATCGCAAGACCCCGGCCCACCGTATCGACATGCATCAACATTCGCTCACCGCCTCCGTTGCGTCTGATCGGCCCGAAGCGGCCGACCTTCAATCGCATCTGGCAGCCGACGAGAACGTGCTGGCGACGCTCGCGGTTGACCTGGACGCGAGCCTGCGCTTTGGCCACGGCCTGGTCGCACTGACCGACCGGCGGCTGCTCGCGCACGCGGAGTCGGCGACCGGCTGGCGCGAATGGCCGCTGGCCGCGGGCCTCGCGCTGCGTCATGCCGACCATGCCGGCGTGGGCACCTTGGAGCTGCACGACGGCGCGGCACGCCTGGCGCAATGGCGCTTCACCCTCGGCGCGAACGCTGCGGCGCTGCGCCTGGTCACGCAGTTCGAGCGCCAGTCCCGCCGCCGCGCCGCGCCGCTGGCGGGCGCGCTCGACGAGGCCGACGACGGCGAAGAAATCACCGACTTCGGCCGCGAGTCGCCCACCCCGCCCTCGACCTGGGTGCTGCTGCGCCTGTGGCGTTTTGCACGGCCCTACCGCAAGCAGCTCGCCACCGGCTTCGGGCTCACGCTCGCCGCCACCGCCGCGACCCTGGTGCCGCCCTACCTCACCATTCCGCTGATGGACAAGGTGTTGATCCCGTTCCAGAACGGCCAGCGCATCGACCCGGCCTACGTGCTCACCTTGCTGGTCGGGCTGCTGGGCGCAGCGCTCGCCGCCTGGGGCCTGGGCTGGGCGCGCACCTGGCTGCTCGCACTCGTCTCCGAGCGCATCGCCGCGGACCTGCGCACCGCGGCGTTCGAGCATTTGCTCGAGCTCTCGCTCGACTACTTTGGTGGCAAGCGCACCGGCGATTTGATGGCGCGCATCGGCTCCGAGACCGACCGCATCTCGGTGTTCCTGTCGCTGCACGCGCTCGACTTCGCCACCGACGTGCTGATGATCGGCATGACCGCCGCGATCCTGATCACCATCAACCCCTGGCTCGCGGTCGTGACCCTGCTGCCGCTGCCCTTCATCGCCTGGATGATCCATTTGGTGCGCGACCGGCTGCGCACCGGCTTCGAGAAGATCGACCGCGTGTGGGGCGACGTGACCAACGTGCTGGCCGACACCATCCCGGGCATCCGCGTGGTCAAGGCGTTTGCGCAGGAGCGGCGCGAGGCCGAGCGCTTTCGTGAAGCCAACAAGCACAACCTGGCGGTCAACGACCGGCTCAACAAGACGTGGTCGCTGTTCTCGCCCACCGTCTCGCTGCTCACCGACATCGGCCTGCTGGTGGTGTGGGCCTTTGGCATCTGGCTGGTGAGCCAGAGCCAGATCACGGTGGGCGTGCTGACCGCCTTCATCGCCTACATCGGGCGCTTCTACACGCGGCTCGATTCGATGAGCCGCATCGTCTCGGTGACGCAGAAGGCGGCGGCCGGCGCCAAGCGCATCTTCGACATCCTCGATCACGTGTCCAACGTGCCCGAGCCCGCCGAGCCGGTGGCGATGGGTGTGCTGGCCGGGCACATCGAAATGCGCGGCATCGGCTTTCGCTACGGCCCGCGCAGCGTGATCCGCGCGCTCGACCTCGACATCCGCCCCGGCGAAATGATCGGTCTGGTGGGTCACAGCGGCTCGGGCAAGAGCACGCTGGTGAACCTGATCTGCCGCTTCTACGACGTGAGCGACGGTGCCATCTTCGTGGACGGCACCGACATCCGCCGCTACGGCGTGGCCGACTACCGGCGCCACATAGGTTTGGTGTTGCAGGAGCCGTTTCTCTTCTTCGGCACCATCGCCGAGAACGTGGCCTACGGCAAGCCCGCCGCGTCGCGCGAGGAGATCGTGGCCGCCGCGCGCGCCGCGCATGCGCACGAGTTCATCCTGCGCCTGCCGCAGGGCTACGACTCGCTGGTCGGCGAGCGCGGCCAGGGCCTGTCGGGCGGCGAGCGCCAGCGCATTTCCATCGCGCGCGCACTGCTCATCGACCCCAAGATCCTGATCTTGGACGAGGCCACTTCCTCGGTCGACACCGAGACCGAAAAAGAGATTCAGAAGGCGCTCGACAACCTGGTGCAGGGCCGCACCACCATCGCCATCGCGCACCGCCTCTCCACCTTGCGCAAGGCCGATCGGCTGGTGGTGATGGACCGCGGCCGCGTGGTCGAGGTCGGGCCGCACGACGAGCTGATGGCACGGCAAGGAGCGTACTTTCGCCTCTACGACGCGCAGGCGCGGCGCGCCGACACCGATGAAGGTGACGATGCCGCCGACGAAGCACGCAGCGTCATCGTCGCCAGCCACCTGCCCGCCCATGCCGCGCATCCGGCCGGCACGCCATGAGCCGGCTCATGCGCGCCATGCACACCGCACGTGCCGCACACGCACGCACGCAAGGCAGGTTCAGCCTGTCCACGCGATGAGCGCCCCGCCCGACCTTCAGCTCGAACGCGACGCCTTCGGCCGCCTCGTCTTCACCGACGCCGCCGGCCTGCGTCACGAGGGCGTGGTGCCGGTGCGCGCCTTTCCGCTCGCCGCGCCCGACGAAGGGCTCTCGCTGGTCGGCCACGACGGCAGCGAACTGGCGTGGATCGCCCGCCTCTCGACGCTGCCCGATTCTTTGCGCGCCCTCATCGACGACGAACTCGCGAGCCGTGAATTCACCCCGGTGATCCTGCGGCTGAGGAGCGTGTCGACCTACTCGACCCCGAGCACCTGGGAGGTCGACACCGACCGCGGCGAGACGCGCCTGGTGCTCAAGGGCGAAGAGGACATCCGCCGCCTGGCGGGCGGCGCGCTGCTCATTGCCGACAGCCAGGGCATCCAGTTTTTGGTGCGCGACCTGCTCGCGATGGACCGTCACTCCAAGCGGCTGCTCGAGCGGTTTTTGTAGCGCGGCGGCGCGTTGGCCGGCACCGGCTGGCCCCCATCCCAGCCTTCCCCCAGCGGGGGGAAGGAGCAAGAAGGCAGAGGCTTTGCGGAGCGTGGGCTGGCCCCAGCCCGGCCTTGCCCGGCTGCGGAGCCAGACGGCAGCGACGATGGGCTTTGCCTACACTGGTGATTACTTCCCACCCCCCTGCCGGGTGGCCGCGTCACGAGCGCGGCTGACCGGCGCACTCCGCCATCGAGCACGAGCTGAACCGCATGAACGCCCCCCTCCCCGAGTCGATCCGCCGCGCCCTCGAGACGGTCACGCTGGACGACAAGTACGCACTCGCGTGCGGCCGCGCCTTCATGAGCGGCGTGCAGGCGCTGGTGCGACTGCCGATGCTGCAGCGCCAACGCGACGCGCTGGCGGGGCTCAACACCGCCGGCTTCATCAGCGGCTACCGCGGCTCGCCGCTGGGCGGCTACGACCAGGCGCTGTGGGCCGCCAAGAAACACCTCGCGGCCAACCAGATCGTGTTCCAGCCGGGCGTCAACGAAGAACTCGCCGCGACGGCGGTGTGGGGCACGCAGCAGCTCGACCTCTACCCCGAAAGCAAGAAATTCGACGGCGTGTTTGGCCTCTGGTACGGCAAGGGCCCGGGCGTGGACCGCTGCTCTGACGTCTTCAAGCACGCCACCATGGCGGGCACGGCACGCCATGGCGGCGTGCTCGCGATCGCCGGCGACGACCACATGAGCAAGAGCTCGACCGTGGCGCATCAAAGTGACCACATCTTCAAGGCCTGCGGCCTGCCGGTGTTCTTTCCGTCGAGCGTGCAAGACATCCTCGACATGGGCCTGCATGCCATCGCCATGAGCCGCTTCTCGGGCGTGTGGGCGGCCATGAAGACGGTGCAGGAGGTGGTGGAGTCCTCGGCCTCGGTGTCGGTCGACCCGGACCGCGTGAAGATCGTGCTGCCCGAGGACTTCTTGATGCCCCCGGGCGGCCTGCACATCCGCTGGCCCGACCCGCCGCTCGAGCAGGAAGCGCGGCTGATGGACTACAAGTGGTATGCGGCGCTGGCCTATGTGCGTGCCAACCGGCTCAACTTCAACGTGATCGAAGGGCCGCGCGATCGCTTCGGCATCATCGCCAGCGGCAAGGCCTACAACGACACGCGCCAGGCGCTGGCCGACCTGGGCCTCACCGACGACACCTGCCGCGCCCTGGGCATCCGGCTGCACAAGGTGGGCGTGGTGTGGCCGCTCGAGGCCGCCACCACGCGCGAGTTCGCACGCGGGCTGCAAGAGATCCTGGTGGTCGAAGAAAAGCGCCAGGTCATTGAATACCAGATCAAGGAAGAGCTCTACAACTGGCGCGCCGACGTGCGACCCAATGTGCTGGGCAAGTTCGACGAGCCCGAGGGCGACCTGGACCGGGACGGGCCCTTCGGTGGCCACGGCGGCGAGTGGAGCCGGCCCAACCCGAGCGAGAACTGGCTGCTGCGCGCCAAGGCCGACCTCACGCCGGCCATCATCGCCAAGGCCATCGCCAAGCGGCTCGTGAAATTGGGCGTGGTGCCGGCGGGCAGCGACATCGGCGCGCGCATGCAGGCGCGCATCGCCACCATCGACGCGCGCGAAAAGGCGATGAGCGAGCAGAAGGCCGACACCGGCGAGCGCGCACCGTGGTTCTGCAGCGGCTGCCCGCACAACACCAGCACGCGCGTGCCAGAAGGCTCACGCGCCGTCGCGGGCATCGGCTGTCACTACATGACGGTGTGGATGGACCGCAGCACCTCCACCTTCACGCAGATGGGCGGCGAGGGCGTGTCTTGGGTGGGCCAGCAGCCGTTCACGACCGAGCCGCATGTGTTTGCCAACCTTGGCGACGGCACCTACTTCCACAGCGGCCTGCTGGCGATCCGCCAGGCCATCGCCGCGGGCGTGAACATCACCTACAAGATTCTCTACAACGACGCGGTCGCCATGACCGGCGGCCAGCCGATTGGCGAGCGAGCCGAGGGTCACTCGGTGCTGCAGATCATGAACAGCGTGCTCTCCGAAGGCGCGGTGCGGCTGGTGATCGTGACCGACGAGCCGGACAAGTACGACGGCGCGGCGCTCGCGCCCGGCGTCACCGTGCATCACCGCGACGAACTCGACCGCATCCAGCGCGAGCTGCGTCTCGTCAAGGGCACGACCGCGATCATCTACGACCAGACCTGCGCCACCGAGAAGCGCCGCCGCCGCAAGCGCGGCCTGCTGGCGGACCCCGACAAGCGCGTCGTCATCAACGAGCTGGTGTGCGAAGGCTGCGGCGACTGCTCGGTGCAATCGAACTGCCTGTCGGTCGAGCCGGTGGAGACGGAATTCGGCCGCAAACGCCGCATCAACCAGAACACCTGCAACAAGGACTACTCCTGCGTGAAGGGCTTCTGCCCGAGCTTCGTCACGGTCGAAGGCGGGCAGCTCCGCAAGCCCAAGCAGGAAAAGAAGGACGATCTCGCGGCGCTCGCGACGCTTGTGCCACTGCCCCAGCCGGTGCTGCCAGCCACCGAGACGGCCTGGGGCATCGTGGTCGGCGGCGTGGGCGGCACCGGCGTCATCACCATCGGCCAATTGCTGGGCATGGCCGCGCACCTCGAGGGCAAGGGCGTGGTCACGCAAGACGCCGGCGGCCTGGCGCAAAAAGGCGGCGCGACCTGGAGCCACATCCAGATCGCCAACCGCCAGGGCGCCATCCACACCACCAAGGTCGACACCGCCCAGGCCGACCTGGTGATCGCCTGCGACCCGATCGTGGCCGCCAGCAAGACCACCTTGGCGGTGATGCAGCCCGGCCGTACCTACGTGGCGCTGAACACGCACGGCACGCCGACGGCCGCCTTCGTCCACGACCCCGACTGGCAGTTTCCCGCGGCCCAATGCGAAAGCGCGATCCAGGCCGCCGTGGGTCGCGAGCGGGTGGGCTCCTTCGACGCCGAGCAAGTGGCGGTGCAATTGCTCGGCGACTCGATCTACACCAACCCGCTGATGCTCGGCTTTGCGTGGCAGCAGGGCCGCGTGCCGCTCACGCACGCGTCGCTGATGCGTGCCATCGAACTCAATGGCGTTCAGCCCGACAACAACAAGGCCGCCTTCGAGTGGGGCCGTCGCTGCGCCCACGACCTGGCCGCCGTGCAGGCGCTGTTCAGGGCCGCGCAGGTGATCCAGTTCGTCAAGCGCCCCTCGCTGGCCGACACGGTGGCCCGGCGCGTCGAGTTCCTGGTCGGCTACCAGAACGCCGCCTATGCCCAGCGCTACCAGGCCTTCGTCGACAAGGTCAAGGCGGCCGAAGCGCCGCTCGGCTCGACCCGGCTCACCGAGGCCGTGGCGCGCTACCTCTTCAAGCTCATGGCCTACAAGGACGAGTACGAGGTCGCCCGGCTGCACACCGACCGCGCCTTCACCGAGCGCATCGCCGGCATGTTCGAGGGCGACTACAAGCTGGTCCACCATCTCGCGCCGCCGCTCATGGCCAAACGCAATGACCATGGCGAACTGCAGAAGCGCCCCTTCGGCCCCTGGATGCGCCACGCGTTCGCGCTGCTCGCCCGCATGAAAGGCCTGCGTGGCACGCCCTTCGATCCCTTCGGCCGCTCGACCGAGCGCAAGACCGAGCGCGCGCTGGTCGACGAGTACCGCGCCTCGATCGAGGAGCTGCTGGCCTCGCTCACCGCTGCCAGCTTGTCGCAGGCAGCGGAGATCGCGCGCATCCCGGAAGAGATTCGCGGCTACGGCCACGTGAAGGCGCGCCACCTGGAGGCGGCGCGCAAGAAGTGGCACGGGCTGATGGGGCAGTGGCGCGATGCGGCCCGCGCCGCCGCCTGAATTGCGCCATGCGGTAGCGCTCGACGGCATCCACGAGGCCTTTGTCGGCGGCCCCATGCAGCATTGGGCCGCCAGCGCCGACGTGCTGGCCATGCAGCGCCGCGTGAGCGCCGGGGACGCGCAACGCGTGCGCCTGTGGCGCGCCTTCGGCCGGTTGATCGGCAACAGCGACATGCACTTCGGCAACTTCAGCCTCTGGACCGACGAGCCGGCCAGCGGGCGCTTCTCTCTGGCGCCCTGCTACGACATGCTGCCGATGTGCTACCGGCCCGACCTGCAGCGCAGCGACTTCGGCCCAACGCCGATCGAACCCGCCACCCCGACGCTGCCTGACGCCGCGGTCTGGCCCGAGGCGCTGCGGCTAGCGCGAACGTTCTGGCGAGGTGTCGCCGATCACCGCCCCTGCAGCGTCGCGTTCCGCGAGGTCGCAGAGCAAAACGCAGCTCGCCTCGGCCGCGGCTGAGCGCCACTTTGACAACGCGCTCGGCGCAGGGTCGGGCGGGTCTGCGCCGTTGCAGCCGCGCCGTCCATCACAAGCCCCCTGCAAAGCGAACACCGGCGCTGCCTCGAAAGCTGCGACAACTCCCGTGAATCCACGGGTCGCGAACAATCCCTACAGTCCCCGTTCGGCAACCGGCATCGCGCCGTCCCTGTGAAGCCCCACACCGCATGAGAGTTCCCGCCCCTGGCGCCCGCTACACCGGCCTCGCGATCACGCTGCATTGGCTGCTGGCGTTTGCCATCCTGGGCAGCCTGGGGTTTGGCTGGTACATGACCGGACTGCCGTTTTCTCCCTCGCGCCTGCGGCTCTACAACTATCACAAGTGGGCCGGCATCACGATCCTGGCGCTGTCGGCGCTGCGTCTGTCGTGGCGGCTCACGCACCGCCCGCCGGCCCTGTCTTCGGCCGTGCAGGCGTCGATGCCGGGCTGGCAACTGCGCACCTACCACGCGTCGCACCGGCTGATGTACGTACTGTTCTTCGCCGTGCCGCTGGCCGGCTGGTCCTACAGCTCGATGGCGGGCTTTCCGGTCGTATGGTTCGGGGTGTTGCCGCTGCCCGACTTCGTGGCGGTCGACAAGGAATTCGCCAAGGTGTTCAAGCCGGTCCACGCGATCCTGGCCTACACGTTATTAGCTCTGGTGCTGCTGCATGTGGCGGCGGCACTCAAGCACCAGTTCGTCGACCACGACGGACTGCTCACCCGCATGCGCTTCGGCCGTGCCCCCCGAGGAACCCTCGCCCGATGAGAACCGCCTCAACCCTGTCGCTGGCCTTGCTGGCCGGCGCAATGCTCGGCCTGGCGCAACCGACGCTCGCGCAGACCACTGCTGCCAAGCTCATTGCACCGCAAAGCGAGATCGCATTCGTGAGCAAGCAGATGGGCGTGCCGGTCGAAGGCACGTTCAAGAAGTTCGACGCCAAGGTGGCGTTCGACCCCAGGAAACCCGAGGCCGGCTCCATCGCCTTCACCGTGGACACCGCCAGCGCCACGCTCGGTGTGCCCGAGACCGACGCCGAACTGCCGCGCCCCGAATGGTTTGGCACGGTCAAATTTCCGCAGGCCACGTTTCAGTCGAGCAGCATCAAGGCGCTGGGTGGCGGCAAGTTCGAAGTCGCCGGCAAGCTCGACATCAAAGGCATGGTGCGTGCCGTGGTCGTGCCGGTGACGCTCACTCAATCGGGCGCGACCAGCACCGCGACCGGCGCCTTCGCGATCAAGCGGCTCGACTTCAACATCGGCGGAGGCGAATGGAACGACACCTCGCTGGTCGCCAACGACGTGCAAGTCAAATTCAAGCTCGCGCTCACCGGCCTCGGCCCGCTGTGAACCCCGCGCCAGCCCCGTTTCTTTTTTCCCTCCACCCTCCAGGAATCGTTCAATGACGCACAAGCTGACCTTTGCCGCGCTCGCGCTGGCCGCCGCGACCGCCGCCCAGGCCGAACCCACCACCTACCAGATCGACCCCAGCCACACCTTCGTCACCTTTGAAGTGGTGCATTACGGCACCTCCACCGTGCGCGGGCGCTTCGACAAGAAGGAAGGCACGGTGCAGTTCGACCGCGCCGCCAAGACCGGCAAGGTGGAGCTGACGATCGACATCGCCTCCATCAGCACCGGGGTCGAGGCCTTCAACGGCCAACTCGTCGGCGAGCGCTGGTTCAAGGCCACCGAATTCCCGAGCGCCACCTTCACCGGCGACAAGTTCGGTTTCACCGGCGACAAGGTCTCCGAAGTGGCGGGCACGCTCACCTTCATGGGCAAGAGCAACCCGGTCGTGCTCGAGGCGAGCAACTTCAACTGCTACCTCAACCCGCTGGTCAAGCGCGAGGTCTGCGGCGGCGACTTCTCCGTCACCATCCAGCGCAGCCAGTACGGCATGACGCAAGGCCTGCCCAACATTCCCGACACCGTGCGCCTGGTGGTGCAGGTGGAGGCCGTCAAACAATGATGTCGGGACGCACGCCCTTGCGGATGCCGTCCGCGTCGATCGGCAGCAGGTAGCACGCCAGCAGCGAGCGCAGCTCCTCCTCCCGAAAGGGCTTGGCGAGGTACTCGTCCATGCCCGCTTCGAGGCAGCGCTCGCGGTCGCTCTCGAAGGCATTGGCAGTGAGCGCCACGATCGGCACGCGCGGCAGGCCCAGCTCCTCTTCGCGCGCGCGGATCGCGCCGGTGGCGGCAAAGCCGTCCAGCTCCGGCATCTGGCAGTCCATCAGCAGCAGGTCGGGACGGCCGTGCTGCCAGCGATCGACCGCCTGGGCGCCGTTTTCAACCAACTCCACTTCGAGGCCGAACTGGCGCAGCATCGCCTCGACCACCAGCGCATTGACCGGGTTGTCCTCGGCCACCAGCACCCGCCCGACCAGGCGACGCGGCGCGGGCGGCACCGGCACTTCTTGCGGCTGCGTGTCCGGCAGCGCCGGGGGCAGCGGCGCCTCGAAGCTGAACACCGAACCGACGCCGATGCGGCTCCTGGCCCGCAAGTCACCGCCCATCGCGCGCGCCAGCTCGCGCGCGATCGTCAATCCCAGGCCGGTGCCGCCGTGGCGCCGGTCGAACTCGCCTTCGACCTGGTAAAAAGCTTCAAAGATGTGCTCGAGCCGCGCAGCGGCGATGCCCACGCCACTGTCCTCGACGTCGATGCGCACCCGGCCGGTAGCGGCGTGGCGCACCGCCTTGATGCGCACACGGCCCGATTCGGTGAACTTGATGGCGTTGCCGAGCAGGTTTTGCAGCACCTGCCGCACGCGCGCGGCGTCGCCGCGCATCCAGGTGCCGGTCACGCCCAGGCCGTCGGTTTCCACCTCGAGGGCCAGCCCCTTGTCGCGCGCACCGCCACCGCCGAGTGCCGCCACGTCCTCGATCAACTCTTCCAGGTCGAAAGGCTCGTCGGCCAGGCGCATGCGGCCAGCTTCGATCTTGGCGAAGTCGAGTACGTCGTTGATGAGCCCGAGCAGTTGCGCGCCCGAGCGCTCGATCAGGCCGACCGTCGACGCCGTGCGCTGCGCGCTGGCGCCCGCCAGCGCCTGCTCGCGCAAGTGCCGCGCCAACCCGAGCATGCCGTGCAGCGGCGTGCGCATTTCGTGGCTCATGGTGGCGAGGAACTGGCTCTTCACCGCGCTGTGACGCTCGGCGAGCGTGAGCGCCCGTGCATGGGCTTGCGCCTCGTCTTCCAGTAGCAGGCGCAGGCGCAGCAGTTCGCTCACCTGGCGTGCGGCGATGCGCGTCGTGGCCAAGTGCAGCAGCAAAAACACCAGCAGAACCGCCCCGGCGTAAGTGCCCACAACGCCGCCACGCCATAACTGCGCTGCGGCCGGGGGCAGCAGCACCGCCATGCCGTAGGCCGTGGCCAGCGGCAGGTGAGGCGCCATCATCGTGCCGGCCACTGCCACCACCGCGACCAACGCGGCCAGCAGCAGCATGGTGATCACCGGGTCATCGAGAGGCGCCATCACCGCAATGCCCAGGCCCCAGGACAGGCCGTCGAGCACCAGCAGGCTGGTGTAGGCGGCACGCCAGTGGGCCAGTGACGACGCTGCCTCGGGCTCGAAGCGCGCAAGCATCCACAGCCGCAACGCCACCAGCAGCAGCCGCAGACCCAACCAGCCGAACAGCAGCGCGTTGGGCATGCGCGACCACAGCAGCGCGAACACCAGCAAGGTGGCCGACAGGCTCATCCAGGCGCTAGCGCGGCCCCGCTCATGGAGCAACTCCACCTGAACGGCCAACAGGCGCGACGAGGTCTCGTCGGAGGCGTCCAACTGAAGGGTCGAGGAAAAGCGAGACTCCATTGGAAACAGTTTGATGGAAATTGCGCACAAATGTAAGCGCGCGAATGGGGGACTCGCGGCTGCCGGGCGCTGCTTAGGATCGGCCCCATGTGGCTCTCTCCACGCTTTTGGTGCGGCGCAGCGCTCACGCTGGCGACCGCGTTCGTCGCCGGCGGTGCGGCCGGCGAGCCGCTGCACTACACGCTCGATTCCGCGCACAGCTGGGTGCAATTCGAGCTGCTGCACTTTGGCACCTCGACCATCCGCGGCCGGCTCGGCCCGGCCAAAGGCTACGTCGAACTCGACCGCGCAAGCGGCCAGGGCAGCGTCGGCATCGAAATCGCCACCGGCTCCGTCGACACCGGCATCAAGCCCTTTGACGCACGCATCCGAAGGCCCGACCTGCTCGATACCGAGGCCAACCCCACCGCCTGGTTCATTTCGCGGCAACTTCAATTCGACGGCGAGCGCCTGGTGTCACTGCGCGGCGAACTCACGCTGCGCGGCACCAGCCAGCCCCTGACCCTGACCGCGACGCGTTTTGCCTGCCACGACGACGCGATCACCCGGCGCCAAATCTGCGGCGGCGACTTCGAAGCCGAAATCAAACGCAGCGACTTCGGCATGCACTTCGGGCTGCCGCTGGTGGGCGACGCGGTAAGGCTGCGGGTGCAGGTGGAGGGCGTGCGGGCCGATCGATGAGCGGGCGCGTCTCGATATCAAAAAAGCGAAAGGCCGCATATAGCGGCCT
>NZ_JANMWL010000028.1:0-26077 GCF_031393925.1 Methylibium sp. | reverse complement strand
CATGGACGTGCTACAGCTCGATGTGTCCGGTCGCCCGCAGGCCTGGATCACCGCCAAGGAAGCGGCGGTGCTCTACGCCAGCGATGGCGTGGCCTGGACGCTCGGCGACGCACGCGTGGTGCTGCGCGGGGGCATCCAGCGTCGCACCGGGCTGCAGTCGCGCATCGAGGTGCATTCGATCATCGCCGTGCGCGGCAGCGTACCCAGCCGGGCCTGGCGCCAGACGCCGGCCATGTCGAACCCCAAGCTGTTCGTGCGTGACCGCCAGATCTGCGCCTATTGCGCCGGTGAATTTCACGTCGACGAGTTGACGCGCGAACACATCCAGCCCACCTCGCGTGGCGGCCTGGACGGCTGGATGAACTGCATCACCGCCTGCCGCAGCTGCAACGGCCACAAGGGCAACCGCACGCCCGAGGAGGCGCGCATGAGCCTGATGTACCTGCCTTATGTGCCGAGTCTTCACGAAGACATGATCCTGCGCGGGCGCCGCATCCTGATCGACCAGATGGAGTTCTTGCTCGCCAGCGTGCCGCGCTCGAGCCGCCTGCACGGCTGAAGGGGTGAGCCTCGAGGGGCACACTGAGGGTCTTTGCACGGCGCGCGTCAACGCTGACCGAGCGGCGACCGTTGCCTCGATGTCCCCCGCGGCTGCCGCCGCGATTTCACAGGAGTTCGATCATGAAAAATCTCATCGGAGCCGCCTTGCTGGTGGCCTTGACCGCCTGTACCACCACCAGCCCCGACGTCATCAAGCGCGGTGACGCGCAGCGCTTGTCATCGGTGCAGGACGCGGTCGTCATCAACGTGCGGCCGGTCACGGTCGACGGCTCGCAATCGGGCATCGGCGGGGCTGCCGGTGCGGTGGCCGGCGGTGTGGCGGGCAGCACGGTGGGCGGGCGCCGCGAGGGGCTGGTCGTCGGCGTGCTCGGTGCGGTGGCTGGTGCGGTGGTCGGCAACGTGATCGAGCGCGGCGCCACGCGTGAGCAGGCCTTCGAGATCATGGTGCAGCTGCGCAACGGCGAACGCCGTGCCATCGTGCAGGCGCAGGGCAACGAGAGCTTCCGTCCCGGCGACCAGGTGGTGCTGGTATCCACCGGCGGCACCACGCGGGTGACGCGGGCTCAATCGGTCCAGCCGCAGGCGCTGCAGCCGCGCAGCTGAGCCTGGCGGGCCACCCGATGGCTGGTCTTCAAGCGGTTCGCCACGCGCCCGGTTGCTGCGTGCATTCGGCGAACAGCCGTACCGTGCAGCCCGCGCAGATCGCGCCGTCCAGGCGCGGCACGATGGTGGCCAGGGCGCTGCGCTTGTCGGCAAACACGTGGTCGCGGCCCAGCGCGTCCAGGAAGCCGGCGCGCTGCCACAACTCCAGCACTTGCGGCCGCGGCCGGTGAAAGTAGAGGTCGCCACCGGCGGCGCGACGCGCGTGCAGCTCCTCGTCCCACACCTGCGCGCCGGCCGGGTCGAGGAAGTTCATGCTCTTGGTCATGACCAGCAGGTGCCGGGGTGCGAGCGGCGCCTCACGCAGCGCGTGCAGCGTGTCCGAGACATGCTGCGCCGCGCCGAAGTAGACCGAGCCTTCCATGCGCAAGAGCTTGAGCTGCGGGCATTCTGGCAATGCCTGGGGATGAGCATCGAGCACGACGAACGGTCGCTCGGGCGCGGTGGAATCGAAGCCCATCGTGCGCATCGCCGGGTGAGCCGTGCGCTGCAGGTAGGCGCCCAGCGACAGCAGGCTGCCGAACAGGATGGCCACGTCCAGGCGCAGCAGCAGGGTGGCCGCGAGTGTCGCGAAGGCGATCATCGATTCGGATCGGCTCAGCCGTTGCAAGTGGCGCCAGCGCGGCAGGTCGAGCAGCGAGGTCGCGACCAGCAGCAACAGCCCCGAGACGGCGGCCAGCGGGATCAGCGCCAGCAGCGGCGCGCTCACGAGCACCAGCAGCGCCAGCCCCAGGGCCGAGAACACGGCGGCCAGCGGCGTGCGCGCACCGGCCTGCAGGTTGGGCAGCGACCGGTTCATCGAACCGCACGAGATGTAGCTCGAACTCAGGCCGCCGACCAGGTTGGACAGGCCCTGGCCGACGATCTCGCGGTGGGTGTCGATGCGCTGCCCCGAACGCGCCGCGATGGCCTTGACGATCGCGATTGACTGCGCCAGCGCCACGATCGTGAGCGCGAACGCCAGACCCAGCAATTCCGGCACGGCCCGCAGATCGACAAGGGGGAGATGCGGCAGCGGCCACGGCGATGGGATCGCCCCCACCTGGCGCAGCGGCGTGAGCCCGAGACCGTGCGCATTGATGAGCACCGCAGCGCCGGTGCCGGCGGCCAGGCCAAGCAGCATCGCCGGCCAGCGCGCGTCGATGCGGCGCACCACCAACGCCACGCCGACGGTGAGTGCGGCCACCAGCACGGCCGAAGGCCGGGTCAGCTGCGCCTGCTGCACCATGGCTTGCAGCGCACCGGCGGCGTTCGCCACCGGCGCGGCGTCGATGCCGAGCGCGTCGCGCAGGGCATGCACGCCGATCAGCACCGCCGCACCGCTGGTAAAGCCGAGCAGCGCCGAAGGTGAGATGAAGTTGGCGACGGCGCCCAGGCGCAGTGCGCCGATGAGCGTTTGCATCAGGCCAACCAGCACGGTCATGGCCAACGCCAGCTCGATGTAGCCGGCGCTGCCGACGACGGCCAGCGGCGCCAGCATCGCGAACAGCGCCAGCGAGTTGGCGTTGGTCGGCCCCGACATCACCTGCCAGCTCGAACCGAACAGCGCGGCGACGATGCACGGCAGCATGGCCGTGGCGAGGCCCATTTGCGGCGGCAGTCCGGCCAGTGCGGCAAAGGCAATCGCCTGCGGCAGCACCAGCACCGCGCCGAGCAGGCCGGCGGCGAGGTCGGCCTTCAAGGTCTCGCGACTGACCCGCGCGACCCACGGGCCGAACAGCCTCACCGCCAGGGCATGAGCAGTCATGCGGGATGATAGAAGCGCACGAAGTCCGCAACGGCAACGGCACGAGCGGTCAACGCTTCAGCGCCGCAGCATCCACACGTTGCCGAGCACCGCCAGGGCGACGCCAACGCCGGTGAGCACGCCCGGCCGATAGCCTTCGAATCCGATCGACACCGCGATGGCAAGCACCGGCGCTGCCACGCCGATGGCCGACGAAGGCCCGGGGCCGATGCGGTCCTGCAAGGTGAGGTAAGCCGCAAACGTGAGCACCGAGCCGGCCAGCGACAGGTAGACGAGCGCGAGCCACCACGAGGGCGTCGCCGGCAGCGCCGGCAACGCCGCACCGCTCAACCCCACCCCGAGCAGCAACACCGCGGCCGAGCAAAGCGCGCTGTAGAACATGCCGTAGCCGAGCGCCGGCCACATCGGCAAGCCTTGCGAACGGTTGCGGCTGGCGGCGAGGCTGCCGACCGAGGACAGCAACACCGAGCCCACGGTGAACAGCGCGCCCAGTGCCACGGCTTCGGCCTCGGCGTCGGTCACCGCCGTGCCGAGTTGCGGCGCGAAGATGAGCGCCACGCCCAGCAGGCCGAGCACGCCGCCGGCGATGAAGCGGCGCGTGAAGCGCACGCCCCACAACGCGCGCGCTGCCAGGCCGTTGATGAGCGGGCTGGCCGAGTAACCGATGGCGACCAGCCCCGAGGCCACGTGCCGCTCGGCGTGGTAGACGCAGATGTAGCTCAGCGAATACATGAACACGCCCTGCAACAAGAACAAGGCATGTGCGCGAGCGTTGAAACGAAGCCCGATGCCGCGCCAGGCGCACCAGCCGAGCACCACGGCGCCGGCCAGTCCGAAGCGCAGCGCCACGCCCAGCTCGGGCGGCACACCCGCGCCCACCTGGTAGGTGATGGCGTGCCAGGTCGTGCCCCAGACGAGCACGCACAGCGCGAACAGTTGCCAGTTCGCCAGGCGCGTCATTGCAAGGCTGGCAATGCGACTAGAAACGGATCGTCGCGCCGCCGCGCTGCCCGCTGCGCAAGCTGCGCTCGATGCCTTCGACGATGACGGCGTTCATGCCGAAGCTGATGGCGCCGCCCACGCGGGCATCGGTGCGGTAGGTGGCCAGCGTGTCGCCCGGCTCGCAACCGACCGCTGCGCAAACCGGATCGATGTTCGGTATGGGGCAGCGCGCGCAGGGCTTGACGAACTTCAGGCGCACCGGGCCTTCGGGCGTGTCGAAGGCAAGCTCGTCGAGATGGTCCTCGCCGTGTGCGTCCAGGCCGGTGAGCACCAGGTTGGGCCGAAAGCGCTGCATCGTCACGGGCGCTGCGCCGCGTGCGGCCAGCCGCTCGTTGAGGCCGTCGAGCGACGCCGTCGAGACGACCAGCAACGGGAAGCCGTCGCTGAAGGCGTTTTCGGCCTCGATGGCGCCGGTCCAGGCGCGGTCGGACAGGCGCTGGTGCCCGGGGTCGAAGCGCACCAGGCGCAGCGGCTGGCGCAGGAAGTCGCTGAACCATTGCGCCGCCAGCGCGCCCATGTCGAAGGCCGGCACCACGTCGTCCCACACGCGCACACGGGTGGCGGCCTCCACCGTGTCGAGCGACAGGTGCAGCGCCAGCATGCCGGGCGCGCGCAGCACCAGGTCGCTCGCGCGCAACTCGGTGCGCACCAGCGCCATGCGCGGCAACTCGCGCTGGCTCACGAACTCGCCCTCGCTGTCGACCACCATCCAGGCGCGGTCGAATTCCAGGCCGGTTTCGATCAGCAGCGACTCACGCAGCGCCACGCCCGCGCAGGACTTGACGGGGTAGACATGCAGTTCGGACAAGGTGACTTCGACATCGCTCATGCGCGGATTGTCGCCATGCGCACCGAGCGCGCCGGGCCTGCGGGTCACGGCTTACGCTCTTTGCGCCTTCCTCCTCTGGGGGCTCAGCGGCCGAACAGTTTCTTCAACTGTTCCGCCGCCTTCTCCTTGATTTGCTCCTTGGGAGTCGGCGCCGAGGCGCCGCTGGCGGCGGGAGCGGCCGCGCCGCCACCGAGCAAGCCGCCGAGTGCGCCCTTGGCGCGGTCGCTGAGTGCCTTCTTCGCCGCGCCCTTGAGCAGCTCCGCGCTCACTGCCGACCACTGCACCTTGTAGTCAACGGCTTCGAAGGGCCCGACCAGCTGCACCGGCACCGTCACGCCCTTGAGTGCTTCGAGGTCGGCGCCGCCCTGGCCTTCGCTCGTGCCGGTGACGGTGGCGCGGGCCAGGTAGTCGACGCGGCCGCGGCCGATGTCGACCAGCCCTTCGCCGCCGACGCGCACGAACGGGCTCTTGGCCGAAAGGTCGTTGCTGCGTGCGACGCCGTCCTTGATGTCGAAGCTGGCGGTGATCTCGGAGAAGTCGGTCTTTTCTTCGGCGCTGGCGGCCTGCACCGCGTCCTTGTTGAGCGTCACCGCCGAGCGCCATTGGCGCAGCACCTTGGCGAGGTTGATGCCGCGCACCGCGCCGTCGTGCAACTGCAGCGCCGCCTTGCCGCCGAGCTGCTGTTTGAAGGCATCGATGCTGGCGCCACGGGTGGTGATGTCGGCCGTGACACGGCCGGTGCCTTCGAGCTTCTTGAACTGCGCCACGTCGGTGAGCAGCTGCGCGACGTTGACGTCGCTCGCGTCGAGCTTGAGCGCGATGCGCTGCTCGCTCGGCTGGGCGGCGGCTTGGGCCGTGGCCTGCGCGGTGAAGCGCCCGCTCCAGGCGCGTCCCGATAGCTGGCTCACGCGCAGGGTGCCTGCGGCCAAGGTGGCGTCGAACGCGGCGTCGGCGACGCGGTAGGGTGGGTAGACGAGGCTGGTCGCACGCAGGCTGAACGTGCCGTCGAGCGCCTTCAGGCCGCCCAGGTCGATCGGCGCCTTGCCGGCTGGCGCATCGGCGGCGGGTTTGGCGCCGGCCGCGGGGGGCGTCACAAAGCGGGTCAGGTCGAGTGCGGCGAAGCGCGCCTCGGCTTGCACGCGCGGCACCGGCCGGTCGAGGTCGGCCTTGCCGCTGGCGCTGAACTTCTGCTCGTTGATGGCGCCGTCCAAACGCCAGCTCGCGTCCTTGGCGCTTGCCTTGGCCTGGCCCTGCAATGCCAGGTTCACGGGCGCGAGCGCCGGGTCGGTGAAAGCCAGGCGCAGGTTCAGTGCATCGAGCGCCACTGCGAGCGGCTGGGGTGCGAGCGTCAGATCGGCGCGCGCCTCGCCGCTCACGCTGCGCCCGTCACCGCTGCCCTTGACCGCGATCTTCACGCCCGGCACGCGGATGCGCTCGAAGCTGCCGCTCGGCGCCTGCGATTCAAACTCCAACTGCAAGGACTGCGCGCCCTTGACACTGGCGCTGCCTTTAAGCGCGCTGCCCTCGAGCGCGTCGCCCTTGACCTCGAGCCGGGGCCACACCAGCGTGGCGTTGACGGCGTTGTTGGCGCTGCGGCCGGCCAGTTTCAGGTCGAGCTTGTCGAGTTGCAATGCGCGCTGCGCCGGCTCGAAGCGCAGCGTGCCGAGCTCGAGCTTGGTGTCTTTGAGCGTCATGCCGAGCCTCTCACCCGAGACCTGGAGCTCGAGGTCGTCGGCACGCAGCGCGCCGCTCGCCCCGTCGTAGGCGAGTGCGCCGCTCACGCGGGCGTCGAGCTGCTTGACCTTGAAGCCGTCGCCGCGCAGCGCGAGTTGCAGTTTGCTCAAGGCCACGCTGGCCGGTGCGCCGCTGGGCAGCGAGAGTTTGAGTTGCCCCGACAGATCGACGCTGGCGTTGAGCGCCGGTTCGGTGAGCGCCGCCTGGCCGACGAAACGCAGTGGCGACTCGGCACCATCGGCCAGGCGCCCGGTGCTGAGTTCCTGTACGGTGAAGCGGCCGGCCAGGCCAAGCGGCACGTCTTTCACCGTGGCCTGGAGATCCTTGAGTTCGACCGCGCTGATGTCGAACGTCAATGCCTTGGGCGGCGCGCTGGCAGCGCCCTCCTTGGCCGCGGGCGGGGCCGGGGCCAGCAGGTCGTCGATGTTGCGCCGGCCTTGCGCATCGTGCGTGTAGACGACGCGCACGCCGCGCGCGGCCACGCGGTCGATGACGAGCTGCTGGCGCAGCAGCGGCATCACCTGCACGGCCAGCGTCGCTTCTTCGAGCGCCATGAACTCGTCGCTGCGGCGGTGCTCGCTCAGCCTGACCTTGGAGAGCCTGACTTCGATCCGCGGGAACACCGCCAACCCGATCGGTCCGTCGATCACCAGGGTGCGTGCCTTGTTCTCGCGCATCCAGTCGATCAGCAAGCCCTTGTAGCGATTGGCATCAAAGCTCGCCGCCAACCAGGCGAGCGCGGCGACGAGAACGGCCGCCAGCACGGCCAGGGTGATGAGCGAGCGGCGCAACCAGAGCGGCATGGTGAGGGCGGTCGAAACCGTGGCTGAAGGAGCCGCGATTGTGCGGTGCGAGGGGCGGGGGCCGCGGCGGTCTCGAGAGACCCGCTGCCTACAATGAAACACGATGAATCGTTTCGATGTGAGCGTGCGCGGACGCGGTGCGGTGGGCCAGGCGCTGGCCTTGTCGCTGGCGCGGCTCGGGCTGCGGGTGGCGCTCGGCGCTTCGGCACCGCCCGAGGGGCCCGACGTGCGCACGTTTGCGCTCGGCGCGCGCTCGGTGGCGCTGCTGCAGCGGCTAAAGGTATGGGACGCGCTGGTGGCTGCCAAGCCGAGCGCGGTGACCCGCGTGGTCGACATGCGCGTGTTCGGCGATGCGGGGGGAGCGCTTGATTTCAGCGCCTGGCAACAGGGCGTGCGCGAGCTGGCGTGGATCGTCGACGCGGCGGCGCTGGAGCGTGAATTGGCGAGCGCATTGCGGTACGCGCCGCACGTCACCTTCACCGACGCAGCCGAGCCGGCCGAACTCGTGGCGCTGTGCGAAGGACGCGATTCGCGCGAGCGTGAGGCGCTCGGCATCGAGGTCGAGCGCTTCGATTACGACCAGCGCGCCATTGCCGCGCGGCTTGCCAGCGACCGGCCGCACCAGGGCGTTGCCTGGCAGTGGTTTCGCGCACCGGACGTACTGGCACTGCTGCCTTTCGGTGCGACCGATGCCCAAGGTGGCTACGGCCTCGTGTGGTCGCTGCCCACGGCGCGCGCCGATGCGCTGCTGGCGCAGGACGATGGCGCCTTCGAGCAGGCGTTGAACGACGCGTCGGGCGGCATGGCCGGGCGGCTGTCGCTGGCGAGCGCGCGCGTTGCCTGGCCGCTCCGCCTGGCGCGCGCCGCACGCTGGCACGGCCCGGGCTGGGTGTTGCTCGGCGACGCCGCCCATGTGGTGCATCCGCTGGCCGGGCAGGGCCTGAACCTGGGCCTGGCCGATGTCGACACCTTGAGTGGCGTGCTGGCCGAGCGCGAGGCCTGGCGCACGCTCGGCGACGAGCGGCTGCTCGCGCGCTATGCTCGCGCCCGCGCCTTCCCGACCTTTGCCATGGGCGGCGTGACCGACGGCCTGATGCAGCTTTTTTCACAGCCGTCGGCGCCGCTGAAGGAACTCCGCAACCGTGGGCTGACTCTGGTCAATCACCTGCCGCCGCTCAAACGCTGGCTCGCCCGGCTGGCGATGCGGGGCTAGGCGATTGCTCTGCGCAAGGTCGGCGGGCACGAAGTCGTTGCAGGCCACTCGATTCAACAACAAGGATAGTCATGAAGTTCAAGCTCGCCATGATCGGCGCTGTCCTCACTCTGGCCCTGGGGGGCGTGACGGCCATCAGTGCGCAGGCGCCGGGCGCATCGGCTGCCGCGGCCGTGCCGCAGGAAGCCGCGATTCGCAAGGCGCTCGGCGAGCGCTTGACGGGGCTGGCGAAGATCGACGAGGTGGGCAAGGCGCCGATCGCGGGCTTGTTTGAAGTGCGCGTGGGCAACGACATCTTCTACACCGACGCCGAAGGCGCCTACCTGATCCGCGGCGAGATCCTCGACCTGAAGAACAAGCGCAACCTCACCGAAGAGCGCGTCAGCAAGCTCTCGGCGATCGACTTCGCGTCGCTGCCGCTCAAGGACGCGGTGGTGTGGAAGACCGGCACCGGCGCGCGCAAGATCGCCGTGTTCGCCGACCCGAACTGCGGTTATTGCAAGCGCTTCGAGAAGGAGCTGAGCAACGTCAAGGACCTGACCGTCTACACCTTCCTGATCCCGATCCTGGGCGGCGACTCGCCCGACAAGGTCAAGGCGATCTGGTGCGCCAAGGATTCCTCCGCCGCGTGGCGCAGCTGGATGCTCGATGGCGTTGCCCCGCCCAAGCTGCTCGGCGAGTGCGCCGCGCCGAACGAGCGCAATCTCGAGTTGAGCCGCAAGCACCGCATCAACGGCACGCCGGCCATCGTGTTCGAGGACGGCACGCGCGTGCCCGGCATGCTCAACGCGGCGCAACTCGAAAAGCAATTGGCCACGAGCAGCAAGTCTTAGGACTCAGCGACTTATCTGCACTGACGAGGCCGTTGACCTGCGGCTCATTGCGCGCCTTGCTCCTTCCCCCTCTGGGAGAAGGTCGGAATGGGGGCCGGCGGGGCAGCGCAAAACCGCGGGCGGGTGGGCGGCAGGGCCGGCACGCGCAGCGACAATCGGGCGCCGCTGCCGATCGCAGCGAATCCGACTGAAAACCCTGCCGATTCGATGATCCGTTACCGCCTCGACGTGGCCGACCCCCACGCGCACCAGTTCAGCGTCACCGTCACCATCGCCGCACCCGCGGCCGACCAGGTGCTCAGCCTGCCGGCCTGGATTCCCGGCAGCTACCTGGTGCGCGAGTTCGCGCGTCATGTGTCGCACCTGCAGGCGCGCCAGGGCGAGCGCATCGTCGTGCTGGTCCAGCGCGACAAGGCTAGCTGGGTCGCGCACTGCCAGGGCCGCGGCGCCCTGGTCGTGAGCTACCGGGTGCATGCCTTCGACAATTCGGTGCGCACCGCTTATCTGGACGCCGAGCGCGGCTTCTTCAACGGCACCAGCGTGTTCCTGCGCGTGCACGGCCGCGAGCGCGAGCCGCAGCGGCTGGCGATCGGCCGCCTGCCCAGGGGCTGGCAGATCGCCACCGCCTTGCCCGGCGAGGGCGCGCAGTTCGAAGCGCGCGACTACGACGAACTGGTCGACCATCCGGTCGAGCTGGGTCGCTTCTGGCGCGGCGCCTTCAAGGCGCGGGGTGTGGCGCACGAGTTCATCGTGGCCGGTGCGCTGCCGGGCTTGGACGGCGAGCGCCTGCTCGCCGACAGCCAACGCATCTGCGAGGCGCAGATCGCTTTTTGGCACGGCCGCAAGAAGCCCCCGTTCGCGCGCTACGTGTTCCTGCTCAATGCGGTGGAAGACGGCTACGGCGGCCTCGAGCACCGCGCCTGCACCGCGCTGATCGCCAAGCGCCGTGACCTGCCGCGCCAAGGCAGCCCCGGCATGAGCGACGGCTACGCCACCTTGCTGGGCCTGATCAGCCACGAATACTTTCACACCTGGAACGTCAAGCGCCTGAAGCCGCGCGAGTTCGAGCACGTCGACTACGCGCGCGAGAACTACACCGAGCTGCTGTGGTTCTTCGAGGGCTTCACCTCCTACTACGACGACCTGCTGCTGCACCGTTGCGGCCTCATCGATGAGGCGCGCTACCTGCGACTGGTGGCCAAGTCGCTCAACAACGTGCTCGGCACGCCGGGTCGGGCGGTGCAAAGCGTGGCGCAGGCGAGCTTCGATGCCTGGGTCAAGTACTACCGCCCCGACGAAAACACCGTCAATGCCACGGTGAGCTACTACACCAAGGGCTCGCTGGTCGCGCTGGCGCTCGACCTGACCCTGCGCGCCGAAGGCCGCGGCTCGCTCGACGACGTGATGCGCGGCCTCTGGGCTCGCAGCGGCGGCGGGCCGATCGACGAGGCCGACATCGCCGCCGTGCTGGCCGACGTGGCCGGTCGGTCCTGTGCGAGCGAGCTGGCCGCCTGGGTGCATGGCACCGACGAGCTGCCGCTCGGCCCGCTGCTCGAGCGCTTTGGAGTCGCCTGGAGCGAGGAGCCGGCCACCTTGGCGCAACGCCTGGGCGCGCGCATCGGCGAGGCCGCGGGCGCGCTCGAGTTGAAGGCGGTGATGCGCGGCGGCGCGGCCGAGCAGGCCGGCCTCGCCGCCGGCGACGAGCTGCTCGCGCTCGACGGCTGGCGCGTGCGGCGGCTCGACGACCTGGCCGCGCTCGGCGCCCTGGAGCGGGCGCTGCCCTTGCTGGCGGTGCGCGACCAGCGCGTGCTGTCGCTCACCTTGCCGGCGGCGCGGGCCAGTGGCGCGGTGACGCTCGTGGCCGATGCGCGCAGCGACGCAGCGACGCGCGCACGCCGCAATGGCTGGCTGCTGGGCGCCGGCTGATCCGCCCGTGAGCGCTGACGCGTGGCGCTGCGCCCGGTCGAGGCGGCAGGGCGCGTTCGCGCTGTTGGTGGTGGCGATGCTGCTGCTGCACCTGCTGCTGGCCGAGCGGCTGGGCGCCATGCTGCAGGCCACTCGCGCCGACACGCCGCCGCCGCCGCGGCTGCAAGCGGCCTTCGTGCGCGAGTTGCAGCCCACCGAGCCGCCCGCCGTGGCGCTGCTGCCGGCGGCCCCCGAGCCAGCGGCCGCGGCCAGGCCAGCGGCGCCGCGGGCTTCGGCACCGGCCGAGATGGCCTCGGCGGCAGCGCCGAGCGCGCCGGCTTCAGCCGCTGCCGATCCGCTGCCCGTCGAAGCCGCCGAGCCGTCGCCGCCCGCCGAGGACACGCGCGTGGCCGCGGCCGAGCCCGCCGCGTCACCGGCGGCCGCGTCCGAGGCCGCCTTGCCTGACGCCCCCGAGCCAAGCGCCAGCGTCCCCGCCGATGCCATGGCCGGCGCCGCCAGCGCAGCGGCCGCCGCAGCCAGTGCGCCGGCCTTCAGCTGGCCGGCATCGACGCGCCTGAGCTACGAGCTCGGTGGCAACGTGCGTGGCGAAGTGCATGGCAGCGCGCAGGTGCAATGGGTGCGTGACGGTGCGCACTACCAGGTCCATCTCGACGTGACCGTCGGCCCCAGCCTGGCGCCGCTGGTGCAGCGCCGCATGACGAGTGACGGCGCGATCACGCCTGAAGGCCTGGCGCCCCGCCGCTACGACGAGGAAACGAAGGTCGCGTTCGGCAGCACGCGCCGCACCACCGTCGCGTTCGACGCCGACGGCGTGACGCTCGCCAACGGCCAGCGCGCGGCGCGCCTGGCCGGCGTGCAGGACACCGCCAGCCAGTTCGTCCAGCTCACGTATCTGTTCTCCACGCAGCCGCAGCGCCTGGTGCCCGGCGCGCAGATCGCGGTGCCGCTGGCGCTGCCCTGGCG
The DNA here is from genome assembly GCF_031393925.1 of Methylibium sp. GTDB lineage: Bacteria > Pseudomonadota > Gammaproteobacteria > Burkholderiales > Burkholderiaceae_C > Methylibium. Next base: position 13,806 of record NZ_JANMWL010000028.1, on the reverse strand, counting down.
CGTCGACCACTGGGTCTACGACGTGGTTGGCGAGGAGCCGCTTTACACGCCGTTCGGCGTGGTCCCGGCATGGCACCTGGTGCCGCGGCGCGCCGGGACAGTCAGCGTGCTCAGCATCGAGGCGTGGTTCGCGCCCAGCCTGCAGTACCTGCCGGTGCGCATCGTCATCCGCCAGGGGCCCGACGAGTATGTGGACCTGATGATCGATCGCCTGCCGCAACAAGCCAACGACGAGCCGCGCTCAGTGCGTTGAAGGACGCAGCCCGACGTCGCGCTGGAATTGCTCGGCGCGCTGGTCGCCCTGGGCGCGGCGCACGTAGCGCTCGCTGAGCACCAAGGCGTGGTGCAACTGGTCGGGGCCGTCGGCCTTGGAGATGCGGCGCAACAGCGGGCCGCCCTGGGTGCCGAATTGCACCGCCAGCCAGCGCAGCGCGCGCCTGCGTGCCAGCTCGATCGGCAAAAACAGGGCGGGGACTTCGTCGGGCGGCCAGGTCTGTGCCGGCAACGTGGTGAGCAGGTCGCCGGGGGTTACCGGCTCGATCAGGCCGAGGTCGACCAGTTCGCGCAGCGTGTCGCGCCCTGATTCGCCGATCAGCGTCGAGAGTTCCTCGCCGGTTCGGCGACCGTTGACCATGATCAGCGCACAACGCAGCCAGTGACCCAGCCGGTGCGCGCGGGTGGCGACTTCTTCAAGACCCCGGTCGGTCTTGCGGTAGGCACGGGCTACCAGTTCGGCACGAGTGCTCAGAGAGACTCCATTGCTCATCGGCTGTGTTTTCCCGATGTTGACGCATCGAAATGTAATTGACGTGCCGTGAAGTTCGCACGCTTTGCGCCCGGTTGTTCAGGCGGTGTGGCCCCACGGGTACAGTTCCTGACACACCTCGCGAGGACCCCCATGAGCTACGAATACCTGTTGACCGAAACCCGTGGCGAGATGCCGCTCAGGTGCGGATGGATCACGCTCAACCGGCCCAAGGCGCTCAATGCGCTGAACGACGGCCTGATGGACGAGCTGGGCCACGCGATGAAGGCCTTCGACGCCGACGAGTCGATCGGCTGCATCGTCATCACCGGCAGCGAGAAGGCCTTCGCGGCCGGCGCCGACATCACGGTGATGTCGAAGTTGAGCTACATGGAGGTCTACAAGAAAGACTACATCACGCGCAACTGGGAAACGATCCGCTCGATCCGCAAGCCGGTGATCGCCGCGGTGGCCGGCTTTGCGCTCGGTGGCGGCTGCGAGCTGGTGATGATGTGCGACCTCGTCATCGCGGCGGAGAGCGCGAAGTTCGGTCAACCCGAGATCAAGCTCGGCATCATTCCCGGCGCCGGCGGCACGCAGCGCCTGCCGCGCGCAGTGGGCAAGGCCAAGGCGATGGACATGGTGCTCACCGCCCGCATGATGGACGTGCACGAGGCCGAGCGCGCCGGCCTGGTCTCGCGCGTGGTGGCGCCCGAGCGCTTGCTCGCCGAGGCGCAGGCCGCGGCCGACGCGATCTGCAGCCAATCGTTGCCGAGCCTGCTGGCGGCCAAGGAGTGCGTCAATCGCGCCTATGAATCGCCGCTGGCCGAAGGCGTGTTGTTCGAGCGGCGCATGTTCCATTCCATGTTCGCCACCGACGACCAGAAGGAAGGCATGGACGCGTTCATCAACAAGCGCAAGCCGACCTTCAAGCACTGCTAAGAACCCCCGAGCCCCGCATGAAGCCGCGCATCGTTCTCACGCTCCTGCTGGTGTTGCTGTTCGCCGCTTTCGTGGCGGCGAACTGGAGCGCGTTCCTCGCCTCGACCACCTTGTCCCTGTTGTTCACCACCGTCCAGGCGCCACTCGGACTGCTGCTGCTGGTGATGCTGGGCGCGGTGGTGGCGCTGTTCTTGTCCTACATGGCCTGGTGGCAGGGCAGGGTGCTGCTCGAAACGCGCCGCCACACCAAGGAGCTGCAGTCCCAGCGCGAGTTGGCCGACAAGGCCGAGGCGTCGCGTTTCACCGAGCTGCAGGCGCTGGTGAAGAGCGAATGCGCGGCGCTCAAGACCGAGCTGCAGCAAAGCGCCAATGGCTTGGCGGCACACGTCGGCGAACTGGAAGATCGGCTCGAAGCGCAGTGGGGCGCACCGCCGCGGCGGTGAGGATTCGGGGGAAGGAGCCCTGCTCGGCTCCCCTGCGCGGGCGGTGCGCTCAGCTCTCTTTGCGCAGCGCCGGGAACAGGATCACGTCGCGAATGTTCGGCGAGTCGGTCAGCAGCATGATGAGCCGGTCGATGCCGATGCCGCAGCCGCCGGTGGGCGGCAGGCCGTGCTCCAGGGCGCGGATGTAGTCGGCGTCGAAGTACATCGCCTCCTCGTCGCCCGCTTCCTTGTTGGCGGCCTGCGCCGCAAAGCGGGCCGCCTGGTCCTCGGGGTCGTTCAACTCCGAGAAGCCGTTGCCGAACTCGCGCCCGGTGATGAACAGCTCGAAGCGCTCGGTGACCGCCGGGTTGGTGTCCGAGGCGCGCGCCAGCGGCGAGACCTCGACCGGGTAATCGACGATGAAGGTCGGCTGCCAGAGCTTTTCTTCGACGCTGGCTTCGAACAGGCCGAACTGCAGCTCGGCCAGCGACCAATGCGCGGGCGCCTCCTTGCCGTGCGCCTCGAGCTTGGCGCGCAGCGCTGAAGCGTCCTCGGCATCGGCCGCGCCCACGGCCGCATGCACCACCAGCGAATCACGCACCGACAGCCGCGCGAACGGCGCTTCCAGGTCGACCGGCTGCCCGCCGTAGCTCAGCTGCGCGGTGCCCACGGCCTTGCGCGCGACATGGCGCAGTACGGCCTCGGTGAAGTCCATCAGGTCGTGGTGGTTCCAGTAGGCCGCATAGAACTCCATCATCGTGAACTCGGGGTTGTGCCGCACCGACACGCCCTCGTTGCGGAAGCTGCGGTTGATCTCGAACACGCGCTCGAAGCCGCCCACCACCAGGCGCTTCAAGTAAAGCTCCGGCGCGATGCGCAGGAACATCTGCTGGTCGAGCGCGTTGTGGTGGGTGCTGAAGGGCCGCGCGTTCGCGCCGCCGGGAATGGGGTGGAGCATCGGCGTCTCCACCTCCAAAAAGCCGTGCTCGACCATGAACTGGCGCATCGAACTCACCGCCTTGCTGCGTGAGCGAAAGCGCTCGCGCGAGGCCTCGTCCATGATCAGGTCGAGCTCGCGCTGGCGGTACTTCAGCTCCTGGTCGGCCATGCCGTGAAACTTGTCGGGCAGCGGCCGCAGGCTCTTGGTCAAAAGGCGAATTGCACTCACCTTGATGCTCAGCTCGCCGGTGCGCGTCTTGAACAGCACGCCCTCGGCGCCGAGGATGTCGCCCAGGTCCCAGTGCTTGAAGGTGGCCAGCGCCTCGGCGCCCACCGCGTCGGCGGTGACGTAGAGCTGAATGCGACCGGAGCCGTCTTGCAAGGTGGCAAAGCACGCCTTGCCCATCACGCGCTTGAGCATCATGCGGCCGGCCACGCAAGCCGGCGCGCCGAGCGCCTCCAGCTCCTCGGCGGGCTTGCCTTCGTGCAGGCGATGCAGGTCGCCGGCGTGGTCGCGCGGCTTGAAGTCGTTGGGGAAGGCCACCCCCTGCGCGCGGATCGCGGCCAGCTTCTCGCGTCGCTCGGCGATCAGTTGGTTGTCGTCCAGGGGCAAGGCGGCGGGCGGCGTGGGGGTCATCGGGAGTCCTGAAAGGGGCGGGCCTTGGCCGGCGGCAAACGCGCGATTTTAGAGACAGGCGTGCCGTGCTCCCGAGCCGGGCCGCAGCGCGCAGGCGTGCACGCCGCGGTCGCCGACAATCGTGCGTCTCTTGCGTCTCGTGCGCATGACCGCACTGCTGCCAGCACCGACGACGCCGCCACGACGGCACCCATGCCAGCGCCCCTGCCCGCTCCGATGCCGCCCCCTTCGCTCGCCCGCGGCGCTGCCGTCACCCTGGCCGCGCGGCTCGTCACGGTCGCGCTCGGGCTGGCCATCCTGTTCCTGGTGGCGCGCAGGGGGCCGGCGGTGCAGGGCGCGTTCGCCTTGTTCGTGGCCTTCGAGTCGCTGCTGCTGACCTTGTTCTCGGGACTGGGCCTGCTGCTGGCGCGCCAGGTGTCGCACCACGGCGTGCGGCCCGGCCCCTTGCTCATGGCCTTGTTGGGCGCGGCCCTGGCGCTGGGCACGGCGGCGGCAGTGCCGCTGCTCGGCGCCGCGGCGCTGATCGACGCCGAGCCGTACCGGCACCTGGGGCTGCTCGCCATGGCGGCGCCGTTCTTGCTGCTGGTGCCCACCGCCAGCGGTCTGTGGCTGGGGCAGGGCCGCATGGGTGCGCTCAACGCGCCGCTGGTGGCCGCGCCGCTGGCCGTGCTGGCACTCCTGCTGTGGTTCACCGATGGTGAGCTTGCCGGCGTGCTGGCGGTGCTGGTGGCCTGGGTGGTGGGCAAGTCGCTGGTCGGTGTGGCGACCGCCCTCGTGGCGGCGCGCCAGACCGGTTGGGCCGACGCCGAGCGCGACGCGCTGCGCGCGCAGTGGCGTTTTGTCGCCGTCATCGGCCTCACCAACGCGGTGAGCCTGCTCAACTACCGCGCCACGCTGTTCCTGCTGGAACGCACCGTCGGGCTGGCCGAGGCGGGCGTCTATTCGGTGGCGGTGCAGGTGGCCGAGCTGCTGTGGTTGCTGTCGTCGGCGGTCACCGTCTCGGCCTATCACCGCATCGGCGCGCCGGACGCCCTGCAGGCGGCGCACACCACCCTGCGTGCGGTGCGCATCAACGTGCTGGCGACACTGGCCGCGGCGCCGCTGCTCTACTTGGCGGCGAGCGCGCTGCTGCCGCGCGCGCTCGGCGACGCCTACGACGGCGCGCTGCTGCCGCTGGCGCTGCTGTTGCCCGGCATCGCCGGCTATGCGGCGGCGTCGAGCCTGTCGGCTTATTACACCAACCATCGGGGCCGGCCCCAGTGGTCGGCCGCCATTGCCGCGGTGTCGCTCGCGCTCACCTTGGCGATCGCGGCGTGGAGCGTGCCGCGCTTCGGTGCGGCCGGTGCGGCGCTGGCGACGTCGCTCGCCTACACCGCGTCCATCGCGCTGGCGCTGACCTGGTTCATGCGCGATACCGGGTTGCCGTGGACGAGCCTGCTGGGCATCGATGCGGCACGACAATCACCGCCGACATGACGAAACCGACCGTGCGACGCCCCCTGCGACCGCTGCTCCAGGCGCTGGCTCGCGCCTGGCAGCGGCTCGCGGCGCCGCGCATGGTCTACGGCCCGCGCGGCGCCGACGGCGTGCGGCGTGCGCACAGCCGCATCAGCACCCATGCGCGCATCGAGTCGCCCGAACGGCTCCAGCTTGGCGACCATGTGTTCATCGGCCACTTCAACTACATCGACGCGTCCGGTGGCCTCACCATCGATGACGGCGTGCAGATCACCAACCACGTCTCGGTGCTCACCCATTCGACCCATCTCGCGCTGCGGCTCGAGCGCGAGCGCTACTGGGACAAAGCCGACGCCGACACCGCACCGGACGGCCTGCAACGCGAGGCCACGCACCTGGGCGCATGGAGCTTCATCGGCCCGCATTGCGTGCTCGCGCCGGGCACACGGCTCGGGCGCGGCGCGCTCGTCAAGGCCTACAGCTTGGTGGCCGGCGCGGTGCCCGACTTCGCCATCGTCCAAGGCCAGCCGGCGCGCGTGGTCGGCGACACGCGCGAGCTCGACCGAGCCTGGATCGAGCGCAACGCCGACGTTTTCGACGAGGCCGCGCGTGCCGCCTACGAAGCCTGGGCGCGCGAGACGCCGGCATGAGACCGCACGGCCGCCCGAAGGGCGAATACCGGGGTGCGCAACGAAGCTTGCCTTATTCGCCCGCACGGCCCGGCCGTCAGGGCCACGCAGGGCCCAGTTCCGTGACCCTTGGCGAATACTCCCGCTCGGCCGGACAGCGCCTAGCGCGAAGGGTGCATCCATGAGCCGGCCCGGTCGCGCGACGGGCGGTGCGCCATGAAGCGCATCCTGTTCTTCGCCGACGCCAGCAGCGTGCATGCGCAGCGCTGGGTGCTCGAAATGGCAGCGCGCGGCTTCGATTGCATCGTCCTCACGCGCCGCCCGGCCGAGGTGCCCGGCGCCAGCGACGTGATCGCCCTGCGGGCGGGGCGAGGCGAGGTTGGCTGGCTGCTTGCCCTGCCCGAGGTGCAGCGCGTGGCCAAGCGCGTGGCGCCGCAGTGGCTGCACGGCCACTACGTCACGTCCTACGGCCTGTGGGCGGCGGTGGCCGCGCGCGCGCTGCGCGTGCCGCTCGTGCTCACGGCCTGGGGCTCCGACCTGCTCGTCACGCCGCGGGCGCCGGGCGCGCGTGGCGCGGCGATGGCAGCACTGGTGGGCTGGACCTTGCGGCGCGCTTGCCTCGTCACCGCCGACTCGCACGATGTGCTGGCCGAGATCCGCCGCCACGGCACCCGCGCGCGTTGCGAGGAGGTGCTGTGGGGCGCCGACACCGAGCGCTTTCGCCCGGGCGCGCCGGCGGCGGGTTTCGAGATCGCGAGCCTGCGCAACTGGGAGCCCAACTACAACATCGCGACCTTGCTGCGCGCCGTGGCGCGCCTGTGCGCCGAGCGCCCGGCAGCCGGCACGGTGCTGCACCTGCTGGGCGGCGGCCCGGGCGAGCCGGCCTTGCGCGCCCTGGCAGCCGAGCTGCAACTCGGCGCGGCGGTGCGCTTCACCGGCCGGGTCGGCGACGCGGCGATGGTCTCGGCGTTGCAGCGCTCGCGTGTTTCAGTCAGTGTGCCGGCCAGCGATGCAACCTCGGTGTCGGTGCTGGAAGCCATGGCTTGCGGCCTGCCGGTGGTGGCGAGCGACCTGCCCGCCAACCGGCAATGGATTGCGCCCGAGCTGCTGGTGCCGGTGGGCGACGAGCGCGCGCTGGCCGCGCTGCTGGTGCGCCTGCATGACGACCCGGCCTGGGCCAGCGCGCACGGCCAGCGCAACCGCGCGCTCGCGTTGCAGCGCGCCTCGCGCCGCGCCCAGATGGATCGCATGGCGGTGCTGTACGACTCGCTGCGCCTCACCGCGCCGCTGCCGAGCGGGGCGGCATCGACATGAGCTCGCCGCTGCCGACCCGGGCGGCATCGATATGAGCTCGCCCGCGCGACGGGTGAGCGTGATCGCGCCCTGCCGCAACGAGCGCGAACACGTGCTCGCGTTTTGCGACGCGGTGGCGGCTCAGCGACTGCCGAACGGCGTCGCGATCGAAGTGCTGGTGGCCGACGGCCAGAGCGACGACGGCACGCGTGAGCTGCTCGACGCGCGCTGCGCTGCCGACGCGCGCTTCGTGCGTGTCGACAACCCCGGGCGCATCGTCTCGACGGGGCTCAACCGATGCCTGGAGCGCGCGCGCGGCGCGGTCATCGTGCGCATGGACCTGCACAGCGTCTACGAGGGCGACTACATCGCGCAGTGCCTGGCGGCGCTCGAGCGCAGCGGCGCGGCCAACGTCGGCGGGCCGTGGCGGGCCGAGGGCGACGCGTCGATGCAGCACCCCGCGCCCGGCGGCGCGACCCAGCGTGACCGATCACGCGGCGCAACCCAGCGCGACCGATCACGCGGCGCGACCCAGCGCGCCATTGCCGCCGCCTTCCAGTCACGCTGGGTGGCCGGCGGCGCGCGCTCGCGCGACCTGGGCTACGAAGGCCCGGTCGACACCGTCTACCTCGGCTGCTGGCCGCGCGAGACCTTCGATCGCCACGGCGGCTTCGACGAAACGCTCGCGCGCAACCAGGACGACGAGCACAACCTGCGGCTGGTGCGCGCTGGCGCAACGGTCTGGCAAAGCGCGCTGATCCGCTCGTGCTACCGCCCGCGCGCCAGCCTTGCGCAACTGTTCGCCCAGCAGCGCCAGTACGGCTACTGGAAGGCGTTCGTGATGAAGAAGCATGGCCGGGTGGCGTCGCTGCGGCAGCTCGTGCCGGGCGCTTTCGTGGCGGCGCTCGGTGCGCTGGCCGCGGCGTCGCTCGCGTGGCCGGTGGCGCGCGTCGGGCTGCTCGCGCTGCTGGGCGCCTACGCGCTCTATGTCGCAGCGGCCACGCTGGCCATCGCGCGCAGCGCCGGCCTGTCGCTGCTGCCGCGCTTGCCGCTGGTGATTGCGGCCTATCACTTCGGCTACGGCCTGGGCAGCTTGCGCGGCTGGGTCGATGTGCTGGTGCGCGGCGCGCCGTCGCCCGCTTTTGGCGTGCTCACGCGGTGAACGACGAAGCCCGGGCCGTGGCCGAACGCTATGCGCGCCGCGACGCAGCCGGCGATGCGGCGCGCTACAGCCTGTTCGATGCCGCCGCGTTGCAGGCGCAGCAGGAGCGTCTTCGCGCCACCGTCGCGCTGTGGCGCGCGCACGGCTGGCGCGACTTGCAAGGCCGGCGTTTGCTCGAGCTCGGCTGCGGCGCTGGCGGCAACCTGCTCGACTTGCTGCGCCTGGGAGCCGAGGCACCGCTCCTGAGCGGCATCGAGCTGTTGCCCGAGCGGTGCGCGGCTGCGCGCGCCGTGCTGCCCTCGGCGCTGCGGCTGATCGAGGGCGATGCGTTGCTCGCCGAGGTGCAGGCACAGAGCCAGGACGCGGTGCTCGCCTTCACGGTGTTTTCATCGCTGCTCGACGACGCCGTGCAGCAGCGTCTGGCCGAGGCGATGTGGCGCTGGGTACGCCCCGGTGGCGGCGTGCTTTGGTACGACTTCTGCGTGGACAATCCGCGCAACGCCGACGTGCGTGGCGTGCCGCTCGCGCGCGTCAGGGCGCTGTTTCCGAAGGCGCGTTGCGAGCTGCGCCGCGTGACCTTGGCCCCGCCGATCGCCCGAGCGGCGCTGCGCCTTCATGCCGGCCTGCCGGCGCTTGTCAATGTGCTGGCGCCGCTGCGCACGCACCGGCTGTGCTGGCTGGTCAAGACGAACTAATAAACGCGACGGACGCGATGAAGGAAACCCTGCAATGAAGATCACCGTGGTGGGAACCGGCTACGTCGGCCTCGTGACCGGCGCCTGCCTGGCCGAAATGGGCAACCATGTGCTGTGCCTGGACGTCGACACCGACAAGATCGCGGCGCTGCGCCAGGGCGTGATTCCGATTTACGAGCCCAATCTGGAGGACATGGTGCGGCGCAACGCAGCGGCGCAGCGGCTCGAGTTCACCACCGACACCGACCGCGCGGTCGCGCACGGCACCTTGCAGTTCATTGCCGTGGGCACGCCGCCCGACGAGGACGGCTCGGCCGACTTGCGCCACGTCATCGCCGCGGCCGAAGCCATCGGCGCGCGCATGACCGACTACAAGGTCGTGATCGACAAGAGCACGGTGCCGGTGGGCACCGCCGAGCGCGTGCGCGAAGTGGTCGCCGCGGCGCTGGCCAGGCGCGGCGTCGCGGTCGACTTTGCGGTCGTGAGCAACCCCGAATTCCTCAAGGAGGGCGCTGCGGTCAACGACTTCATGCGCCCCGACCGGGTGGTGATCGGCGCCGACGACGAGCGCGCCGTGCTGTTGATGCGCGCGCTCTACTCCCCCTACGTGCGCAACCGCGACCGCGTGCTGGTGATGGACGTGAAGAGTGCCGAATTCACCAAGTACGCCGCCAACGCGATGCTGGCCACGCGCATCAGCTTCATGAACGAGTTGGCGCGCGTGGCCGAAGTGGTGGGCGCCGACATCGAACTGGTGCGCCAAGGCATCGGCAGCGACCCGCGCATCGGCACGCAGTTTCTCTATGCCGGTTGTGGCTATGGTGGCTCGTGCTTTCCCAAGGACGTGAAGGCGCTCATCCATTCGGGCGGGCAGGCCGGCCACGAGCTGAAGCTGCTCAAGGCGGTGGAAGCGGTGAACGAAACGCAGAAGCGCGTGCTCGCCGACAAGGTCGTGGCGCGCTTCGGTGCCGACCTGACCGGGCGGCGTTTCGCGCTCTGGGGCCTGGCCTTCAAGCCGGGCACCGACGACCTGCGCGAGGCGCCGAGCCGCGTGCTGATCGAGCAGCTCACGCAGCGCGGCGCCGAAATCGTGGCCTACGACCCGGTGGCGATGAACGAGGCGCGACGTGTGATGAGCCTGCAACCGCGACTGCACTATGCGGAATCGGCCAACGCGGCCCTGGCCGGTGCCGACGCGCTGGTGATCGTGACCGAATGGAAGGAGTTTCGCAGCCCCGACTTCGACGCCATTCGCCACTCGCTGCGCGAGCCGGTCGTGTTCGACGGTCGCAATCTGTTCGAGCCGACGCTGATGAAGACGCTGGGCATCGAATACCACGCCATCGGGCGCGGGGCGGCATGAACGAGGCGCTGCCCTTCCTGCCCTTCCTGCCTTTCGCGCTGCCCGACATCGGCGAAGACGAAATCGCCGAAGTGGTGGACACGCTGCGCTCGGGCTGGGTCACCACCGGCCCGAAGGCCAAGCGTTTCGAGCAAGACTTCAGTGCCTTCCTCGAGGCGCGCCCTTCGGCCAAGGGTCAGCCCGCTTTGCCCGCTTTGCAAGCCATCGCCGTCAACTCCGCCACCGCCGGCCTGCACCTCGCGCTCGAAGCCCTGGGCATCGGCCCCGGCGACGAGGTCATCACCACCACCCACACCTTCACCGCGACCGCCGAGGTGGTGCGCTACCTCGGCGCCGACGTGGTGCTGGTCGACATCGACCCGCAAACGCTCACCATCGATCCGGCCCGCGTCGAAGCCGCCATCACGCCACGCACCAGGGCCCTCATCCCGGTCCACTTCGGCGGCCTCGCCGCCGACATGGGCGCCCTGCTTGCCATCGCAGAGCGCCACGGCCTGAAGGTGGTGGAAGACGCCGCCCACGCCCTGCCGACCACGTACCGCGGCGCACTCGTCGGCACGCTGGCCAGCGACGCCACCGTGTTCAGCTTCTACGCCAACAAGACCATCACCACCGGCGAAGGCGGCATGGTCGTCACGCGCCATGCCGAGGTGGCGCGGCGCATCAAGCTCATGCGCCTGCACGGCATGAACCGCGACGCCTTCGACCGCTTCACCGCCACCGTGCCGAGCTGGTACTACGAAGTGGTGGCGCCGGGCTTCAAGTACAACCTGACCGACATCGCCGCGGCGATCGGCATCCACCAGTTGAAGCGCGCGCAGGCCTTCTGCGAGCAGCGCGCGCGCATCGCCGCGCACTACGCCAAAGGGCTCACCGGCCTGCCCCTGCTGCTGCCGCCGCCCGCGCCGGCCGGTGAGCTGCACGCCTGGCACCTCTACGTCGTGCGCCTCACCGATGACGCGCCGATCGGGCGCGACGCCTTCATCGAGCGCCTGTTCGCGCTGGGCATCGGCGCCAGCGTTCACTACATACCGCTGCACCTGCACCCCTACTGGCGCGACCGCTACGCGCTGCGCCCCGAGCAGTTTGCGCACAGCCAGCGCGCCTACGAGCGCACGGTGAGCCTGCCGATCTACCCGCGCATGAGCGAGGCCGATGTCGAGCGCGTGGCCGCCGCCGTGCGCACGGCGCTCGCGGCGGACGGGGCGCTCATCGCCGCAGGCGCGCCGTGAGCGCCGCAGCGACGCTCGCCCTGGCGACCTGCCGCAAGCGCGGCTTCGATCTGGTGTTGGCGGCCGGTGGCCTCGTCCTGCTCGCGCCCCTGTTCGCGCTGATGGCGCTGGCGATCAAGCTCGACTCGCCGGGGCCGGTGTTCTTTCGCCAGCAGCGCGTGGGCCGCGGCGGCCGGCCGTTTCGCATCCACAAATTGCGCACCATGGTCGATGGCGCGGCGGGGCGCGGCTTGTCGCTCACGCTGGCGCATGACGCGCGCATCACCCGCGTCGGCGCGGTCCTGCGCCGGTACCGGCTCGACGAGCTGGCCCAGCTCATCGACGTGCTGCAAGGGACCATGAGCCTGGTGGGCCCGCGCCCCGAACTGCCGCGCTATGTCGCGCACTATCCGGCCGAGCTGCGCGAGGCGCTGCTGGCCGTGCGCCCGGGCATCACCGACCCGGCTGCGCTCGCCTTTCGCGACGAAGCCCGTCTCCTGGCGGCCGAGCCCGACCCCGAGCGGGCCTACATCGAGCGTGTGCTGCCGGCCAAGCTGCGCCTGTCGGCCGAGTACTCGGCGCACGCATCTTTCGGCTCCGATCTGCGTGTGCTGTGGCGCTCGCTGGCTGTGCTGGCCGGTCGCGCCGCGCCTGCCACGCCTGCTGCACCCGCTGCACCCGGACGGCGCGACGCGCCATGACGACCAGCCCCTGGGCGCGACTGGACGCCTGGTTCGCGCGGCTGCGCCCGCACCGCACCTTGCTGGTGCTGGGCGTCGACGCGCTGGTGGTGGCGGCGTGCTGGCAACTCACCCACCTGTTTCGGCTCGGCTTCGAGCGGTGGCTGTCGGCGCGCCCGGGCTACGACGGCTGGGTCTTGCTGGCCATCGTGGCGGTCTACGCGGTGGTCTTCAAGGCGCTCAAAGTGCCGCACGGCATGTGGCGCTTCTCGGGCTTCGGTGAGATCAAGCGGCTCACGCTGGCCTGCTTGCTGGCCGGCGCGCTGGCCGCGGCCGCGGTGCTGCTGGCCGGGCTGCGCGAGGTGCCGCGCGCGGTGCTGGCGCTGCACCCGATCGTGACACTCATGGGGCTGGCCATGGTGCGCATCGCCTACCGCATGGCCTACGAACACGCGCGCTCGCGCATCAGCGGCAGCGACCGCGAAACGCGCACCGCGCTCGTGCTCGGCGCCGGGGACGCGGCGCGGTTGCTGCTCGCGGGCATCCAGCACCAAGGCTGGAAGGTGATCGGCCTGCTTGACGACGACCCGGCCAAGCAAGGCTCGCGCATCGGCGGCGTGCCGGTGCTCGGCCCCTTGAGCCAGCTCGCGCAGGAAGCCGAGCACCACGGCGCCAGCCATGTGATCGTCGCCATGCCCTCGCTGCGCGGGCAGGCGCGCCGCCGCGTGTTTGAACTGGCGGGCGCTGCCGGCCGCTCGGTGCTCACCGTGCCTTCGGCCGATGAGCTGCTGGCCGGTGCGCAGGTGGGCCGCGTGCGCGACATCGAACCCGAAGACTTGCTCGGCCGCGAGCCGGTGGTGCTCGACGAAGCCGGTATCGCCGAATGCCTGCGCGGCACCGTGGTCATGATCACCGGCGCGGGCGGCAGCATCGGCAGTGAACTGTGCCGCCAGGTAGCGCGCTACGAGCCGGCGCGGCTGGTGCTCTACGAGCAAAGCGAGTTCAACCTCTACACCATCGAGCAGGAGCTGGGCGAGCGCTTCCCGGCACTGCCGCTGGTGCGCCTGATCGGCGACGTGAAGAACCTCGAGCACCTGCGACACGTCATGGGCAAGTGGCGCCCGCAGGTCGTCTTTCATGCCGCCGCCTACAAGCATGTGCCGCTGATGGAAGACGACAACGCGTGGGCGGCGCTGCAGAACAACACGCTCGGCACCTACCACGCCGCGCTCGCCAGCGCCGAGCACGGCGTGGAGCGCTTCGTGCTGATCAGCACCGACAAGGCGGTGAACCCGACCAACGTGATGGGCGCCACCAAACGCGCGGCGGAGATGGTCATCAGCCACCTGGCGTGCGGGGGCCATGCGACGCGGTTCATGGCGGTGCGCTTCGGCAACGTGCTGGGCTCGAGCGGCAGCGTGATCCCGAAGTTCAAGGAGCAGATCGCCAAGGGCGGGCCGGTGACCGTCACCCACCCCGAGATCACGCGCTACTTCATGACCACGCGCGAGGCGGCGCGGCTGGTGGTGCAGGCGGCGGTCATTGGCCAGACCGGGCAGGTGTACGTGCTGGAAATGGGCGAGCCGGTGCGCATCGTGGACCTGGCGCGCGATCTGATCCGGCTGGCGGG
>NZ_JANMWL010000021.1:0-15120 GCF_031393925.1 Methylibium sp. | reverse complement strand
CGAAGGCAGCTCGGTGGCATCACAAGAGACTACCGGTGGCTAGCCTGAAGCGGTCCCGGGGTTTGTCGGGAGCCGGTCAGCGGTAGGCGTGCATTGCTGCCAGGAAAGTCTGCCGCATCAGGGGTGGCGGCTGTTCCTGCAAGAGCCGAGGGCCATGGATGGGTGAACCCGTGGCGATCCGCGGCGGCAAACGGGACGTGAAGGTCCATTGTTGACCGCACAAGGTTTATACCCGCGGTCCAATCGGCAATTCGGAACTGACACGCCGAATCTCCCGGGGCGGCGCAGGCGAACGCGGCTCTCGCGAGCTCGCGCGCCACGGCAACGCACGCAGCGCACGCACCAGCGAGTGCAGCGCGGCGCCGAGCATGAGGTTTGCCGCGCTTGGCTTCGGCCACATCGGCCGGTCGGAAGGCCCATTGCCATGAAGCTTCACACACGCGCGGCACTTGCCGCTTTCTCGTGCGCGTGCGCGGTGCCAGCGATGCGCCGATGGGCGACAAACGCGCGGGCGGCTCCAAGGCCGATGCCATGCAGGCGTGCAAGGACTTGACCGAGGCTCCGGCACGCGCCGACTGCATGACGAAGGCCGAGTCCGATGACAGCGGCTCGGGCGACGGCTCGATGCGCGGCAGCGGTAACAGCCGTTCGGACATGCCGGATTCGACGAGTCCAGGTCAGATGCCCAGGCAGTAGCGGTTGCCGGGCATTAGAAGGAAGCTCGAGTCCGAGCGCCGGTGTCGCCCGGCAACCGGCGCTGACGAATCAGCGCGGAGAATCGGCGCCTCGCCCTGAGTACCAGGTCGCCGATAAGCGGTGCGTGCCTCGGCAAGGGCGAGCCCCGATCCCGCCACGCCCGCGACCCTTCGCTTACCGCCTCGCTCACCATGCCGTCCCAGCCTGTCCGCGTCCTGTCCGTCATCGCGCCGATGACGCAGCTCAACACGCCCTACCCGTCGACGGCCTACCTGACTGGCTTCCTGCGCTCGCGTGACATCGATGCGGTGCAGGAAGACCTGGCCTTGGGGCTCGCCCTTGAACTGTTGTCGCCCGGCGGCCTGGCGGCGATCCGCGCGCACATCGCGGACCTGACGGCACCCCAGCGCACACCGCTGGTCACGGCTTTCGACGCACGCTTCGACCGCTACGCAATGACGATCGCGCCCACTGTGGCATTCCTGCAGGGACGTGACGCGACACTCGCGCACCGCATCGCCAGCCGCGACTTCCTGCCCGAAGGGTCGCGGTTTGAATCGCTGGCCGTGTACGAAGACCAAGGCGGCGGCGACCCGATGGCCTGGGCCTTCGGCGTGCTGGGCGTGCAGGACCGCGCCCGCCACGTGGCAACGCTCTACCTCAACGACATCGCCGACGTCGTGCGCGACGCAGTCGACCCGCGCTTCGAGTTCGTGCGCTACGGCGAGAGCCTGGCGCAGAGCCAGCCCACCTTCGAGCCGCTGGCCCAAGCCCTGGCGGCGCCGCTCAACCTGGTGGACCTGCTGTTGCGCGCGCTGACCTTGGCCGCGCTCGAGCGCCACCGGCCCACGCTCGTGCTGGTGTCGGTGCCCTTCCCCGGCGCGGTCTACGCGGCGTTTCGCATCGCGCAGGCCATCAAGGCGCACGACCCGGGCATCGTCACCGCGCTCGGCGGCGGCTTCGTCAACACCGAGCTGCGTGAACTGACCGAGCCGCGCGTGTTCGACCATTTCGACTACCTCACGCTCGACGCCGGCGAGCGGCCGCTGCTCGCGCTGCTGGAACACCTGGCGGGCAAGCGGTCGCAGAGCCGGCTGGTGCGCACCTTCGTGCGCACGCGTGAGGAGACCACGCCAGAGCGCGCACCGGCGAGCGCGGCGTCGGCCACGGTGCGCTACATCAACTTCGTCGAGGCCGACGTGCCCTTCGCCGACGTCGGCACGCCCACCTGGGACGGTCTGCCGCTCGAACGCTACCTGTCGCTGCTGGACATGCTCAACCCGATGCACCGGCTGTGGTCCGACGGGCGCTGGAACAAGCTGACCGTCGCGCACGGCTGCTACTGGAAGAAGTGCAGCTTCTGCGACGTGAGCCTGGACTACATCTCGCGCTTTGATGCCGCCACCGCCCACACGCTGGTGGACCGTATCGAGACCATCGTCAAGGAGACCGGCGAGACCGGCTTTCACTTCGTCGACGAGGCCGCTCCGCCCAAGTCGCTCAAGGCGCTCGCCGTTGAGCTGGAACGGCGCAAGTTGGCGATCTCTTGGTGGGGCAACATCCGTTTCGAGAAGTCGTTCACTCCCGCGCTGTGCCGGCAGCTGGCCGACAGCGGCTGCATCGCCATCTCCGGTGGGCTGGAGGTCGCTTCCGACCGGCTGCTCACACTCATGAAAAAAGGCGTCTCGGTCGACCAGGTCGCTCGCGTCACACGCGGGTTTTCCGACGCCGGCATCCTGGTACACGCCTACCTGATGTATGGGTTTCCCACCCAGACCGTCCAGGACACGGTGGACGCGCTCGAGTACGTGCGCCAGCTGTTCGCGGCGGGCTGCATCCAGTCGGGCTTCTTCCACCGTTTTGCCTGCACCGTGCATTCACCGGTGGGCCGCGACCCCGCGGCCTACGGCGTGACCTTGCAGCCGCTGCCGCGGGTGAGTTTTGCCAAGAACGACATCGGCTTCATCGACCCGAGCGGCGTGAACCACGACGCGCTAGGCGGGGCCCTGAAGAAGGCGCTCTACAACTACATGCACGGCCTGGGGCTGGACGAAGACGTGCGCAGCTGGTTCGACCTGCCGGTGCCGAAGACGCGGGTGGCACGCCACCGCATCGAGCGGGCGCTGCTCGCGTAGACCGGTACCGCGTCGCGCCATGAAGTACCTGCTCGGCTACCCGCCCGAACTGCTGGCCCGGGTGAGCCAGCTCATCGCGCAGGGCCGCCTGGGCGAGAGCCTGCGCGAGCGCTACCCCGACGCCCACGATGTGCGCACCGACCCGGCGCTGTACGACTACGTGGCCGAGCTCAAGCGCCGCTTCCTGCGCAATGCCCCACCGCTGGCCAAGGTGGTCTACGACAGCCGGCTGCAGGTCGTGCGCAACGCCCTGGGCACGCACGCCAGCGTGTCGCGCGTGCAGGGAACGCGGCTACAGAGCAAGCATGAAATCCGCGTGGCTAGCCTGTTCAAGCAAGCCCCGGCCGCCTTCCTGAGGATGATCGCCGTGCATGAGCTGGCGCACCTGAAGGAGCCCGCGCATGACAAGCGCTTCTACGCGCTGTGCTCGCATATGGAGGCCAATTACCACCAGTTGGAATTCGATGTGCGGCTGTGGCTGACCGCGCGCGAGCTGCCGGTGACGGCCGGCTGAGCCGTCCGCGCGAGAGCGCCGCGCCGTGCAGCAAGAGCGCCGTGCCCGGCGCGCGCAACGTGCCCCGCGTGCGTCAACGCGGCTTGTTGAATCCGTTCTCGATCCACGCGCTGGCGCTGGCTGCATCTAGCCTGAAGCCCGCGGCCACGCGCACGCTGGCCAGCGGCTCACCGGCCACGTCCGACGCACTCAGCACCGCGTAGGCGTCGTCGTCGTCGGGCACGATGTCGAGCATGACGGTGATCGCCCCGGCCTGCGCGGCCACGGTGAGGCGCTTGTGCAGCCGCGCATGCAATTGCTGCTCGTGGCGGCGCAGTACTTCCGAGGCGGTCTTTACCAGCGTGTTGAACGCCGCCGTGTCCAGGGGCTTGGGGTTTTTCTTGTCGCGCCCCATCGTCCAGGGGCCCACCAACGCAGGTTCGGCAACGCCCTGCTTGATCATCTCCACGGCCCAGCCTTCGTCGTCTTCATTCTTGATGACGCGCGCCGTCCAACCGTTGTCGCGCCACAGGCCGGGCTCGCGCAACGATTCGGGAGCATCGGCTCCAAGGGGCTCGGGGGTCGTGTTCGATGTCATGACCGAAATGGTACGTGGCAAGCGTCGCAGTGGAGCGCGGTGGCGTGTGCCTGCGCCGGCCTCATTGACCGGTGAACTGCGGCGGCCGCTTTTCCAGGAAGGCCGTGACGGCCTCGCGGTGATCCTGAGAGGTGTGGGCCAGGGCCTGCATCTGCGCGGCCAGTTCGAGCAAGGGGAGTTGCGCCATCTCCCGGCCCTGCTGCAGCAGACGCTTGGCCATGCGCAGCGCGTGCGGCGGGTTGGCGGCGATGCGATCGGCCAGCGCGCGGGCGGCCGACAGCAGCTCGGCATCGGGCACCACGCGCGACACCAGGCCGCAGGCCAGGGCGGCTGGCGCGTCCAGCATGTCGCCGGTGAACGTCATCTCGCAGGCCTTGGAGAAGCCGACCACGCGCGGCAGCAGCCAGGCGCCGCCGTCGCCGGGAATGATGCCCACCTTGACGAAGCTTTCGGCGAAGCGCGCACTCTCGCCCGCAATGCGGATGTCGCACATGCAGGCGAGATCGCAACCCGCCCCGACCGCGGGGCCGTTGACCGCGGCGATGATCGGCACGTCCAGCGCAGCAAAGGCGCGCGTGATGCGCTGGATGCCGCGCGTGTAGTAGGCCGGCGTGTCGAGCGGAGCCTGTGCTCGCGCATCCAGATCGGCCGCCATCGCGCGCAGGTCACCGCCGGATGAGAACGCCGAGCCGGCGCCGGTCAGGATCGCGACCCGCACGTCGCGCGTGGCGCTCAGCCGCTCCAGCGCGCCGACCAGTGCATCCACCATGCCGGCCTCCGAGATCGGGTTGCGACGTTCGGGCTGGTTCAGCGTGAGGGTGACCACGCCGCCGTCCTGCGCGAACAGCACTGAATCCATCATGAGCGCACTCCTTATCGCAAGCCAAGACCGCGGGCGATGATGCCGCGCAGGATTTCGCGTGTGCCGCCGCGCAGCGAGAAGGACGGCGCATGCAGGGTCAGATAGGCCAGCACGGCCGCATAGGTGTCGCCGCCGGCCTCGGGCGGGACGAGCTGGCGGGCGATCTCCACAATCTCCTGCTCGACCAGCGCGCCCAGGTCCTTGACCATCGCTGCTTGCAGCGCCGGATCGGCCCCCGCCGCCAGCAGCCCGGCCACCGAGCGCGACAGGCGGCGCAGGCTGGCGATGTGCGCCGCCAGGCGGCCCACGGCAATCGCCGCGCGCTCCGACGGGTCGCGCCCGATCACGCGCATCAACTCGACCAGCAGTGCGAACGAAGAAAGAAAACGCTCCGGGCCGCTGCGCTCGAAGGCGAGTTCGCTCATCACCTGCGACCAGCCGCCGCCCTCGGTGCCGATCAGCGCGGTCTCGGGCAGGAACAGGTCCTGCA
This sequence comes from Methylibium sp., assembly GCF_031393925.1. Taxonomy (GTDB): domain Bacteria; phylum Pseudomonadota; class Gammaproteobacteria; order Burkholderiales; family Burkholderiaceae_C; genus Methylibium. The sequence goes on along the minus strand of NZ_JANMWL010000021.1, from coordinate 9,846 downwards.
ACACCACCTCGTTGAAATGGTGCTCGCCGGTCAAGGCATCAATGGAACGGATCGTGACGCCCGGCAGTGTGAGGTCGACGAGAAACTGGCTGGTGCCGCCGTGGCGATCGGCGGTTTCGTCTGGCCGGCCGGTGCGGCAGAACATGATCATCGTGTGGCACAGATGGGCGTTGGTGGTCCAGAGCTTGGTGCCGTTGACGACCCAGCCGCCCGCGACACGCGTCGCGCGGGTGCGCACGGACGCCAGGTCGGAGCCGGCGTCCGGCTCGCTCATGCCGATGCAGAAGAAATGCTCGCCCGCGGCCATGCGTGGCAGCAAGCTCAGGCGCTGCGCCTCGGTGCCGTAGCGCAGCAGGTTCGGGCCGCTCTGGCGGTCGGCGATCCAGTGCGCGGCCACTGGCGCGCCGGCCGCGAGCATCTCCTCCAGCACCACGTAGCGCTCCAGTGCGCTGCGCTCATGACCGCCGTAGCGCTTGGGCCAGGTCATGCCGATCCAGCCGCGTGCGCCGAGCCTGCGGCTGAAGTCGGCGTCAAAACCATTCCAGCTCTCGGCGCGTCGCAAGGGACTGCGCTCGGCGAGCTCGGTCGCGAGGAAATCGCGCACCTCGCCGCGCAGCGCTTCGGCTTGCGGGCACGGCGGCGGCGAAGGGAAGGAGAACAGCGAGGACATCTTCGCGAGCCCCTACAGCGCGGTGAGCTCGGGCCAGAGTCGGTCGGCTCCGGCGGCCGCGAGATGCCGTCCGAGCAGCAGATTCCACTCGGCCTCGCCGCCGTATTCGTCGCGCCAGGCCCACAGACGCCGGGTCAGGAAGTGCAGGCTGTGCTCGTAGGTGAAGCCGATCGCGCCGTGGATCTGGTGCGCAATGGCCGCGCCGATGCCGGCGGCTTCGCCCGCACGACTCTTGGCCACAGCGATCGCCGGCAGACGCAGCCCCTCGGCGAAACCCTGAGCGCCAAGGTCGGCGGCGGCGGTGGCCGCGGCTGCCTGAGCGGCCAGCACGGCCAGGTTCTGCTGCACGGCCTGGAAGCCGCCAATGGGCTTGCCGAACTGACGCCGCTCGCCGGCGTACTGCACCGTCATCTCGGTGATTCGCTGCAAGGCGCCCGCGATCATCAGACTGCGCGTCACCGCGCCGGCCGCGCGCAGTTGCGGCAGCCCGATGCCCCGCGCCGCGCCGGCCACCGCCGCGCCCGGCAGCGACGCATCAAAGCGCAAGCTGTCGCGCGGCTCGCCAGCGACATTCATGACGGGCTGCAGCGCCCAATCCCCGGGGCGGCGCAGCACGGCGACGAAGGCCCGGTCCTGCGCCATCACCAGCGCCACCACGGCCACAGCGGCGCGGCCCCAGGCCACGCCGCTGCACTCACCGCTCAATCGCCAACCCGAGCGCTCGGGCTGAAGCTCGAGCCCCGCGCCGGCGACCAGCGCGAGCGGCCCGTCGGGTACCGGCAGGCCGGCACCGGCCAGCAGCCAGCCGGCCAGCATGGTCTCGGGCAGCGGCACCGGCAGCCCGACCCGACCTGCCTCGCGCAGCAGGCCCAGCGCGTCGGACACCGGCACGCCGAAACCGCCAGCCGACTCGGGCAGCAGGGCCGCCGGCAAGCCGGCATCGGCGATGGCCTGCCAGAGGGTGGCAGGCCATTCGCCGCGTTCGACTCCCGCCAGCACGGCCGCCGTGACGTGATCACGAAACAGGCGCGAAGCGCTCTCGCGCAGCAGCGCGTCGTCGCTTTCGCAGGCTGCCTGGTTCATGTCCGTCTCCCCCCTGCGGGGTGGCGGCCCGCCGAGCGCGCCAGGAAGCTGCCGGTGCGCAACACCGGTGGTATCGCTCGGCTCATCACGGTGCCTGCGTCTTGCGGCTGTTGAGCAGCGGCGAGTCGTTCTTGTCGATCCAGCCGGTGACGAGGCCCGCCGTCAAACCGCGATCGACCGCCAGATCGCGCCCATTGATGCAGTCGGACGGCCCGGTCGCCAGGAAGCGCAGCACGTGGGCGATGTCCATCGGTGTCGATGCGCCACCGGTCTGCTCGATCACCCAATCGAGCTGGCCCGCTCCGGCCTGGATCTTGAAGGCCGGCAGCAGCGGCGTGTCCACCGGTCCGGGGCTCACGCTGTTGCAGCGCAAGCCACGGGAGCGGGCTGGCCCGGCCAGTTGCATCGTGTAGACGACCACCGCCTCCTTGCTGAAGTGGTAGGCGCCATTGGCGTCCAGCGGATGCTGCTCGAACCAGCGCAGGCCGGCGGCGAAGTCGGGCTGCGCCAGAAATTGTGTGAGCTGCGCAAGGCGTCGCTGCCAGTTGAAGCCGGCGATCGAGGCGACGCTGACGATCGCGCCGCCCGGGTTCAGCCGGTCGATCACCGCTTCGGTCAGATGCTTCAGACCCAGGATGTTGACCCTCATGATCAGGGCCGGGTCCACCGTGCCGGGCACGCCGGCCACGTTGAGCAGGGCATCGAAGCGTCCGTCGATCTGGCGCAGGGCCGCATCGATGGAGTCGGGCTCCGACAAGTCGCACTGCACGTGCTGCGCGGCCTGCGGCGGCGCGGTCTGGATGTCCAGACCGACGACTTCGTCGCCATCGGCCGCGAGCAGCTCGCAGCACGCTCGGCCGATGCCGGAGGAGGCGCCTGTCAGCAGGATTCTCTTGCGTGCCATCGGCATCACATGGCCTCGCGAAACAGCATCGCGTAGTCCTCGGCGCCGATCGGCCTGGCGTTGGTGCGCGTCGAAAGGTCGGCCACTGCGTGCGGCAGCATGTCATCGATCAGGTCGGCCGACAAACCCATCGCGGCCAGCCCCTTGGGCAGCCCGATTGCAGCGTTCATGCGTTCGATCTCGCGCGCCAGGTCCGCGCCCTCGGGCAGCCCCATCGCCTGTCGGATGCGCACATACGGCCGCGCGCAGGCGCGCTCGTTGAAGCGCAGCACGGCGGGCAGGATCACGGCATTGAGGGTGCCGTGGTGCAGGCGCAGCGACTTGAGGCGCCCCGCCGCGTGGCTCATCGAATGCACGGCGCCCAGCCCCTTTACGAAGGCCAGCGCACCTTCGGTCGATGCCATCATCATTTCCCAGCGCGCCTGGCGGTCCGACCCGTCTTCGACCGCCCGCCGCAGGTGGCGCCAGCCGCGCCAGAGACCGTCGAGTCCGATCCCGTCGGCCGGCGGGTTATCGCTGGGGGCGAGGATCGCCTCGATGCAGTGCGTGATGGCATCCATGCCGGTGGCCGCCGTCGTCAGCGGCGAAAGGCCCAGCGTCAGCTCCGGGTCACACAGTGACATCTTGGGCAGGAACTGCGGGTTTACGAAGGTGAGCTTGCGGCCATCGTTCATGCTGATCAGGAAGCCCATCGACGCTTCGCTGCCGGTGCCCGCGGTGGTCGGGATCGCAATCAGCGGCGCGACCTCTTTGACCCGCTTGTTGCCGCCTTTCAAGGGGTCGTATTGATCGAGGGGGCCACCGCTGAGTGCCAGCAGAGCCACCGCCTTGCCCAGGTCCATCGGCGAGCCGCCACCGAGGCACACGACACCGTCGCAGCCTGCGCTGCGGTACAGCGCCAGCGCCTCGGTCACGGCGTCTTCGGTCGGATTGGCCGGCGTTGCGTCGTAGATGCACACGGGTTCCGGCAAGTCGAGGGTGTCGACGATTCGCTCGACCAGCCCGGCCGCGCGCAGACCCGCATCGGTGGCGATCAGGGGGCGCACGATCCCGAGTTTTGCCAGAGCCTCGGGCAAATGCTTCACGGCGCCGAACTCGAAGCGAATGGGGTTCCCGTAATTCAGCAAAGCCATTCCATGTTTCAGAATCTAGTGGTGCGCGCGTGGGCTTTCCGAATGTCGGCGGTCGTTGGCGGCCGGCCGCCCAGCCGCAACGACCGATGGTCTGGTCGGCTGCGCGAGGGGCATGCGGCCGCCCGCTCCTCGACGGCCTGCGCAAGCGGCCGCCCGGCAAAAAACCTGCTCGCCGCGGTCAAGATGCGCTTCACTCATGCTGTGAGCACGAAGCCCTCATAGCCGTTCTGCGCGCTTTCCTGGCATTTCTGCAGGTAGAGGGGCAGCCCGCCCGGGTAGTTGAGACTCTCCCGCTTTTTGCCGGGAATGTTGGCGCCCATGTACCAGGAGTCGGTCTGGGGGAACAGCGTCATGGCCGCCACCTCGTTGGTGTGGGCAGCCCAGGCGTCGTCCGCCTGCGGTGTCGATTCAATTCGCTTGTAGCCCTTCTCACGCATGTACTCGAGGCACTCGATCACGATGTCACCCTGCAGCTCGGCGGCCGTCGGGCCATTCAGGAAGGCAGTCGGCGCTTGCGGGCCATACACGAACAGCAGGTTCGGGAAGCCGGCGCTGGCCAGTCCCAGGTTGGCTCGGACGCCGTCGCGCCAGCGGTCGTTGATGGTGACGCCGCCGACACCGCGGATGTCGATGTTGAGGATGCCCCCCGTCACCGCATCGAAGCCGGTGGCAAGCACCAGAATGTCAAGCGTGTGTTCCTTGCCATCCTGCGTGACGACACCGTTCGGTGTGACCCGCTGGATTGGGTTCTCGCGGATGTCGACCAAGCTCACGTTGCTCTGGTTGAACACCTCGAAGAAGCCGTTCTCGAGGCACGGGCGTTTGGTACCGAAGGCATACGGCGCGGTATCGGGGGCGAGCTTCTTCGCGATGGCCGGATCCTTGATGCGGGGTCGCGTCTTGTCGCGCCAAAACCCGTAGGCCGTGTCGTTGGCTTCCTTCTTTATCAGCACGTCGTTGAAGGTTCCCAGCCAGAAGTAAAAGCCAGCCTTGGCCCACAGCCCCTCGTAGGTGGCTTTGCGCTCCTCCGGCGACACTTCCAGCGCCCCCTTGGGAATGAAGTCGAAGTCGAAGCCGGCGAAGGTATGACGCCGGATGGCGAAACGATCCGGATAACCGGCCTTCAGCTTGGTCTGAGTTTGGACGTCGGTCTTGCGCGGGCCCATGGGCAGGGCCAGGTTGGGTGTGCGCTGGAATACGGTCAGATGGGCGGCGGTCTTGGCCACTTCCTGCGTGACCTGGATCGCACTGGCGCCGGTGCCGATCACGCCGACGCGCTTGCCGGCGAAATCGAGGTCTTCCTGCGGCCACAGGCCGGTATGCGGTTTGGGTCCGACGAATGTCTCCAGGCCTTCGATCTTGGGGATGTAGGGCTTGGCCGCAAAGCCGGTGCATAGCACGACAAAGCGGCTGCGGAACTGCTCGCCGCTGCTCGTCTGCAGCGTCCACCGGCTGTCCTGCTCGTCGAAATTGGCTGCCGTCACGCGCGCGTTGAACTGCGTGTCCTTGCGGATGTTCCATTTGCTGTCGACGTAATTGAAATAGCGACGCAATTCCTCCCAGCCGGGGTAAATCTCGGTCCAATTCCAATCGCGCCACAGCTTCTCGTCCGAGAACTCGTAGATGGGAGCGTACGAATCGACCCGAGCACCGGGGTAGCAGTTCCAGTACCAGATGCCGCCGAGATCGGCGCCGGCATCCAGCAGCCGCACCGAGAAGCCGAGTTCGCGCAAGCGGTGCAACTGGTAGACCCCCGAAAAGCCGGCGCCAACCACCACCACGTCAAACTCGTTGGTCGCCTCGACACCATCGGGTGCGCAGGCCTTGGATTCAGTCGCGTTCATGATGAGCATGTCTCCATATTTGTCGTTATTAACGGTCCCCGCGGCGATCAGCTCAGACCGAGCTTGGGTCGCACCCACTGCGCCATTTGCTGGATGGCGGCGTCGGCTTCCGGCGCCGTGCCGGCAAGGAAATGGAAGACATGCTGCATGTCGGCATACAAATCAAGTTTCACGTCAACGCCGGCCTGCTTGGCGCGCTCCACGATCCGGCGGCTGTCGTCCACCAAGGTCTCGGCATCGCCGACCTGGATATAGATCGGCGGAAAGCCGGAGTAGTCCGTGTAGAGCGGGTTGGCAAGGGGGTGCTTCGGATCGCCGTTCGGGCCGATGAACAGGGAACCCATAACGTTCGTGGTGCCGCGCGACACCAACGCGTCCCTGCTCTCGTTCGTGTCGTAGGTCGTCCCGGAGGTGTCCCAGCCCGCCCAGGGCGACATCGGCAGCGTCGCGGCCGGAATGGGCAGCCCGTTCTGTCGCGCCGCCGCGATCGTGGTTAGCGCCAGCGCGCCGCCGGCCGAATCTCCCGTGAAGGCGATGTGCGCAGCGCTCAGGCCGTCCTGCTGCAACAGCCAGCGGTAGGCCGTGAGCATGTCGTTGACCGGACCGGGATGGGGATTCTCCGGCGCACGTCGGTAATCCACGATCAACGCCCGGCAGCCGACGGCCTTGGCGACGTGCCCGAACAATTTGCGATGGGTGTACATCGATCCCACCACGTAGCCGCCGCCGTGTGAGCACAGCAGCGCACGGTCTTGCACGCATCCCTTCGGAATGGCCCACATGGCGGGCACACCGCCGGCATCGACCTCGATGTAATCAACGCCGCCCGGCTCGGTAGTCACATCGCCCCAATGCGAGAACAGCCGCCGGATCTCATCGAGCGACATGTCCTGTCTCTGGGTCATCGCAGTGACCCAGCCTGCATAAAGATTCTTCAATTCGTCGGATTGCGCACTGGCCATGGTGTGTCTCCTGATTGATGAGGACGGTGGGTGGAAAGGGCGCTCGAGACGCCTCTATCGGGAACGGCGACGATCACGGAGTCCGTTGTGCGTCTCGTCGTGTAGAACTCTTCTGTCGCGGCGTGATGTTCGCCTTGCCGCGAACGATGCCGCGCCGCATGACGATTCGCAGCGCGCCGCGCGGTGGCCTGCGACAGACAGGCCGGGGAGCCCATTGCTGCGTTCATCCGAACTCCTGGCTGCGCGGGCGCACGCGGCAAGGTTGATGACTATCGTCTCATGCCGGTTCGGCAACTGGAAGCTGAGCACATCGCCTCGCTTTAATCCGCAGCGACGCAGGGACGCCACCCGCCGCGCGGCTTGCGCATACAACTCAGCGAAGCCGAGATTTGCAGCGGCCCGTCGACCGCGGCCACACGGCCCGGCATCTGGCGCGCCCGCTCGCTGGCACTGCCCGCTAGCGTGATGCCGCGCCACGCACCGCTGAAGGAGTGACGGGCAATGGCGTCAGCGTTCAGACGGACCGTCCAGCCGCTTGCATCACGAAGCGTCATGCAATCCTCGTCATGCGCTGGTGCACAGCATGCAGGTTGCCGGCGAAGGTTCAGCTTCGAGAAGCACACGAATCCTTCGGCAAACACGGTCGACTTGTGATCCGCCATGTCAGCAATTCGTGCTTAAAGCTTGTAGAGGCGCGGTGTCATGACTCAGCGGCGCTCGACCAGCTCCACCACATTGCCATCGGGATCCTGGAACATCGCGATGAAGACGCCGGGCATCAACTCCCGCTTGGGCAGATCGAAGATCACGCCGGCCGCCTCACAGGCCGCACAAACCTCGTCGAGGTTCGTGACCGGGAAGGTCAGGTAGCGCAGGCCGAGGACCCGCGCCACACCCTGCGTCCCCGCCGGCGGCTTCTCCTTGGGATCGACGAGCTTGACGAAGCTCTCGCCGAAGCGCAGGCGATACATCCGACCGAAGGGGACCTCGACCTCCTCCAGCTTCTCGAGGCCCAGCACGCCCTGGTAGAAGCGCAGGCTCCTGGCGATGTTGCTGACCACGATGCCGATGTCGATGCAACGGCGTGCGGGCTTCATGCTCATCTGATGTCTCCGATCAACAAGTTGGAATGCTTACTCAACTGCGAACTCCAGACCGAGCCCGTCCAGTCGGGCCGTCACCTGACGGGCATAGGCCTCACCGGCCGGTGTGAGGACAACGCCGCAGCGTATGCGCCTGAACATTGTCGTGCCAATAAAGCCCTCGAGCGATGCGATCTGCCGCGAAATGGTCCCCTGGGTGAGCGCCAGCTCGCCGGCCGCCGGGGTGTAGCTACTGTCGAGCGGCCGCGTCGAAGCAGCCAAGGGCCTGAAGCGGTGGAATCTTGCGTCGCATGACACTCCCCTTGATCAGCGCACAACAGCACCGTCTAAACAGTGCCCACTCGTGTTTGAGGAAGCGTTGTCCATATATTCTTGATCGGAATATCTGGATGAGCATTCTTCGTTTGCCGACATCCCGATGCTTCACCTAGCATCTCCGCGCACTAGTCAACAACCGTCGCACGTGAAGGCTTCTGCGTGCGGCCCTTCCCCGAACGATGTTCCGGACAGCTTTCCAGTGGGACGACCCCCTGCTACTCACCCAACAATGAGCCTTGCTGCGCCGCGCCCCGCACCGCTGGCCGGAGTGCGGGTGCTGGATCTCTCGCGCGTGCTGGCGGGCCCCTGGGCCGGCCAGTTGCTGGGCGACCTGGGGGCCGATGTGGTCAAGGTCGAACGCCCCGGTGTCGGCGACGACACGCGCGCCTGGGGCCCGCCCTACCTGCTCGACAGGCAAGGCCACAGCACCGGCGAGGCCGCCTACTTCCTGTGCGCCAACCGCAACAAGCGCTCGGTCACCATCGACTTGGCCGCACCTGACGGTCAAGCGCTGGTGCGTCGACTGGCGCAGCAGGCCGACGTCCTGCTGGAGAACTTCAAGCAGGGTGGCCTGGCGCAATACGGGCTGGACGCGAAGAGCATGCTCGCACTGAACCCGCGGCTGGTGGTGTGCTCGATCACCGGCTTCGGCCAGACCGGCCCCTACGCGCAGCGCGGCGGCTACGACTTCCTGATCCAGGGCATGGGTGGGCTGATGAGTCTGACCGGCCGCGCCGAGGGCACCGAAGGCGCCGGACCGCAAAAGGTCGGGGTCCCACTGACCGACATCATGACGGGCCTGTACGCCACCATTGCTGTGCAGGCCGCACTGGCCGAGCGCGAGCGCTCTGGCCTCGGCCAGCACATCGACCTGGCCTTGCTGGACGTGCAGATCGCCGTGTTGGCCAACCAGGCATCGAGCTATCTGAACAGTGGTTCTGTGCCTGAACGCATGGGCAACGCACACCCTACCGTCGTGCCCTACCAAGACTTCCCCACTGCCGACGGCGACATGATCCTGGCCATAGGCAACGATGGCCAGTTCGCGCGCTTCTGCACGGCCGCCGGGCATCCCGAATGGGCGGCCGACGAGCGCTTCAGCACCAACCCGCAGAGGGTAGTGAACCGCGCCACGCTGATCCCGTTGATGCGCCAGGCCACGGTGCTGCGGACCACGCTCGAGTGGACGGCGACGTTGGACCCGGTCGCTGTACCCTGCGGCCCGATCAACCGGCTGGACGAAGTGTTTGCGGACGAGCACGTGCGCTCGCGCGGCGTGCGCATCGAGCTGCCGCACCCGACGGCCGGCCACGTGCCGCTGGTGGCCAACCCGATCCGGCTGTCGGGCTCGCCAGTCGAGTATCGGCGTGCGCCGCCGCTGCTGGGCGAGCACACCGACGAGGTGTTGGTCGACTGGCTGGGCCTAGCGGACCACGAGATCGCGCGCCTGCGCCGACACGGTGTTCTGTGAGGGAGCCCCGCCGCTTCGACATAGGGCAATGCGGGCCGGCGCGGCACCAACGATTCCACCCCCGACGCTCGTGCCAGTAGCATGACACCTCGGTCAGCCAGGAATCTGTCGGGTCACTTCAAGCCGTTGCGAAGCAACTTCATGTACGTCATGCGGCCCCTAAGCCGTTGATTTGCTTGGGGGTTTTATCTTTTGCGACCCCTTGCGGAGCCTTTGTTGGTGGAGCCGGGGGGAATCGAACCCCCGTCCGCAAGCCATCACCGGGTAGATCTACATGCTTAGCTTGCTGATTTGAATCTCACGCTGCCGTCGCGCAGAAGCACGCTACGGACAGCGCCAGTCACTAAGTCTCGTTGAA
>NZ_JANMWL010000011.1:0-6714 GCF_031393925.1 Methylibium sp. | reverse complement strand
CCCTGCACCGCCTGCAGCAGCACCTGCACCACCCCCTCGCGCTCACGGTGGCGCAACCACCAGAGCGCGCCCTTGCGAATGGGCCAGTACTGCTCGCTGCCGGCCAGCAGGCGGGCGGCGGCGAGGCCGAGCATCGGTTGATGGCCGATCACCAGCACCGGTTCGCTCGACTCGGGCCAGCGCGCCGCGGCGAGCATGCCTTCGACGCTGCCGTCGGGCGCCAGCGCCGCCACCGTCTTGAAGTGGCGCGCAAGGGGGCGAGCGGTCTGCTGCGCGCGCAGCGCCGGGCTTGCCAGCACGCGCGTCGACTCGGCCATGCGCTGGTTGAGCCACTCGGCCATGCGCTGGGCCTGGCGCTCGCCCTTGGGCGTGAGGGCGCGCTCCAGGTCGGTCTGCCCCTCGCGCAGCACATGCGCTTCGGCGTGGCGCCACAAGATCAAATCCATGGGTGATCGCGGCTCGCGTCCTCAGCCCTTGCCAGGCCATGTCGGCAGCATCGAGGGTGCGTGGAGGCAGTCATTTCAGCTCGTGTAGCGCGTCATCAGCGCCCGCTGCGCGCTCGGCCCGTCATTGCCGATGCGCTCGTAGCGTCCGTCGGGCAGTTGGCGCCAGGCGTCGCAGCGGTCGTGCAGGTAGGGCACCAGGCATTCGTCGATCACGCGCTGGCGCAGTCTTGCGTCACGCACCGGCCAGGCCACCTCGATGCGGCGCAGCATGTTGCGGCTCATCCAGTCGGCGCTCGACAGGTAGAGCACCTCGTCGTCCTCGCCCGCATCGAAACGAAAATACAGGATGCGCGTGTGCTCGAGGAAGCGACCGACCACCGAGCGCACGCGGATGCGCTCGGTCAAGCCCGCGACCCCCGGCGCCAGCATGCAGGCACCGCGCACGATCAGATCGATCGACACGCCAGCCTGCGCGGCGGCCACCAACGCAGCCATGAGGGGCTCGTCGGTCAGCGCATTGAACTTAAGGACGATGCGTGCCGGCCGACCTTGACGCGCCGCGTCGGCGCAGCGATCGACCATGCCCAGCAACTGGCGGTGCAGGCTGGTCGGCGCCAGCAGCAGCCGCTTGGGCGCCTTGCCGCGCGTGAGGCTGGCGAGCTGCTGGAACACCAGGTCGGCGTCGGCGGTGAGATCGGCATCGGCGGTCAGGCAGCCGATGTCGGTGTAAAGCCGCGCCGTCGTCGGGTTGTAGTTGCCGGTCGAGAGGTGCGCGTAGCGGCGCAGGCGACTGCCCTCGCGGCGCGTCACCAGCAACAGCTTGGCGTGCGTCTTCAAGCCGACGATGCCGTAGACCACCTGCGCACCAACCGCCTCCAGCCGCTCGGCCCAGTTGATGTTGGCCTCCTCGTCGAAGCGAGCCTTGAGCTCGACCACCGCCATCACCTCCTTGCCGCGCCGCGCCGCCTCGATCAGCAGCTCCATCAGCACGCTCTCGCTGCCGGCGCGGTAGACGGTCTGCTTGATGGCCAGCACATCAGGGTCGGCGACCGCCTCGCGCAGCAATTGCACCACCGGCTCGAAGCTCTCAAAAGGGTGATGCAACAGCACGTCGCCCTGCTTGAGCCGCTCGAACAGCGAGCCGCTCGCCAGGGCCGGCCGCAAGGTCCTGGGCCAAGCCGGCTCGTAGGGCGCGAAGCGCAGTGCGTCGGCATCGGCCTGGTCGATGAGCTGGTTCAGGCGCACCAGGTTGACCGGCCCGTTGACCAGGTAGAGCGCCGCATCCGGCAAGCCGAACTGCTGCAGCAAGAACTCGCTCAGCTCCTCGGGGCAGCTCTTGACGACCTCGAGCCGGATCGCCTGGCCGAAATGCCGCGTCGACAGCGAGGAGCGCAGCGCCTGACGCAGGTTGGTCATCTCCTCCTCGTCGACGTCGAGGTCGGAGTCGCGCGTGACGCGAAACTGCGAGAACGCCTCGACGCTGCGCCCCGGGAACAGCTCCGCGAGGTGGGCGCGCACCACGCTCGACAGCAGCACGAAGCTCTGCCCGCCGAGCGCCAGCTTGTCGGGCAGGCGGATCACGCGCGGTAGCACGCGCGGCACCTTCACGATGGCAATCGAGTTGTCCCGTCCGAAGGCGTCGCGGCCACCGAGCTTGACGATGAAGTTGAGCGACTTGTTGGCGACCTGTGGGAAGGGGTGCGCCGGGTCCAGCCCCAGCGGCACGAGCAGCGGGCGCACCTGCTTTTTAAAGAAGGCGTCGACCCAGCGGCGCTGCGGTTCGTCGCGTTCGGCGTGGTTCAGGATGCGGATGCCGCTGGCCTTCAGCGCCGGCATGACCACGTCATTGAAGGCGGCGTACTGGGCGTCGATGAGCGCGTGCGCCGCGGCCGCGACATCGGCCATCTCGCGCATGGTGATGCCCGAGCGCGGCAGGCGCGAGGCCTCCAGGTAGTCGGCAAAGCGCACCTCGAAGAATTCATCGAGGTTGGAGGAGACGATGGTGATGTAGCGCAGCCGCTCGAGCAGCGGCACGTCTTCGCGCAGCGCCTGGGCGAGCACGCGGCGATTGAATTCGAGGATCGCCTGCTCGCGGTTGAGCAGCGCCAAGCCGGTAGGGCGGGTCGCGGTCGGCGGGGGGGAGCGAAGGACGGCGGTCATCCTGCGAGTCTAGGCAAGGCAGACGGCAACTTGGTGACAGGCAATGCCGGGCCATGAAAAAGGCCCGTGACCGCCGAAGCGGCCACGGGCCTTTAAAGACTGAAAGTTCGCGGCCGCCGCGAGGGCGTGCCGCAATCGATCAGAAGTTGTGGCTGACGCCCACGCCGACCATCGACGTCTTGGCGTCCGGGTGAGCGCCGTTGACGATGACGCCGGTGCGCAGCGACGGTGCGCCTTTGGCGTCCGCGTAGGCGCCTTGGACGTAGAGCGTGGTGCGCTTGGAGATCGCGTAGTCGTTGCTCAAGACGAGCGTGCTGGTCTTGTCTTCCAGATTGCCAGCCCGGCGGATCTTGTCCTTGCCGTAGTAGTAAGTCGCGTTCAAGGTGTTGGTCGGATTCCAGGCGAAATCAACACCCACGCCAAAGAAGTTGACATCGGAGATCTTGACGTTGGCAATCTTTTCTTCGGACTTCTGGTAGCTGGCCTTGACCGTGACGGGGCCGAACGGCACTGCCGCGCCCACCATGCCGTGCTTGGTGCCGTCTTGGTCGGGGGCGCGCTCGATCTCCTGGTAGGAGGCTGACAGCGTGATCGGGCCGGTCCAGCTGGCGCCGAGCGTGTAGGTGCGGCCGGTGCCTTCGCCAGCCGCAACCAACGCGCCCAGATAGACGGGGCCGAAGGTGTTGCTGTACGAAACCGAGTTGCCGATGAAGAGGCCGATGTCGTTGACCGTGTTAGAGCCCGGATTCTGGTTCAGCGCGTAGGGATACAGGCCGGACAGGTTTTCCTTGAAGGCGCGCGGCTCGGTGCCGATGTTCGCCAGGATCGCCGGGCTGTACTGACGGCCCAGGGTGACCTGACCCCACGGTCCCTTCACGCCGACGTTGGCTTGGCGGCGGAAACCGCCCGACCCCGACCGTCCAGCGGCCGGACCTGTGGCCGCGCCGGTGTCGCCCGCAAAGTGCGCCTCGAGGTTAAAGAAGGCGCCCAGGCCGCCACCGAGATCTTCCGAGCCACGCAGGCCCCAGATGCTCGGGCGAATGCCGGCGTTGGCGACTTCGACCAACGAGTCGTTGGAGCCAGCCGTCTTGTCGCTGTACTGCACGCCGACGTCGATGCGGCCGTACAGGGTGACCGACGATTGCGCTTGTGCGAAGCCCGCCGTCATGGCCAACACCGCCCCTGCGATCAAAGTGCGCTGAGCGAGCGGGTGAAATAGATTCTTTGTCATGTTGTCCTCTTGGGGATGGGTGATGTCTGGCGCTTGCGGAGGTGAAGCTACCGAAGCCAATTCAAGCAAGCGAACGCAAGTGTGCCAAGACTCTCACACAATTGACACCCGCCGTTGCGCCGAACCGACGTTCCCTTTTGGCGCAAATCGGCTCAGCCAGCGGCAATCGCCGATCCTCAGGCTGGCCAGAGCGGCGAGCGCTCGGCCCGGTGGTCGTGTATCCCTGGCAGCCCGGCGCCGCTTCGCGCCTCGACCAGCAGTCCGGCGAATTGCGCGCACACGGCGGACCAGTCGAACTGCAGGGCGCGCGCACGGGCGCGCTGGCGCGGCAGGTCGAGCGCTCGCAGCGCAGCGCACCGCAGGTCGTCATTCAGCACACCGCCGTCGGAATCGCCGACCACGTCGAGCGGTCCGGGCACCGGGTAGGCGGCCACCGGCGTACCGCAGGCCATGGCCTCGAGCATCACCAAGCCAAAGGTCTCGCTGCGACTCGGAAACACGAACACGTCGGCGGCGCTGTAGATGCGTGGCAATTCGATGCGCGACACGAGGCCACGCCAATGAACGCCGGGGTATCGGCGCCGCAATTGCGGCTCGAGCGGCCCGACGCCGCAGACCAGCTTGCTGCCGGGCAGATCGAGCCGCAGGAAGGCTTCAAGGTTTTTTTCATAAGACACGCGCCCCACGTACAGAAAGACCGGCCGCGGCAGGCCGAGGTCGGCACCCGGCACGGGGGCGAACAAACCGAGATCGACGCCGTGCGACCAGGCTCGCAGCTTGTCGAAGCGGTAATGCTCGAGGATGCCCAGCATGCCCGCGCTGGGCACCATGACGCCGCTCGAGGCGCTGTGAAAGCGCCGAAACCAGGCATAGCCCCAGGCCGGCGGCACATGCAGGGCCTTGGCAAGAATGTCGGGAAATCGGGTGTGGAAGGCCGTGGTGAAGGCCCACCCGCGCTTCTTGCAGTGGTTTCGCGCCGCGCCGCCGAGCGGGCCTTCGGTGGCGATGTGTACCGCGTCGGCTTGCAGCGCATCGAGGCGGCGCGACACTTCGGCGCCGGGTCGCCAGGCCAGCTCGAGCTCGCGGTAGCCGGGGCAGGCGAAGCGGCGAAATCCCGAGGGCTCGATCACCTCGACCTCGTGGCCGCGCGCGCGCAGCCCCTGTACCAGTTCGACCAGCGTGGTGACGACGCCGTTGACCTGCGGCAGCCAGGCGTCGGTGACGAGGGCGAGCTTCACACCACCACCTCGACATTCAGCGCGGCCGGTTCGGCGGCGACCGCAGGCACCGCGACGCAACGGCGCCGCGCCGCCGCGCATGCGCCCCAGTCGATGATTTCGAGGCGTCCGTCAGCGTGCTCGACCAGTGCGGTGAGGCTCTCGACCCAGTCGCCGTCGTTGGCATAGACGATGCCGTCGATCTCGCGCAGCTCGGCATGATGAATGTGGCCGCACACCACGCCGTCAACGCCGCGCATCCGTGCCTCGCGCACCACAGCCTGCTCGAAGTCGCCAATGAAACTGACCGCGCGCTTGACCTTGAGCTTCAGGTACTTGCTCAGGCTCCAGTACGGCAGGCCCGCGCGCGCGCGCAGCGAGTTCAGGTGGCGGTTCAGGCGCAGCGTGAACTCGTAGAGCGAGTCGCCCACGTGGGCCAGCCACTTGGCGCACTGGATCACGCCGTCGAAGTGGTCGCCGTGCGTCACCCACAGCCGGCGGCCATCGGCGGTGGTGTGTACGCAGTCGAGCGCGACCTCGATGCCGCCGAAGTCGTGGCCGATGTACTTGCGCGCGAACTCGTCATGGTTGCCCGGCACGAACACCACGCGTGTGCCCTTGCGCGCCTTGCGCAAGAGCTTTTGCACCACGTCGTTGTGCGCCTGCGGCCAGTACCAGCTGCGCCGGAGCTGCCAGCCGTCGATGATGTCGCCCACCAGATAGAGGTGCTGGCAGTCGAGCGTCTTCAAGAAGTCCAGCAGCGCGATCGCCTGGCAACCCGGCGTGCCGAGGTGCAGATCCGAGATCCACGCACTGCGCACGCGCAAGCGGTGTTCGGGTGCAAGCTCGGCGAAGGCTGCCGGCGGCACCACCCAGGCCGCGGCGAGCCGGTCGGCCGCAGCGCCGTCGGCCGACCGGGTAGCCCATTCACGAAACGAAACCGCTGTCCATTGCATGGACGTTCAGCATGACGATCTACCGTGACGGCGGCGCGTCAGGTCGGTGTCGGCGCGGTGACAAGGGCCGTGTTCGCGACGGTCGCCTCAACAGAAAGGTGCAGACCGCGGGCGGTGCTTCAATGGGCCTCGTCCCAATTCGGGCCCACCCCCACCTCGGCCAGCAGCGGCACCTGCAGCGCTGCCACGCCGGCCATCAGCCGCGGCACTTCGGCCAAGGCCCATTCGAGCTCGGCTTCGGGTACCTCGAACACGAGTTCGTCGAGAACCTGCATGATCATCTTGGTGGCCCGCGCCTCGCCCTCGAGACGGCGCTGCACCGCGATCATCGCGAGCTTGATGAGATCGGCGGCCGTTCCCTGCATCGGCGCATTGATGGCCTGGCGCTCCGCGCCGGTGCGCCGCGGGCCGTTGCCTCCCTTGATGTCGGGCAGGTAGATGCGCCGCCCGAACAGGGTCTCGACATAGCCCAGCTCGCGCGCCGACTCGCGCGTCTCGTCCATGTAGCGCTTCACGCCGGCAAAGCGCGCGAAATAGCGGTCGATGTAGTCCTTGGCGGCCTTTTGCTCGATGCCCAGGTTGTTGGCCAGGCCAAAGGCGCCCATGCCATAGATGAGGCCGAAGTTGATGACCTTGGCATAGCGGCGCTGCTCCGAACTCACCTCGCCGAGCGCCACGCCGAACACCTCGGCGGCGGTGGCGCG
>NZ_JANMWL010000272.1:0-11537 GCF_031393925.1 Methylibium sp. | reverse complement strand
ACCTTGGCTGAGGGTTGGACGCGCAGCGACACCGTGGCGGGGTGGCAGCGGCGGGCGGCGGAGCTGCCGGCCGACGTGCCGGCGGTGTTCGCGCTGCTCGCGGCGTGAACGCGGCATGAGCGCCGCGCGAGTGACCTGAGCGTGCTTGCAGCGCAACCGCAGTTTGAACACGACTCGAACGCGTGCGCTCTTACTTGCCGCCCAACAGCGAGCTGAGTTTTCGCTTCGGCTTGATATAGCGCGAGAGGCTGCTCGACGACGCGCCGCTCGCCTGCACCGGCGCGTCCCACACCGGCTCGGCCGCGGCCTGGGCTTCGTAGGGGCGGCTGAAGAACGGGTCGGCCGGGGGAGCCGACGGGCTGTAGCGGCGCACTGGCGCGGGCGCAGGCGCGCGCTCGGCGACGCGGGTGTCGGCGCGGGATTCGGCACGCGCCTCGTCGCGCGGCGCCTCCTCGCGCCGCGGCGGGCGACGCGGGCGCTCGTCGTCGAGCTCGAGCGGCTCGATATCGAGCTTTTTCTTGATGAGCTTTTCAATGTCGGACACGAGGCGGCTGTCGTCGCGGTCCACCAGGGTGATCGCCAGGCCAGACTGACCCGCCCGGCCGGTGCGCCCGATGCGGTGTACGTAGTCCTCGGCATTGAACGGCACGTCGAAGTTAAAGACGGCCGGCAGGTCGCGGATATCAAGCCCCCGCGCAGCCACGTCGGTAGCCACCAGCAGGTCGACCTCGCCCGCCTTGAAGGCCGCCAGCGCCTTCAGGCGCTCGTCCTGCGACTTGTCGCCATGCAGCGCCTGGGTGTTCAGGCCGTCGCGCTCGAACGCGCGCGCCAGCCGCGCCGCACCGAGTTTGGAATTGACGAACACGAGGCTTTGCGAGATCTCGCGCGTGCGCAGCAACTGGCGCACCGCAGCGCGCTTGTCGTCTTCTTCGACGCGGTAGAAGCGCTGCTCGACGGTCGACGCGGTGGCGTTGGGCCGGGCCGTCTCCACCAGGATCGGATCCTGGAGGTAGCTCTGCGCCAGCTTCTTGATCTCGGTCGAAAAAGTGGCCGAGAACAGCAGGGTCTGGCGCTGCTTTGGCAGGTAGCTGAGGATGCGCTGCAGGTCCGGCAGGAAGCCGATATCGAGCATGCGATCGGCCTCGTCGAGCACCACGTACTCGACCTGACCCAGCGAACAGTTCTTGGCCTCGATGTGGTCGAGCAGCCGCCCCGGCGTGGCGATCAGCACCTCGACGCCGCGTTTGAGTTCGGCCGTCTGCGGCTTCATGTCGATGCCGCCGAACACCACCGTGGCCCGAAGGCTGGTGTGCTTGGCGTAGGTCTTGACGCTGTTGGCCACCTGGTCGGCCAGCTCGCGCGTGGGGGTGATCACCAGCGCGCGCACCGGGTGGCGAGCCGGGGAGACGCTCGCGGTCTCGTGGCGCAGCATCTTTTGCAGGAGCGGTAGCGCGAAGGCGGCGGTCTTGCCTGTGCCCGTCTGGGCGGCACCCATCACGTCGCGCCCCGCCAGCACCAGCGGAATGGCCTTGGCCTGGATCGGCGTCATGATCAGGTAGCCGGAGTCGGCGACCGCGCGCAGCAGCTTGGGATCGAGGGCCAGGGTGTCGAAGCGGGCCGGGGGCGCCTCGGGGAAGAGCGCGTCAGACGGCGCCAGCGTGGATTCGTTTTGCATGTGCGCCGATTATCGGCGAGGCCGGTGGCCAACCGTGCAGGCGGGTTTCAGCGCCGAAAGATCAGCCAGCGCGGCACCCGAAAGCGCACGATCATGCCGTAGAGCACCGTGTAGGACAGCGCGAACACGACGATGAACGCACCGAGCACGCGCGAGTCGTCCCAGAACAGCACCGCCGGCAGCACCGCCATCATGCAAAGCATCCAGAGGTAGGGCGACGTCATCGAGTTGCGCCGCGTCAGCAACTTGGCGTCGCGGCTGCCCACCGCCCAGCGCAACAGTCGGCGGTACACGAGGCTGTGCAGATGCACGCCATCGGGCGCCCCCACGGCGCGGCCTTGCACGAGCTTGCGCCGGTACATGGAGAACAGCGTCTCGAACACCGGGTAGATCGCCATCAGCAGCGGAAACAGCGGCGAGACCTGCGGGTTGCGCTGCAGCAGCAGGATGCTCAACTCGGCCATGAAAAAGCCCAGGAAATAGGCGCCGCCGTCACCTAGGAAAATCAGGCCCGCAGGGTAGTTCCAGATGAAGAAGCCGAGCGTCGCACCGGCCCCCACCACGGCAACCACCTGCAGCGACGTGTCGCCGACCTGCGCGGCGACGTAGCTGATGGCCAGCAGCATCATCACCACGCACATCGAGGCGAGGCCGTTGAAGCCGTCGATGATGTTGATCGCGTTCGCGATGCCCGACACCACGAACACGGCGAGCAGTGCGGCGCCGAGGGGGAACGCGGCAATCCAGTCCAGCCCCCACAGGTCGGTGCGCGTGATCGTGGCTTGCAGCAGAAGCACCGCCAGCAGCGCCGACAACGCGGTGGCCGCCAGGCGCCTGCGGGGGGAGACGCGCTTGGTCAGGTCTTCAATCAAGCCGGCGGCGAACGCCGGGGCGCCGCACAACAGCAGCCAGATCGCCAGTTCAGCGGGCTCATGCACACCCGCCCACCACAGCGCCCCCGTCGCCGCCAAGAGGCCGGCCACGATGCCCAGTCCGCCGACGCGCGGCACCGGGCTGGTGTGAAATTTTTGCGGGCCCGACAAGTCATGGTCGGCCGAGAACCGCGAGTGCGTTCGAGCCGAGCGCACCACCAGCAAGGTCACGATCGCGGATGCACCGAAGGCGCACAGAAAAAACAGCATCGGGCGAGTGTAGCCAGCGCCCTTGAAGGCCTGGAATCCCCCGCATTCGCGGCCGCTTCGCGGGCACTCGCCCCGCTATAGTGCCTTCGCCTTTTCGGTGAACTCGCAACCCTCATGCACTCCATCGTTCCCGTCATCCTGGCCGGCGGTTCGGGCACCCGCCTGTGGCCGCTCAGCCGTGCGCTCTATCCCAAGCAGTTCCTCGCGCTCAATGGACCGCAGACGCTGTTCCAACAGGCGGTGATGCGGCTGGCCGCGCTCGCAGGCGACGCGGTCGAGGTTGGCGCCGCGCTGGTCGTCGGCAACGAAGAGCACCGCTTCATGGTGCTCGACCAGCTGCGTGAGATCGGCATCCACGACGCGACCTTGCTGCTCGAGCCGACCGGGCGCAACACCGCGCCGGCACTCACGCTCGCCGCGCTGGCCGCCCGCACCAATGCCGGCGGCGATGACCCGATCCTGGTCGTCACCCCGGCGGATCAAACGGTCGTCGATGCGCCCGCCTTCACGGTGGCGCTGCGTGCGGCCATCGAGGCGGCGGCCGATGGCAGCCTGGTCACGCTCGGTGTGCCGCCGACCCGCCCCGAAACCGGCTTCGGCTACATCCACAGCGGCGACGGCGGCGATGCAGGTGCGGTGCGAACGGTGCAGTCCTTCGTCGAGAAGCCCGACCTTGCCACCGCCGAGCGCTACCTTGCCGATCGCGCCTACGCCTGGAACAGCGGCATGTTCGTGCTGCGCGCTTCGGTCTGGCTGGCCGCGCTGGAGCGCTTTCGGCCCGACATCGCGAGCGCCACCGCCGCGGCCTGGGTGGCGCGCTCGAGCGATGCGAGTTTCATGCGACCGGACAAGGCCGCGTTCGCCGCGATCCCCTCCGAATCGATCGATTACGCGGTGATGGAGCCGTGCTGCAGCAACAAGGGTGCAGTGAGCAGCGGCAACGGCGCTGGCTTTGCCGTCAAGATGGTGCCGCTGGACGCCGGCTGGAGCGATCTCGGCGCCTGGGACGCCGTGTGGCAGGTCAGCGAGCGCGACGCCAGCGGCAATGCGTCGCGCGGCGACGCGATCATCGAGAACAGCCGCAACACGCTGGTGCATGCGACCAGCCGGCTGGTCAGCGTGGTCGGCCTGGACAACGTGGTCGTGGTCGAAACGCCCGACGCGGTGCTGGTGGCCGACCGCGACCGCAGCCAGGATGTGAAGCAGATCGTCGCGCAACTGCAGCGCGCCTCGCGCAGCGAAGCCACGCTGCACCGCCGCGTACACCGCCCCTGGGGCTGGTACGACAGCATCGACCACGGGCCGCGCTTCCAGGTCAAGCGCATCCTCGTCAAGCCGGGCGCAACGCTGAGCCTGCAGATGCACCACCACCGCGCCGAGCATTGGATCGTGGTGTCGGGCACCGCCCAGGTGACCTGCGGCGACAAGAAGCTGCTGCTCACCGAGAACCAGAGCACCTACATTTCGCTCGGCGAGAAGCACCGCCTGGCCAACCCGGGGAACATTCCGCTGGAGATCATCGAAGTGCAGTCCGGCAGCTACCTCGGCGAGGACGACATCGTGCGCTTCGAGGACACCTACGGCCGGGTCGCGGTCGAGCCCAAAGCATGATCCTCGTCACCGGTGGCGCCGGCTTCATCGGCAGCAACTTCGTGCTCGATTGGATCGCCGCCACCGGCGAAGCGGTCGTCAACCTCGACTTGCTCACCTACGCCGGCAACCTGCGCAACCTGGCGTCGCTGCGCGGCAACGCGCGCCATGTGTTCGTGCAGGGCGACATCTGCGACCGCAACCTCGTCGACCGCCTGCTGGCCGCGCACCGCCCCCGCGCGGTGCTGCACTTCGCGGCCGAGAGCCATGTCGACCGCTCGATCCACGGGCCCGGCGCCTTCATGCGCACCAACGTCGAGGGCACGTTCGCCTTGCTCGAAGCGACGCGCGCCTATTGGTCGGCCTTGCCCGGTGGAGCGAAGGCCGGCTTTCGCTTCCACCACGTCAGCACCGACGAGGTCTACGGCTCCCTGACACCGGACGCGCCGGCCTTCACCGAAAGCCATGCCTACGAGCCCAACAGCCCGTACTCGGCCAGCAAGGCGGCCAGCGACCACTTGGTGCGTGCCTGGCACCACACCTACGGCCTGCCGGTCATCACGACCAATTGCTCCAACAACTACGGCCCCTATCACTTCCCCGAGAAACTCATCCCGCTGATGATCGTCAACGCCCTGGCCGGCAAGCCGCTGCCGGTGTATGGCGATGGCCGGCAGATCCGCGACTGGCTCTACGTCACCGATCACTGCAGCGCGATCCGCGCCGTGCTGGAGCGCGGCCGGCTCGGCGAGACCTACACCATCGGCGGTGGCAACGAGCAGGCCAACATCGACATCGTGCACCGCGTCGCTGCGCTGCTCGACGAGCTGCAGCCGAGCGCTGCCGGCCCCTATGCGCGCCTGATCACGCACGTGGCCGACCGCCCGGGCCATGACCGCCGCTACGCGATCGATGCGCAGAAGATCGAACGCGAGCTGGGCTGGCGCCCGACCGAAACCTTCGAGACCGGCATCCGCAAGACCGTGCAGTGGTACCTCGCCAACACCGACTGGGTGGCCGACGTGCAAAGCGGCGGCTACCGCGACTGGCTCGCCACCAACTACGCCGCGCGATGAAGCTGTTGCTGCTCGGCAAGAACGGACAGGTCGGCTGGGAGCTGCAGCGCGCGCTCGGCGTGCTCGGCAGGGTGACGGCGCTCGACTTCGACAGCACCGAACTCAGTGCCGATTTCAGCCAGCCCGAGTCGCTGGCAGCCACCGTGCGGGCGGTGCGGCCCGACGTGATCGTCAATGCCGCCGCGCACACCGCCGTCGACAAGGCCGAGAGCGAGCCGGCGCTGGCGCGCACCCTCAACGCCACCGCGCCCGGCGTGCTGGCGCGCGAAGCCGCCGCGCTCGGGGCCTGGCTGGTTCACTACAGCACCGACTACGTGTTCGACGGCTCGGGCCACCAAGCGCGCGATGAAGAGGCACCAACCGGGCCGCTCTCGGTCTACGGCTCGACCAAGCTCGAAGGCGAGCAAGCCATCCGCGCGAGCGGCTGCAAACACCTGATCCTGCGCACCAGCTGGGTCTATGGCGCGCGCGGCGGCAACTTCGCCAAGACCATGCTGCGCTTGGCGGCCGAGCGCGACACGCTCAGCGTCATCGACGACCAGTTCGGCGCACCGACCGGTGCCGACTTGCTGGCCGACATCACCGCGCAGGCGTTGCGCCAACTGCGCGAACGCCCGGCGCTGGGCGGCACGTATCACGCGGTGGCCGCCGGTGAGACCAGCTGGCATGGCTATGCGCGCTTCGTGATCGAGGCCGCGCGAGCGCGCGGCCAGGCCATCAAGGTCGCGCCCGAGGCCGTGGCGCCAGTGCCCACGAGCGCCTTTCCCACGCCGGCCCGGCGGCCGCTCAATTCGCGCCTGGCCACGCACAAGCTGCGGGCGGCGTTCGGCCTGCACCTGCCGCCCTGGCAGCAGGGCGTCGAGCGCCTGTTGGCCGAGATAACAAGCGCCTCCTGAGGACACTCGCATGCAACGCAAAGGCATCATCCTGGCCGGCGGCTCCGGCACGCGGCTGCATCCGGCCACCCTGGCCATGAGCAAGCAACTGCTGCCGGTTTACGACAAGCCGATGGTCTATTACCCGCTCAGCACCTTGATGCTCGCGGGCATCCGCGACATCCTCCTGATCAGCACGCCGCAGGACACGCCGCGCTTTCAGGCGTTGCTCGGCGACGGCACGCGCTGGGGCATCAACCTGAGCTACTGCGTGCAACCCAGCCCCGACGGCCTGGCGCAAGCCTTCATCCTCGGGCGGCATTTCGTCGGCGGACGACCGAGCGCGCTGGTGCTCGGCGACAACATCTTCCACGGCCACGACCTGCAGCGCCTGCTGCGCAACGCCGCCGAGCGCGAAAGCGGCGCCAGCGTGTTCGCCTATCACGTGCATGACCCCGAACGCTACGGCGTGGTGGCCTTCGATGCCGAGCATCGCGCCATCAGCATCGAAGAAAAGCCCGCGGTGCCGAAGAGCAACTACGCAGTGACCGGCCTGTACTTCTACGACGAGCAGGTGTGCGACATCGCGGCCGACATCAAGCCTTCGCATCGCGGTGAACTGGAGATCACCGACGTCAACGCGCGCTATCTCGCGCAGCAGCAGCTCGGTGTGGAAATCATGGGGCGCGGCTATGCCTGGCTCGACACCGGTACCCACGACAGCCTGCTCGAAGCCGGCCAGTTCATCGCCACCCTGGAAAAACGCCAGGGTTTGAAAGTGGCGTGCCCGGAGGAGATCGCGTTTCGCTCCGGCTGGATCAGCGCCGAGCAGCTGCAAGCGCATGCCCGTCCGATGCTCAAGAACGGCTACGGTCAGTACCTCATGAAGGTGCTGAACGAGCAGGTGTATTGAGATGACCACCCCCACGCGCCTTCGGTGCCGCCTCCCGCGGGAACTGAGATGAAGGTCACGCCGACCTCGCTGCCCGAAGTGCTGCTGATCGAGCCCAAGGTGTTCGGCGACGCCCGCGGCTTCTTCATGGAAAGCTTCAACCAGCAGGCGTTCGACGCGGCGGTGGGCCATGCGGTCGCCTTCGTTCAGGACAATCACTCGCGCTCCGCCCGCGGCGTGCTGCGCGGCTTGCACTACCAGCTGCCGCCGCACGCGCAAGGCAAGCTGGTGCGCGTGACCAGCGGCTGCGTCTTCGACGTGGCGGTGGACATGCGCCGCAGCAGCCCGCGTTTCGGGCGCTGGGCGGGCGGCGAACTGAGCGCCGACAACCACCACCAGCTGTGGATCCCGCCGGGCTTTGCGCACGGCTTCCTGGTGCTCAGCGACACGGCGGACTTTCTTTACAAGACCACCGATTACTACGCGCCGCAGGCCGAAGGCAGTGTGCGGTGGGATGACCCGGCGTTGGGCGTCGTCTGGCCGGATGCCGGCGTCGCGCCCGTGCTCTCGGGCAAGGATGCGGCTGCCCCGTTGCTCGCCACGGCCTTGGCGTTCGAGTAAGGCAGCGCGACGGCGCGCCGTCGGCGCGCCCATGCCAGTGGGTACACTTCGCCGCTTCGACCCGGGGGCTCTTTTATTCCGCCGCGCGGATGCTTAAGACCCACGCGAAAACGACTCCATGCCTGAACTGATCGCACAATTCTTTCGGCCACGATCGACCCGCTCTCGCGTCTGCCGGTGGCTGGCTCGACTGGCGTCGGTCGCCGTGATTTTGCTGGCGATGGATCCCGCCGCACTGGCGCAGAGCATCTACTCCCAGGAGCGGGACAACAACGACACGCAGGGCCCGATCCGCCTGCGCCAGCCGACCAACACCAACCCGCGCTCGGTCGACACCGACGGACGGGAGCGCGACGAGTTCGACGAGCGCCTGGACCGCGAAGATCGCCTCGATCGCTCCGAGCGCCCGGACCGGCGCCCCGCCACCGATGATGCATTCGACACAAGGCGAGGCGATCGGCCCCGCACTCGCCGCGCGCCGGTCGACGAATTCGAAGCCTATGCGCGTCGCCTGGCCGGCCAGACCGACGAACGCGACTTCAACCTGCTGCGCCGCTTTGGCGCCGAGCTCATCACGGGCCGCAGTGAGCCCGACCGAGGCAGCGCCTTGGCACCCCCCGACTACCTCGTGGGGCCGGGCGATCAAATTCAGTTGGTGCTGTGGGGCTCGGTCGACGCCGACCTGCGCGTGCAGGTGGACCGCAGCGGCCGCATCAACATCCCTCGCGTCGGCTCGGTGACGGTGGCCGGCGTCCGCTACGGCGACCTGCCCGACGTGATCCGGCAACGCGTGGCGCAGGTCTTCCGCAACTTCCAGCTCAGCGTTTCGCTCGGGCAGCTGCGCGGCGTGCGTGTCTACGTGACCGGTTTTGCGCAAAGACCCGGCTCCTACAACGTGAGCAGCCTGTCGACCATCGTCGGGGCCCTGCTGCGCGCCGGCGGTCCGGCCGCGGCCGGGAGCTTTCGCGACATCCAGCTACGTCGCGGCAAGCAGCTCGTGACCAGCTTCGACCTCTACGACCTGCTGCTCAAGGGCGACCGCAGCGCCGACCGCATCGTCCAGGCCGACGACGTGATCCACATCGGCCCGGTGGGCACGCAGGTGGCCCTGATCGGCAGCGTCAACAAGCCGGCGATCTTCGAGCTGAAGGCGGGCGACACGGTGGCCGACGTGCTGGCCATGGCAGGAGGCTTTACTGCCGTGGCCGACCGCAGCCGCCTGGGTGTGCAGCGGCTCGAGCAGCGCAGCACGACCGGCATCGCCGAGCTGCCGCTACCGCAGTCGCAAGGCGTTACGCCGAGCGGCGGCGACGTGCTGCGCGCCTTCAGCTCGGTGGAGGCGGTGCTGCCGGTGGCGCTGCAGAACCGGCGCGTGCGCGTCGAAGGCGAAGTCGCGAACCCAGGCGAGTACGTGCTACCGGCGCAAAGCACCATCAACGACGCCCTGCAGGCCGCCGGCGGCCTGACCGCCTACGCCTACGTGTTCGGCACCGAATTCAGCCGCGAGAGCGTGCGCATCACGCAGCAGGAAAACTACGAACGAGCACTGCGCGACCTGGAAACCGAGTTCGCCAAGGCCACCACCACCCAGCGCGCCCTCAGCGCCGACGAGGCCGCCACCCAGGCCGCGCGCGGCACGGCGACCACGCGCCTGATCGAGCGGCTGCGCACCATCAAGCCAAGCGGCCGCATCGTGCTGCAATCGCCACCCGAAACCCGCTCGCTACCCGACCTGGCGCTCGAGGACGGCGACCGTGTCTACGTGCCGGCGCGGCCCACCACCGTCGGCATCTTCGGCAGCGTGTTCAACAGCGGCAGCTACCTGTACAGCCAGGGCCGCCAGGTCAACGACTTCGTGAGCCTGGCCGGCGGGCCCACGCGCGGCGCCGACCCGGGCAGCACCTTCGTGCTGCGCGCCAACGGCAGCGTAGTGAGCGCGCGCCAGCGCAGCAACTGGCTCGGTTTTGGCGGCAACATCGACCGGCTCGAAGCGTTGGCCGGCGACACCGTGTTCGTGCCCGAGGAGATCAACAAGACCAGCTGGACGCAGGAGCTCAAGGAATGGTCGCAAATCTTCTACCAGTTCGGCCTGGGGGCGGCGGCGATCCGGACGCTGCAGCGCTGAGATGGCGGCGACGATGGACAGCAAGGCGCGCCGCGACAGTGCGAGCGACGAAACCTGGGACGACGGCCCCGAAATCGGCTTGTGGGAGCTTCTGCAGATCCTTGGCGAGCATT
Organism: Methylibium sp.; assembly: GCF_031393925.1. Classification (GTDB taxonomy): domain Bacteria; phylum Pseudomonadota; class Gammaproteobacteria; order Burkholderiales; family Burkholderiaceae_C; genus Methylibium. The sequence continues at coordinate 1,428 of NZ_JANMWL010000272.1, read as the reverse complement.
GGAAACTGATCGTCGCCGGCACGCTGCTGGCGGGCGCCGGGGCATTCGGCATTGCCAGCCTCATCGCACCCACGTTCACGGCACGCACGACCTTGCTGTCGCCCCAGCAGCAACAAAGCGCGGCGTCAGCAGCGCTTTCGCAGTTGGGGGCGCTCGGCGGCCTGGCTGGCCTGGCGGGCGGCTCTGTCAAGAGCCCGGCCGAGCAGTACGTGGCATTGCTGGAAAGCGTGACAGTGGCCGACCGCATCATCGACGCCTACAAGCTGCTCGAGGTCTACGACGCGAAGTATCGTCAAGACGCGCGCAAGGCACTGAAGAGCAACGTGCGTATCGCCGCCGGCAAGAAGGACGGCATGCTCAGCATCGAGGTGGACGACCACGACCCGCAGCGCGCAGCCGCCATGGCCAACAGCTACGTCGAGGGCCTGCGTCAGCTGACATCGACGCTGGCCGTGAGCGAAGCGCAGCAGCGCCGAGTGTTCTTCGAGCAGCAGTTGGAGCAGACCAAGGACAAGCTGACGAAGGCGCAAGTCGCGCTGCAAAGCAGCGGCTTTTCGCAGGGTGCACTCAAGGCCGAACCCAAGGCGGCAGCCGAAGGCTATGCGCGCCTGCGCGCCGAGGCCACGGGCGCCGAAGTGCGGCTGCAGAGCATGCGCCGCATGCTCGCAGAGGGCGCGCCCGAGCTGCTCCAGCAGCAGGCAACGCTTGCCGCGCTGCGCGATCAGTTGGCGCGCGTGGAGCAGCGTGACACGGCCGGCAACGACTCGGGTTACGTGGGCAAGTACCGCGAGTTCAAATACCAGGAGACGCTGTTCGAGCTGTTTGCGCGGCAGTACGAGCTTGCACGGGTGGATGAGAGTCGCGAGGGTGGCCTCATCCAGGTCGTGGACGTCGCAACACCGCCCGAGCGAAAGAGCAAACCGAAACGGTCGCTGATCGCACTCGCGGCCGCCCTGTTTTTCGGGCTGGCACTGAGCGGATTCGCGATCGTTCGCGACATACATCGAAAAAAATGGAACGCAACGCCAAAGTCTTCGTGACCGGTCATCGTGGGATGGTGGGCAGCGCGATCGCGCGCCGGCTGGCAAGCGCCGGCTACACCAACCTCCTGACGCGCAGCCGCGGGGAGCTCGACCTGCTGGATCAGCGCGCGGTGCATGATTTCCTTTCACAGGAACAACCCGACTACATCTTCATCGCGGCGGCCAAGGTCGGTGGCATTCAGGCGAACAACCAGTACCGCGCTGATTTCCTGTACGAGAACCTGGTGATCGAGGCCAACCTGATTCATGGCGCCCACCAGGCCGGCGTGCAGCGTCTGATGTTCCTGGGCTCGAGCTGCATCTACCCGCGCGACTGCCCGCAGCCGATCAAGGAAGACTACCTGCTGACCGGCCCGCTGGAGCCGACCAACGAGCCGTACGCGAT
>NZ_JANMWL010000095.1:0-2140 GCF_031393925.1 Methylibium sp. | reverse complement strand
AATGCCGTCGGCAAGGTGGGCATCGCTCGGATCGCTTCGCCGTTTCCGCGAGAGACAGTGATTTGCCACGGAGCGAGAAGGAATCTGAGCGCGGCGCGATATGAAGGCAGTCTGCACGACTCAGCGCCGAGATGACGCCATGCAGCAGCACTTCACTGCTCACCAATCCGCCGTTCAATCCTCAGCATCTCCGCCCTCAGCAAGGCTTTCAACTCGCGCGCATTTTTCGGCGGTGGTATTGCACCAGGGCCAGTGACTGATCACGTAGTCGGCGGCCGTTAGCTTGAGGCCGAAGCCATCGGCCAAGCCTGCGCGCCGCGCTGCGTCGAATCCGTCTGCAAACTTGAAAAGTTCACGGACTTACTTCGGCGATGAGCTCGATCTCGACGCAAGCGCCCATCGGCAACTGCGCCACGCCGAAGGCGCTGCGCGCGTGCGCGCCACGCTCGGCGCCGAACACCTCGACCATCAGCTCCGAGGCGCCGTTGGTGACCAGGTGGTGCTCGGTGTAGTCGGCCGTGCTGTTGACCAGGCTCATCAGCTTGACGATGCGCTGTACGCGCTCGAGGTCGCCGTCGAGCGCCGCGGCCAAGGTGCCCAGCAGGTCGATCGCGACGCTGCGTGCCGCGGCCTTGCCGCCCGCCGTGGCCATGTCGGCGCCGAGCTGCCCGACATGCGGCCGCCCGCCCCGCTTGGCGATGTGCCCGGACAGGAACACGAAGTTGCCGCTGCGCACGAACGGCAGGTAGGCGGCGGCCGGCACGGCGATCGGTGGCAGCACGATGCCGAGCGCTTCGAGACGTTGTTGGATCGACATGAGTGGCCCTTGGAAAAACGATTGGGCATCGTACCTGCGGGCCGGCATCTCTTGCCCACAGTCCATGGGGTGCGACGCATGACGCATGACGCACGGCCCACGGCCTAGGGCAAACGAGCGGCGCATTACGCGTACTTCAGTGCAGCCCGTGCAGCCCGTGCAAGGCCCGCTTCTACACTGCGGCATGCCTGCCGCCCCGAGCGCTTCGCTGGCCCGGCCGCTGACGGTGGGCGCAGCGTTCGTGGCGGGCACGGCGCTGCAGCTGCGCCAGGCGGCGCTGTGGGACGCACCGGCCTATGCCGCGCTGCTGGTCGTTGCCGCGGCCATCGTGATCTGGCTGCTGCGAGCGCGCTGGCAACGCGCCGCGCTGCTGGCGGTGCTGGCACTGGCGTTGCCCACTGCGCTGCTCGCTTTTGCGGCCACCGGCCTGCGCGCCGGCTGGCGGCTGGCCGATGTCTTGCCGGCGGAACTCGAAGGCCGCGATCTCGTTGTCGTGGGCGTCGTCGCCGGGCTGCCGCAGCGCTCGGCCGAGGCGCTGCGCTTTCGCCTGGAGGTCGAGTCGGCGCGCGCCGGCCCGGCCGTCCTCACCTTGCCGCCGCGCCTGGCGATCGGCTGGTATGCGCGGGGCAGCGAGACCTTGCCGGCGCTGCAGGCCGGGCAGCGCTGGCAGCTCACATTGCGTTTGAAGCGCCCGCACGGCGCGATGAACCCGCATGGCTTCGACCACGAGCTGTGGCTGTTCGAGCAAGGCGTGCGCGCCACCGGTTACGTGCGTGGCTCGCCCGGTGCCGGCAACCGATTGCTCGCACCGCCGAGCGGCGCATCGCTCGACCGGCTGCGTCAGTCGGTGCGCGACGCCATCGTCACCCGACTGGCTGATTCGCCCGCGGCCGGCGTGCTGGCCGCGCTGGCGGTGGGCGACCAGGCGGCGATCGAGCGCGACGACTGGGCGCTCTACCGCAACACCGGCGTGGCGCATCTCATGTCGATCAGCGGCCTGCACGTGACCATGTTCGCGTGGCTGGCCGGCCTGGCGGTGCACTGGGCGTGGCGGCGCAGTGGGCGCGCCATGCTGCGGTGTCCCGCGCCCTTGGCGGCGCGCTGGGGCGGGCTGGCGGCGGCGCTGGCGTATGCGGCCTTCGCCGGCTGGGGCGTGCCGGCGCAACGCACCGTGCTGATGCTCGCCACCGCCACCCTGATCGGCGCGGCCGGCCTGCGCTGGAGCTGGCCGCTGGTGTGGGGAGCTGCGGCGGTGGTGGTGACCGCGCTCGACCCGTGGGCGTTGCTGCAGCCGGGCTTCTGGCTGTCGTTCGTGGCGGTCGG
>NZ_JANMWL010000228.1:0-5700 GCF_031393925.1 Methylibium sp. | reverse complement strand
CACCAGGTCGTAGGCGCCCTGGGTCCAGTGCACGCTCTTGACGGTGATGCCGGCGGCCTCGGTCAATCGTTTGAAGGCCTCGAAGCGCTCCGGGGAATCCTTGATGTTGCGTGCGCCCTGATCGGTGAAATTCACCAAGGTGATGTAGGCAGGCATGTTGTTTCCTTTGCATGAGCCCGCTGTGCGGGCCAGTCGACGCTCCATCGCGCTGGTGCCGAGCGCCGGGGGGAGGTCGTTGCCCGGGCGCCGCGCATGAGCACCAAGGCACTAGCTTCGGCGCTCGGAGCGCAGAAAACAAGCCCGGACGGGCGCTTCGCCGCCAGGCCGTCAGCGGGTTCGTGCGGAGCGGCATCGAGTCGCCGCCCTTGTACATTCGTTCACCACTTTGCAACCACCGGGGAATGTCATGGAACTGCTACTTCACGCACGGCTGCACAAGCCAGAGCGCATGTCCAACCAGGAATTCTTCAGCGCCTGGAAGCAGGAATCGGTGGCCGTGCTCGCAGGGGTCAAGGCCGGTGTGATCAAGAGCGTCTGGAAGGTGCCCGGGCGCTACGAGGTGATCGCCATCGTCGAGGTGGCGTCGGTCGAGCAAATCGACCCGCTCACCCACAGCCTGCCGCTCTTCAAGCTGGGCTACGACTACCTGTGCGACTTTGAATGGACGCTGCTGGGCTCCTACGAAGAGTGGGCACAACGCCTGGACGGGCTGGCCGGCGAATAGAGGGAGAAGGCAGCGCGGAGTGGGCCTGATGGGCTCACCCTGCCGCGATTCGTTGGCGCGCTGGCGGTGCGCCGAGATCGCCGAGCTCGCCCGAGGTCGCCGAGCCCACTGGCTACACTCGCGGCCCGCTCTCGCAAGCCGCCTTTTGCGGCCACCGCCTTGAACAAGATCCTGCTTCAAATCGCCACCGAGCTGAAGGTTCGGTCGGCGCAAGTCCACGCCGCCGTGGAACTGCTCGATGGCGGCGCCACCGTGCCCTTCATCGCGCGCTACCGCAAGGAAGCGACCGACAATCTCGACGACACGCAGTTGCGCGAGCTGGAGGCGCGGCTGGCCTACCTGCGTGAGCTGGAACAGCGCCGCAGCGCGGTGCTCAAGAGCATCGACGAACAGGGCAAGCTCACGCCGCAGCTGCGCGCCGCCATTGAGGCCGCGCCGACCAAGCAGGAGCTCGAAGACCTCTACCTGCCCTACAAGCAAAAGCGCCGTACCAAGGCCATGATCGCTCGCGAGGCCGGCATCGAGCCGCTGGCCGACCGCTTGTTTGCCGACCCGACGCAGGAGCCGCTGGTCGAGGCGAGCGGCTTCGTGGCCACTTACCAAGGAGGCGCTGCCGCGCTGACCGAGGCGGGCTTTGCCGATGCGCAAGCGGTGCTCGATGGCGTGCGCGACATCCTCGCCGAGCGCTGGGCCGAGGACGCGCGGCTCGTGCAGGGCCTGCGCGGCTGGCTGTGGGAAGAGGGTCTGTTCAAGGCCAAATTGCTGGACGGCAAGAACGAGCAGGACCCGGACGTCGCCAAGTTCCGCGACTACTTCGACTACGACGAACCGATCGGCCGCGTGCCTTCGCACCGCGCGCTGGCGGTGTTTCGCGGCCGCACGCTGGAAGTGCTCGACGCGAAGCTGGCGCTGGCCGAGCCGCCTGCCGCCGCGACGACCGCGCCCGTCAAAGCGCCTACGGTGTCGGTGGCCGAGGGCCGCATCGCGCTGCATCTCGGCTGGCGCCACCAGCAGCGCGCCGCCGACGAGCTGATCCGCAGGTGCATCGCCTGGACCTGGAAGGTCAAGCTTTCGCTGAGCCTGGAGCGCGACCTGTTCACGCGGCTGCGCGAGGACGCCGAGCGCGTGGCAATCAGGGTGTTTGCCGAGAACCTGCGCGACCTGCTGCTCGCCGCACCGGCCGGCAAGCGCGTCGTGATGGGCCTGGACCCCGGCATCCGCAGCGGCGTGAAGGTCGCGGTGGTGAGCGATACCGGCAAGGTGCTCGATACCGCTACCGTGTACCCGCATGAGCCGCGCAAGGACTGGGAGGGCTCGATCCACACCCTGGGCCGGCTGGCTGCGACGCATGGCGTGAACCTGATCGCCATCGGCAACGGCACCGCCAGCCGCGAGACCGACAAGCTGGCGGGTGAGCTGATCAAGCGCATGCAGTCGGCGCTGGCCGGCTCTGCATCGGGCGGCGGGGACGCGGGCACACCGCCGATCGAAAAGGTCGTCGTCAGCGAAGCCGGCGCCTCGGTCTACTCGGCCTCGGAGTTCGCCAGCAAGGAACTGCCCGAGCTCGATGTCACCCTGCGCGGTGCGGTCTCGATCGCGCGGCGGTTGCAGGACCCGCTGGCCGAGCTGGTGAAGATCGACCCCAAGAGCATCGGTGTCGGCCAGTACCAGCACGACGTCAACCAGGGCGAGCTCGCACGCACCCTGGGCACGGTGATCGAGGACTGCGTCAACGCCGTCGGCGTCGATCTCAACACCGCATCGGTGCCGCTGCTCGCGCGCGTCTCGGGCCTCTCGGCCACGGTGGCCGCCAGCATCGTTCGCTGGCGCGATGCCGAGGGCGCGTTTCGCAACCGCCGCCAGCTGCTCGAAGTGGCTGGCCTGGGCGACAAGACCTTCGAGCAGGCGGCGGGCTTCTTGCGCATCAGTGGTGGCGACAACCCGCTCGACCGCTCCGGCGTACACCCGGAAACCTATCCGCTGGTCGAGAAAATCCTTGCCAAGGCGGGGCGCCCGCTCGACCAGTTGATGGGCCGCGCCGAGGTGATCCGCGCGCTCGAGCCCGCGGCATTTGCCGACGAGCGCTACGGCGCGATCACCGTCAAGGACGTGCTGGCCGAACTCGAGAAGCCCGGCCGCGACCCGCGGCCCGACTTCAAGGTGGCGCGCTTCAACGAAGGCATTGAAGACATCAAGGACCTGCAGCCCGGCATGACGCTCGAAGGCACGGTCAGCAACGTGGCCGCCTTCGGCGCCTTCGTCGACATCGGCGTCCACCAGGACGGCCTGGTCCACGTGAGCCAGCTGGCCGACAAGTTCGTGAAAGACGCGCGTGAGGTGGTGAAGACAGGCGACATCGTCAAGGTGAGAGTGGTCGAAGTGGACCTCGCACGCGGGCGCATTGCGCTCACGATGAAGCTCGGTGCCGCGCTGCCGCACGCGCGCGACGGCGCGGGCAACGCCTACAAGCCCGCGAACCGCGACGAGCGGGCGCGCCCTGGCGGGCGAGCGACGGCTGCCGACCCATCGGCCGGCGGCGCACTGGCGCAGGCATTTGCGCGAGTGCAGGCCAAGCCCTAGCCGCACCGCGCAGCGCAGATTGGCGCCCACCCAGCTCGGGCTTGCGGACCACCCGCTTCGCTCTGCGCTGCGCCCGTCGACCCGCGGCTTCAGATCGGAACGGTCTGCCGTCGAGTCGTCTGTCGCACGCCATCCGCCGATGACACACGCTTCAAGCGCATCGATGACATCGATGGCGTGCGCTCGACCAACAGAGGCGCCGCCGATGGGCTGGAAGCCAGCATCACGATGCGCATGGCGGCCAGGTCGCTGGAGCTGAGCCCGCCGGTCTCGACGCTGCGTGGCACCACCCCCACGCCGGCCACGATCGCCAGGCTGGCGGTGGCCAGTGCGCGGCGCTGCCATGAGGCGACGACCATCGACGCGGCGGGCCGTGCAGCAGCCGACCGGGGCGGCGCGGCAACGCGTGCCGGCCGCCCGGCGGCTGACGATGCCGATCCCACCGGCCAGGCCGCACCGCCCTGCGTCGCATGCGTTGGCACGGCACGCACATCGCGCCACGCCGACTGCAGCACGGCCGGCGCGCGCAGCTCCTCGGGAATCAACAGCAAGCCGCGCAGGCGCCAGCTCTGGCCGACGCTGCGACGGCTCGTCAACACCGCCAGCGGCACCGCCAACACCAGCGGCAGCGCCAGCGGCAACACCCGCCAGGCCGCGCCCGGCTCGCCGGCCAGCGACCAAGCCATGAAGGCGGCGACCAAGCCGCCGACCAGTCCGAAGCGGGCGACCGCCTCGCCCCAGCCCAGGTCGTTGGCCTCGCGCGACGGCGATTTCCAGTGGAGTTCGAGCCCGGTGAGGGCGCCCACCACGAAGACCGAGTGCGCGACCATGCGCACCGGCGCCTGCAAGGCCGACAGCAAGGCTTCGAGCGCGGCGCTCGCGACCAGCCTGAGCGTCCCGCCATAGCCGGGCTGCTGGCCGCGCCGCAGCACCAGCAGCACCGCCAGCACGCGCGGCACGAACAGCAAGGCCAGGGTCGCCGCCCACAGCAAGGTGGCAGCGAGCGGGAAGGCCGTGCCGCCGACCGAGACCGCCATCAGTGCGTCCGCTTCGCCGCCCGCCACCACCCACGGCAGCACACCGAGCAGCACGAACGCCAGCCACAGCGGCGAGGCCACGTACGACATCGCGGCGCTCACGAACATGGCGCGGTGCACGCCGGCAATGCCGGGCTCGGCCACCAGGCGGGCGTTCTGCAGGTTGCCCTGGCACCAGCGGCGGTCGCGCTGCAGCTCGTCGACCAGATGCGGCGGCGGCTGCTCGTAGCTGCCCTCCAGCTCGGGCAGCAGCCAGACTTCGTAGCCGGCGCGGCGCATCAGCGCCGCCTCGACGAAGTCGTGCGACATGATCTCGCCGGCCAGGCCGCCACGGCCCGGCAGCTCGGCCAGCGCGCAGTGGCGCATGAAGGGCTCCACGCGCAGGATCGCGTTGTGGCCCCAGTAATGCGACTCGCCGAGCTGCCAGTAGGCCAGGCCGGCCGCGAACAGCGGGCCGGTCACGCGGGCGGCGAACTGCTGCACGCGTGCATGCAGCGAGTCGTGGCCGCAAGCGCGCGGCGCGGTCTGGATGATGCCGGCGCGGGGCTGCGCTTCCATCAAGCGCACCATCGTGAGCAGCGCCTCGCCGCTCATCACGCTGTCGGCGTCGAGCACCACCATGTAGCGGTAGGCCTTGCCCCAGCGGCGGCAAAAGTCGGCCACGTTGCCGGCCTTGCGCCGGGTGCGGCGCTGGCGCCAGCGGTAGTAGATGCACACCGCGCCGGCACTCGAGGCGAGCTCGTCGCGCAGCCGGCGCCAGGCGGCGAGTTCGGCGTTGCGCAGGGCCGCGTCCGCGGTGTCGGAGAGCAAGTAGACGTCGAACAGGCCGTCGGCCGTGCCGGCATTGCGCATTGCCGCGGCGAGCGATTCGCAGGTGGCGCGCAGCCCGGCGCTCACGGTGGCGATGTCTTCGTTGCAGATCGGCATGATGATCGCGGTGCGCGTGGCCGCATCGATCGGCCGGCCCGCCACCGCCTCGGCACCCAGCGCGTGACGGTCGCCGCGCACTAGCGCCAGGTAGCCCATCACCGCGGTCACGCAGCCGGCCGAAACCCAGGCGAACAACAGTGCGAAGAGGGCGGTCTGCCACTGCAAGTAAGCGCTCTGGTGGCCGGGCGCCGCGGCGTTCAGCACCACCGTGGCGAGGACGGCGCTGCTCGCCACCAGCAGCAGCAGCAGGCGGCGCCGCAAGACGGCGGCGGCGACCCAGTGGCCGAGCGGTGCCGGCCCACCGCCGCTGCGCGACGACCGCGCACCCAGCACCGACAGCAGCGCCATTGCCAGCCCGACCAGCACACCGGCCCAAGGCGCTGCAACCATCGCCCCGCGCCGCAAGGGCGGCGTCGCTTCGGGGCAGAG
>NZ_JANMWL010000166.1:0-4686 GCF_031393925.1 Methylibium sp. | reverse complement strand
GATGCTGGCCTTGGCCCAGCGCGACGCCCAGCCGCTGGGCGTGGCCCTCATCGACCTCGACCACTTTGTAGCCGCGGTCCATCAGGTGGAACGCGCCGGCCTCGAAGGCCAGCATGTCCAGCACGTTCACGTCGTGCAGCTTGCCGTCGCTGATGTGGATGAAAAGCAGGGCCGATGCTGACTCGTGGTCTGCCGGCTGCGTTCTGCCCACCGAGCAGGCGCGGGGAAGGTAGGCTAACGGCCCCTAAGCCGCAACCCGCCCTCGATCGTGAAGCCCCCTCCCCGCCAACCCACCCTGATCCCGCTCGAACCCGGCGCCCCGGTCGCACCCGCCAGCGGCCTCACCGCACTCGACCGGACGATGACTTCCGAGGATGCGCTGGTGTACGACGCGCTGTGCGCTTTGCAGGCGCCCTCGGGTTCGACGCGCGTGGCCGAAATGTTGGCTGCAGCCGGCGTGCGCACCGAGCGCGGCGCCGCCTTCCACCAGCCCGAGGTCAAGCGCCTGCTCGACCGCCTGCTGGCCGCCGGCCACGCCACGCGGGACCAGCAAGGCCGCTTGAGTGCGGCAGCGCCGCATGGGCCGGCGCGGTTCACGGAAATGATGCGCGAGCCTGCTTGCGCAGAGGCTTGGTTCGAGGCCTGGCGCAAGCTCACCAGCTTTGATCACACCTACTCGCTGGGCTTTCAAGAAGAAGAGCAGCTCGCCGCGGCGCTGCGCCTGGTGATCTTCGGTGGCAAGTCGCTGCGCCATCTGGAGCGCCTGGGCGAGCTGGCCTACAGCAACACGCAGTTGATACACGGCGCGCTGCGCCGGGCGGTGCTCGAGCCCTTCGACGGCGTGTTGTTCGGCCGGCTCGAGCCCGCGCTGCAGGCCGAGCTGGCCGATCGCATGATGTTTGTGCTCAGCGGCTTTGCCGAAGCCGCGAGCAAACCGCTTGAAGACTGGCTGTTGGCGCGCAGCGCAACTGCGCCCGCCTCCCTCGCGCCGGACCTGCGCTGCCGGCTGGCCGAGACGGTGATGTTTCGTGGCGACTTCGCCGCTGCCCGGGCGCTGTGTACGGGCATCAAGGGCGTCAGGGTCGACGTGATGCGGGCCGCGTTCGACCTCGCCGAGGGGCATTGGGAGAGCGGCGCCACGCAATTCGAGGCGGCGCTCAAGCTTGCCGCAGCCGAAGTGGGCCGGCGCAAGAACCTGGTGTCGCCCTCGCTGGCCTGGCTTTACGTGATGGCGCTACTGGCGCAGCCCGCCCCCGCCGCGTGGACCAAGGCGCGCAAGTTCGCAGCCGCCGAGGGTGGCAAGACCGACCCGTTCGGCCTCTGGAAGGTCTGGCAGGAGGCCATCGACCAGCGCCTGGGCGACGCCCCCAGGGAGCACGACCTCTTCTGCCTGAAGCGCCACGAAGGCTCGGGGCGGCAGTCGCTGCACTACCTGCACCATCTGTTGCTCGCGGCGTGGCTGCGCGTGGAGGTTGCCGCGCCGGCCGTGCTGCGCACCCACGTGCAGACATTGTCAGAAGGGTTCGACCGCGCCGAGCTGGCCTGGCTCGCACGGCTCGTGCGGCGCGCCGGTGCCACGCTGCTGGGCGAGGCTGCGGCGCCGGCCGATGCGGGTGCGCCTTTTTTCATCGGCGCGGCGCAAGACAGTTGGCGCGAGGCGCTGGCCTCGATCCTGGCGCTGGGCGGCGGCGCGGCCGGCCCGGCGAGCGGGCGCCAGGGCACATTGCAAGACCGCGTGATCTGGGTCGTCGACGCCGGCGCCGACGGGCGCATCAAAAGCCTGGAGCCGATGGAGCAAAAGGCCGGCGTGCGCGGACTGGGCAAGGCCAAGCCGGTGAGCTTGGCCACGCTCATCAAGCGCAAGGACCTGCCCGCCCACGACGCCGCGGTGCTGCGTGCGGTCAAGCGCGAGCCCTATGGCAACCGCGTGATGCTCGACACCGCATCGGCCGTGCAGGCGCTGGTGCACCACCCCTTCGTGGCCTGGGAGCGCGAACCGACGCAGTTCATTGAAGTCGTCGAGTCCTTGCCCGCGCTGGAAGTCATGACCCGCGGCGAGTTCATCACCTTCGGCCTGCTCGACCCGCTGCGCGGCGAGCAGATCGAGTCGGACGAGGACGACGAAGACGAAGACGACAGAGACGTCGACGAATTCGTTCGCCGCTTGACGCAGCGCCTGCGCCCGCAGCGGGCGCGCCTGGACAACGTCCTGCTGCTGCCCGACGGCCCCACGCGCGCGCGGCTGGTGCGGCTCACCCCCGCGCAACTGCGCGTGGCCGAGCTGGTGTCGCAAGGCTGGAAGGTGCCGGTGGCGGCGCGCGCCGAGCTGGACGCGGCGCTGCGCGTGTTGGCGGCGCACTTCCAGGTCGCCAGCGACGCCGAAGCCGGCCATGAGGTGCAGGCCAGCAGCCTGCTGCATGCCGAGTTGACGCCGCAGGGCAGCGGGCTGGCCCTGAACCTGCTGGCCGCGCCCTTTGGCGACTTCGGTCCGCGGCTGGCACCCGGCGGCGGGCGCGAGCGCGTCACCACGGTTCACCTGGGCGTGACACTTTCGACCCGGCGCGAGCTGGCGCGCGAGCGCGAGGCCGTGCAGGGCCTGCTCGATGCGGTGGACTTCCTTGACGACGGCGCGCACCACTGGCTGCTCGAAGAACCACAAGAGGCCCTGGCCGCGGTGGAAGCCCTGAGCCGGCTCAGCGCGACCATCGTGAGCGAGTGGCCCAAGGGCAAGCCCATGCGCGTGCGCGCGGTGCCCGACGCGGCCGTCAAGCTGCGCGCCACCAGCACCAAGGGAGATTGGCTCGAGCTCGAAGGCGAGTTGCAGCTCGACGACGGCGAGGTGTTGCGCCTGCAGCAACTGCTCGAGCTCGCGCAGGCGAGCCGCAGCCGCTACGTGGCCCTGGGCGAAGGCGATTTCCTGGCGCTCGGCGACGCACTGCGCCAGCAGCTCAGTGACCTGGCGGCGCTGGCGCAATCGCACCAACAGGGCCAGCGCCTCTCGGGCGTTGCGGCACTCGCGTGGCAGGCCAGTGGCCACGGCCTCACGCTCGATGGCGACACCGCCTGGCGCAAGCGCAGCCAGGCCTGGGCCGCGGCACAGGAGCGCGTGTTCGAGCTGCCCGCGGGGCTGGGCACGGAGTTGCGCGATTACCAGCTCGAAGGCTACCGCTGGCTGATGCGGCTGGCAGCGAGCGGCTTCGGCGCCGTACTGGCCGACGACATGGGCCTGGGCAAGACGGTGCAGACACTGGCGATGCTGCTGCAGCGCGCCGCGGGCGGACCAGCACTCGTCGTCGCGCCGACTTCGGTGTGCGGCAACTGGCTCATCGAGGCGGCGCGCTTTGCGCCCGGCCTGCAAGTCGAGTTGTATGGCGACGTGCCGGGCGGCGACGGGCTCGGCGCAGAAGGTGTCGAGGACGAACTGGTTGACGCGCCCGAGCCGGCGCCGGACCTTGCGCCTGATACCGCGCCCATCACGGACACCGCGACGGCAGCAGCGCCCGACAACGCCCGCCGCGCAGCCCGTCGCCGCCAGGTGCGCGCGCTCGGGCCCGGGCAATTGCTGGTGTGCTCCTACGCGCTGCTGCAGATCGATGCCGACATCCTGGCCGCACCGCAGTGGCACAGCGTGGTGCTCGACGAAGCCCAGGCCATCAAGAACCCCACGACCCGCCGCGCCAAGGCGGCGCTGGCGCTCACGAGCGACTTCAGGCTGGCACTGACCGGCACGCCGATCGAAAACCGCCTGGGCGAGCTGTGGTCGATCATGGGCTACTGCAACCCCGGCCTGCTGGGCAACGCCGAGCAGTTCGCGCGGCGCTTTGGCAACCCGATCGAGCGCACCGACGACCCGCACGTCAAGGCGCAGGCCTCACGCCGGCTGCGCCGCCTGCTCGCACCGTTTCTCTTGCGCCGCACCAAGGCCGAGGTGCTGACCGACCTGCCGCCGCGCACCGAGATCGTCCACGAGGTGGTGCCCGGCCCGAAGGAACGCGCGCTGCTCGAAGCGCTGCGCCAGCAGGCCGAGGCGAGCGTGAGCGCGGCGATGGCCGCCAATGCCGGCGGCAACCGCGAAGGCCAGAACCAGTTCCACGTGCTGGCGGCGCTGACGCGTCTGCGCCGCGCCGCCTGCGACCCGCGCCTGGTGGCGCCCGAACTCGGCATCGTCGGCGCCAAGGTGCAGGAGTTCGAGCGCCTGGCCATCGAGCTGGTGGCCGGGCGCCACAAGGCGCTGGTGTTCAGCCAGTTCACCGACTTCCTGGCGCTGCTGCGCCAGCGGCTTGATCAGGCGGGCCTCGCCTACCAGTACCTCGACGGCAGCACGCCGGCCGCCGAGCGCACCAAGCGCGTCGCCGCCTTCCAGGCCGGCCAGGGCGACCTGTTCCTCATCAGCTTGAAGGCGGGCGGCTTCGGCCTGAACCTGACCGTGGCCGACTACGTAATCATTGCCGACCCGTGGTGGAACCCTGCCACCGAAGAGCAGGCCAGCGCCCGCGCCCACCGCATCGGTCAACAGCGGCCCGTGACGGTGTACCGGCTGGTGACGCAGGGCTCGATCGAAGAAAAAATCGTGCGCCTGCACCGCAGCAAGCGCGACCTGGCCGAAGGCATCCTCAGCGGCCAGGACGGCGCCGCCGCGCCGATCGACGCGGGGCAGTTGATGGAGTTGCTCAAGGCGCAGTGAGG
>NZ_JANMWL010000079.1:0-10854 GCF_031393925.1 Methylibium sp. | reverse complement strand
CTGGATGAACAGAACGACGTGCTGGCGTTGGTCGAGCACGAGTTGCGCAACCCCCTGCACGCGATGTCGATGCAACTGGCGCTGGCGCAGCGGATTGCAGAAACCCAGGGTCAACCCGAAATCGCGGCGCGCGTGGGCAAGGCGCAGGCCACGCTGGTCGGCTACCTCGAGCGCCTGACCGTCATGCTGCAGCTCGTGCGGCTGCGCAGCGGAGCCTATCCGCTGCGGCTTCAGGCCGTCGATCTGAGCGCTGTGCTGCACGCGGTGCTCGCCTCGCAAACGGCAAACGCCGAGTTTCGCCAGGTGCGGCTCGAGCCCGATCTGCCGGCAAGCTGCATGGTGCATTCCGATCCGCTGGTGATCGAACAACTGGTCGAGAACCTGGTGCTCAACGCCATCAAGCATTCGGGCTGCAGCCGCGTGCGCCTCGCGCTGCGCCGCGCCTCCGACGCGGTGCAGATCGAGGTGCTTGACGACGGCCATGGCATCGCGGCCGAGGACCAGGAGCGCGTGTTCGGTAAGTTCGGCGTCGCGGCGCACACGCCGCGCGGCAGCGGCACCGGTTTGGGCCTGTGGATCGTGCGTAAACTGGCCGCAGCACTCGGCGGCGACATCGCGCTGCAGAGCCGACCAGGCCAGGGCTGCGTGTTCACGGTGAACTTCCCCTTGCCGCACGACGACCGCGAGACCACTCCATGAAACATGACCCAGAGGCGTCGCTGCCGCTCGACCGTCTGTCCAGCGGCATTCCCGGCCTTGATGAGGTGCTCGGCGGCGGATTTTTCCGATCGGGCGTGTACATCGTGCTCGGCATGCCCGGCAGCGGCAAGACCATCTTTGCCAACCAGCTCTGCTACGGGCATGTGAAGGACGGCGGGCGTGCCGTCTATGTGACCTTGCTGGCCGAGTCGCATGCGCGCATGCTGCAGCACATTCGGCCGCTCGCGTTCTTCGACGAGTCGCACATTCCCGAGCGCCTTTCCTACATCAGCGCGTTTCGCGATCTCGAGACCGATGGCCTGAAGGGCCTGATGGACCTGCTGCGCCGCGAGATGCGCGCGCGCCGCGTGAGCGTGCTGGTGCTCGACGGGCTGGTGGCGGCGGCCGAGGCGGCCACCACCGACCGCGAGCTGAAAAAGTTCATCCACGAGATCCAGACCAGCGCTGTATTCCACGGCTGCACCGTGTTTCTGCTCACTAGCGGCAACGGGCAGCGCGTCAGCGCCGAACACACGATGGTCGACGGCCTGATCGAGCTGGACGACCGGCTGTTCGAGGCGCGTGCCGAGCGCTCGTTGCAGCTGCGCAAGTTCCGCGGTTCGGGCTCGCTGCGCGGCAAGCATGCGTTTCGCATCAGCGACGCCGGCATCGAGGTGTTCCCGAGGCTCGAATCGGTGTTCCTGCAACCGCCGACGGCGCAGTCCGAGGGCGTGGCGCTGTCGAGCGGCGTGCCCTCGCTCGACGCGCTGCTGGCGATCGGCGGCTTTCCGGAGGCCAGCGCAAGCGTGGTGATCGGCTCCAGCGGTACCGGCAAGACCTCGCTGGCGCTGCACTTCCTGTCGCGCTCGTCGGCCGCGGAGCGCGGGTTGCTGCTGAGCTTCTTCGAGTCGCCCTCGCGGCTGCTGGCCAAGGCTCGCGGCTTCGGCCTCGGACTCGATGCGCTCGAGTCGGCGGGTGCCCTGCGGCTGATGTGGCGCGCGCAGGGCGAGCATGTGATCGACGAACTCGGCCACCAGTTGCTCACCGAAGTGCGCGAGGGCGGCTACAAGCGGGTGGTGATCGACGGCTTGTCGGGCTTCTTCGAGGCGGCGACCTATCCGGAACGCGTGAACCGCTTCTTCTCGTGTCTCGTCAACGAATTGCGGCGCCTGGGCGCCACGGTGCTCATGACGATCGAGACGCGCGACGCGATCGGGACCTCGGTGGCGCTGTCTTATGGCGTGTCGGGCTTCGTCGACAACCTGCTGTTCCTGCGCTTCGCCGAGGATAACGGCCGCGTGAGGCGCTTGCTCACGGTGACCAAGATGCGCAGTACCGACTACAGCCCGGGCGTGCATGCGCTCGAGATTGGCAGCGCGGGAATGCGGATTGCCGGCCTCTTCTCTTCGGACGGCGATGTGATTCCATCGGCGCATAGAGTGGATCAGGCCGCCGCCCAGGCGCAGCCGTCCACCACGGATGGCCCATCAAAGCAAGAGTGAGTCGCGCGTGAAGACCATCCTCGTCGTCGACGACGAACTCGCCAATGCCGAAGTGCTGGCCCTCATCCTCAAGGACGAGGGCTACCAGGTCTTCTGTGCCGCCAATGGGCGTGACGGCCTGGAGCGGGTTGCCGAGGTCCACCCCGACCTGGTGTTGCTCGATTACATGATGCCGATCATGAACGGCGAGCTGATGGGCAGGGCGCTGCGTGCAGACCTTAAGACGCGCCATATCCGCATCGTGCTCAACAGCGCGCTGGCCGAGTGGGCGGTGCGCGAGCGCTTCGTCGACTACGACGCTTTCCTGCGCAAGCCCTATGACATCGAGAAGGCGCTCGAGCTGTTCGCCAAGCTGCTGCAGGAGTGAGCTTGCGACTCGCAAGCTGGCCGCCCGCTAGGGCAGAGCGATCGTTACGGCAGGCGCACGAGTGAAGTCAGGCCGCGCTTCTTAGAATGCGCGTTCGGTTGTTGACTTCCCATCTGGAGACGCTCGCATGAAGGCACTGGTCGCGGTCAAGCGCGTGGTCGATTACAACGTCAAGGTGCGCGTCAAGAGCGACGGCACGGGCGTGGACATCGCCAACGTCAAGATGAGCATGAATCCGTTCGACGAGATCGCCGTCGAAGAGGCGGTGCGGCTCAAGGAGAAGGGCGTGCTCACGGAGGTGATCGCCGTTTCATGCGGGGTCACGCAATGCCAGGAAACCTTGCGCACGGCCATGGCCATCGGCGCCGACCGCGCCATCCTGGTGGAAACGTCTGAGGAGCTGCAGCCACTGGCGGTGGCCAAGCTGCTCAAGGCGCTGATCGACAAGGAACAGCCGCAGCTCGTGATCCTGGGCAAGCAGGCGATCGACGACGACTGCAACCAGACCGGCCAGATGCTCGCAGCACTGGCCGGCTGGCCGCAGGCCACCTTTGCGAGCAAGGTCGTGGTCGCGGATGGTTTTGCGACCGTGACGCGCGAGGTCGACGGCGGCCTGGAGACGATCAAGATCAAGTTGCCGGCGGTGGTCACGACCGACCTGCGTCTGAACGAGCCGCGCTACGTGACCTTGCCCAACATCATGAAGGCCAAGAAAAAGACGATGGAGGTCATCAAGCCCGTCGACCTGGGCGTGGACGTGGCGCCGCGCATCAAGACGCTCGAGGTGAGCGAGCCGCCCAAGCGCGGCGCCGGCATCAAGGTGCCTGACGTGGCCACCTTGGTCGACAAACTCAAGAACGAAGCGAAGGTGATCTGACATGAGCGTTCTCGTCATTGCCGAACACGAGCACGCCGTGCTCAAGGGCGCCACGCGCAACACCGTGACCGCCGCCGCCGAGATCGCCAGGCTCACCGCAGGCGAGGTGCATGTGCTGGTGGCCGGCCACAACGCCGGCGACGCGGCGCAGCAGGCCGCGCAGATTGCTGGCGTGGCCAAGGTGCTGCATGCCGATGCGCCGCAGCTCGCCGAGCAGCTGGCCGAGAACGTGACGGCGCAGGTGCTGGCGATCGCCGACAACTACAGCCACATCCTGTTTCCCGCCACGGCGCACGGCAAGAACGTCGCGCCGCGCGTGGCCGCCATGCTCGACGTGGGGCAGATCAGCGACATCACCAAGGTCGACAGTGCCGACACCTTCGAGCGCCCGATCTACGCCGGCAACGCCATCGCCATGGTGCAGAGCCGGGACAAGGTGCTGGTCATCACCGTGCGCACCACCGGCTTCGATGCGGCCGGG
The DNA here is from genome assembly GCF_031393925.1 of Methylibium sp. Taxonomy (GTDB): domain Bacteria; phylum Pseudomonadota; class Gammaproteobacteria; order Burkholderiales; family Burkholderiaceae_C; genus Methylibium. The sequence continues at coordinate 6,928 of NZ_JANMWL010000079.1, read as the reverse complement.
TCAGGCGGCAGTGCGGTGGTGCAAAGCGTCGCCCCGGTGGCCGACAGTGGCAGCAGCGCCTTCGTCGGCCGCGAGGTCACCAAGAGCGACCGGCCCGAGCTCACGGCGGCCAAGATCATCGTCTCCGGCGGCCGCGCGATGGGCTCGAGCGACAAGTTCAACGAAGTGCTCACGCCGCTGGCCGACAAGCTCGGCGCGGCGCTCGGCGCCAGCCGCGCCGCGGTCGATGCCGGCTATGCGCCCAATGACTGGCAGGTCGGCCAGACCGGCAAGATCGTGGCCCCCAGCCTCTACATCGCCTGCGGCATCTCGGGGGCGATCCAGCACTTGGCCGGCATGAAGGACTCCAAGGTGATCGTCGCGATCAACAAGGACGCCGAGGCGCCGATCTTCAGCGTGGCCGACTACGGCCTGGAGGCGGACCTGTTTGAAGCGGTGCCGGAGCTGGTCCGGCTGCTTTGAGCCTTGACGCAGCGTGTCACCGAGGTGGGCGCAGAAAATGTTCCGTTCGCCCTTCAATACCAAAAGCTCGGCCGGAGCCGATTGTTTCTTGAATAGGAAAAGCGATGAGCTACCAAGCCCCCGTCAAAGACATGCTGTTTTGCATGAAGGAACTCGCCGGTCTCGACGAGGTGGCCCGGCTGCCGGGCTTTGAAGAAGCCGGCCTCGACACCGCGCAGGCGGTGCTCGAGGAATGCGCCAAGCTCGCCGAGGGCGTGATGGCGCCGCTCAACTGGGAAGGCGACAAGAACCCCAGCGTGTTCAAGGACGGCAAGGTCACCACCACGCCGGGCTTCAAGGATGCTTTCCGGCAGTTTGTCGACGGTGGCTGGCAGGGTCTGCAGCATCCTGTCGACCACGGGGGTCAGGGTTTGCCCAAGACCATCGGCGCGGCCTGCATCGAGATGATCAACAGCGCCAACCTGAGCTTCGCGCTTTGCCCCCTGCTGACCGATGGCGCCATCGAGGCGCTGCTCACCGCCGGCACCCCGGAGCAGCAGCACACCTACTTGCCCAGGATGATTTCGGGTGAATGGACCGGCACCATGAACCTGACCGAGTCGCAGGCCGGCAGCGACCTCGCGATGGTGCGCACGCGCGCCGAACCCCAGGCAGATGGCAGCTACAAGCTGTTCGGCACCAAGATCTTCATCACCTACGGCGAGCACGACCTGGCCGAGAACATCGTCCACCTGGTGCTCGGCCGCGTGGTGGGTGCGCCCGAGGGCGTGAAGGGCATCTCGCTCTTCATCGTGCCCAAGTTCCTGATCAATGCCGACGGCTCGCTCGGCGAGCGCAACGATGTGCAGTGCGTGAGCATCGAACACAAGCTGGGCATCAAGGCCAGCCCGACCGCGGTGCTGCAATACGGTGACGGCACGGCGTCGAAGAACGTAAACGGCACCGGACCCGGTGCGGTGGGCTGGGTGATCGGCCACGAGAACCGGGGCCTCGAGTACATGTTCATCATGATGAACGCGGCCCGCTACGCAGTCGGCGTGCAGGGCATCGCCATTGCCGAGCGCGCCTACCAGAAGGCGGTCGCGTATGCGAAGGACCGCGTGCAGAGCCGCCCGGTCGATGGGTCGGTGGCCGGCAGCGCGGCCATCATCCACCACCCCGACGTGAAGCGCATGCTCATGACCATGCGTGCGCTCACCGAAGGCTGCCGTGCCATGGCGATCACCGCGGCGTCGGCCTACGACGCCGCACATGCCCACCCCGACGCCGCGGTGCGCAAGCAGAACCAGGCCTTCTACGAATTCATGGTGCCGCTGATCAAGGGCTACAGCACAGAAATGAGCCTGGAAGTCACCTCGCTGGGCGTGCAGGTGCATGGCGGCATGGGCTTCATCGAGGAAACCGGCGCGGCGCAGTACTACCGCGACGCCCGCATCCTGACCATCTACGAAGGCACGACCGCCATCCAGGCCAATGATCTGGTCGGCCGCAAGACCACGCGTGACGGTGGCACCACGGCCAAGGCAATCGCACGGCAGGTCGCCGCGACCGAGGCGCAGTTGTCCGACCGATCCAGCGTTGCGGCACGCGCCATGCACAAGCGGCTGAAGGCGGCGCGCGAAGCTTTCGAGCGGGTGGTGGACTTCGTTGCGGGGCAAACCAAAGCCAGCCCCAATGCGGTGTTCGCCGGCTCGGTGCCCTACCTCATGCTGGCCGGCAACCTGATGGCCGGCTGGCAACTGGCGCGTGCGCTGATGGTGGCTGAAGACCGGCTCGCGGCCGGCGAGGACGCCGCCTTCATGGCGGCCAAGGTGGCGACGGCGCGGTTCTACGCCGAGCACATCCTCAGCCGCGTGCCGGGCCTGTGCGACAGCATCGTCGAAGGCGGTGAGTCGGTCAACGCGCTCGCGATCGAAGCTTTTTGAATTGGCTTTCTCCCTCGCCCCGTCTGCGGGGAGAGGGAGCATTACAAGAATTTTCCATGAGCTTGCCCGTCGTCTTGCAGAACCTGTCGCTGCCCATCATCGGTGCGCCCCTCTTCATCATCAGCAACCCCAAGCTCGTGATCGAGCAGTGCAAGGCTGGCGTGATCGGCGCCATGCCCTCGCTCAATGCCAGGCCGGCGGCGCAGCTCGACGAATGGCTGGCCGAGATCACCGAGGCGTTGGCCGCGCATGACCGCGCGCACCCCGAAGCGAAGGCAGCGCCGTTCGCCATCAACCAGATCGTGCACAAGAGCAATGACCGGCTCGAGCACGACATGCAGGTGTGCGCCAAGTACAAGGTGCCCATCGTCATCACCTCGCTGGGTGCGCGCACCGACGTGAACGACGCGGCGCATGCCTGGGGCGGTGTGGTGCTGCACGACGTGATCAACGACAAATTTGCCAGGAAGGCGATCGAGAAGGGCGCAGACGGGCTGATCGCCGTCGCCGCCGGAGCCGGTGGCCATGCGGGCGTGAAAAGCCCGTTTGCGCTGGTGCAGGAGATTCGCCAGTGGTTCGATGGCCCGGTGGCGCTGAGCGGCGCCATCGCGCACGGCGGGGCGGTGCTGGCGGCGCGGGCGATGGGCGCCGATTTTGCCTACATCGGCTCGGCCTTCATCGCCACCGTGGAAGCGCGTGCGATCGAGGGCTACAAGCAGGCGATCGTCGCCGGCAGCTCGGACGACATCGTCTACAGCAACCTGTTCACGGGCGTACATGGCAATTACCTCAAGGGCTCGATCCGCGATGCCGGGCTCGACCCCGATGCGCTGCCGCACAGTGACCCGACCCAGATGAACTTTGGCGGTGATAGCGCGAAGGCCTGGAAAGATATCTGGGGCTGCGGGCAGGGGATTGCCGCAATCAAAGAGGTCGTGCCGGCGCGCGTGTTGATCGGGCGGCTGCGCCAGGAATACCTCGCGGCGCAGCGGCGCCTGGCGTCCACCGCACCGCGCTAGGTGCTAGCGGCCAGAGAATTCAACGCAAACGCGCAGTGCGCAGCGCGGCAAGGGCTTGCGGTACCGCGACGCTTTCCCGGCTTTTCTTCCGGGGATTTTGTGGTCTACAGGCGGTGCCCGGTGACCGTCCTCGGCGGGGCGGTGCAGGGCAATGCGCTCACGATTGATCGTGAGCGCGAGGCATATTCGCCGGCTGGGTACACCGCGGCGCCGCCGATATAGCGGCGCCGGGTGCGACGACTCGGGCCTGCTCAGACCGCGAAGTCTTGGAGTTGGCGCCCGGTCTGGAGTGCAGCCTTGAGCCAGTTGGGTTGTAGACCGCGGCCGCTCCAAGTGTTGCCAGTTGCGCCATCGCGGAATTTTGCGGCCACCTTGCGACCCGTGGGCGATGATTTCGCAGCGCGCGCACCGCGGCCGGCCTTGTTGTTGCCGCTTAATTCGGCCAGCGACACACCATGTTCGGTCATGAGTGCTTTGATCTGGTTGAGCACCGCGGCGCGCTCGCTGCGGCGGGCATTCTCGATCTGCTCGGCCAGCGCGGACGCCTGCTTTGCGAGGGCGGCTTGCTGAGCTAGCAGTTCCTGAATCGTGACCATGGCGACGTTTACTCCTGAAGCGACATTGGAGCGACGAGTATATAAGCCGCTTTCAAAGAGCCCAAGCATGATCGAGATTTATCGTGCTCGGCGTGACGCGTCACTTGTAGCCAACGCGGTCGAGAATCTGCTGCACCCGCACCGAACCGAGACCAACGCTGGCCATCGGAATCAGATCGGCCTTGAACGATCCCAACGCGTCTAGCGCCGGGTTGGCCAGTTTGATGCCGGCCACGACCGGATACTCGTTATTGCCGTTGGCAAAATAGGCTTGAGCAGCGTCGCTGGCAAGGTACTCCAGGAACTGGACCGCAGCGCCGCTGTTGCTGGCGTGGCGGGCCACCGCACCACCCGCGATATTGACGTGCGTACCCCAGCTCTGCTGGTTGGGGAAGATCATGCCGATCTTCTCGACCACCGAGCGGTCCTCCGGTTTCTCGGAGCGCATCAGGCGCGCCAAATAATAGGTATTGGTGAGGGCTATACCGCATTCGCCGCTGGCGACCGCCTTGATCTGGTCGGTGTCGCCACCCTTGGGTTCGCGCGCCATGTTGGCCACCACGCCTTTGAGCCAGGTTTCGGTCTGCGCCGGACCCCGATGCTCGAGCATGGAACCGAACAGCGACAGGTTGTAGGGGTGCGAGCCCGAGCGCGTGCAGACCTTGCCCTTGTTCCTGGGGTCGGCGAGTTTCTCGTAGGTGTCGGCGTCCTCGCGCTTGACGGTCTGCTGGTTGTAGACCACGACGCGGGCGCGCGTCGAGAAGCCGAACCACTGCGAGCCGCCACCGTCGTCGCGGCCACGCAATTGCGCAGGAATGCGCGACGCAAGGGTGGCCGACTTGACCGGCTGGAACAGGCCATCGGCCTCGGCGCGCAGCAGTCGGGCGGCGTCGACCAGCAGGATCACGTCGGCCGGGCTCGACGCGCCTTCGCTGCGCAGCCGCGCCAAGAGGCCGGCATCGTCGGCGTCGACACGTTTGATCCTGATGCCGCTGGCCTTCGTGAAGTCGGCGTACAGCGCCTCGTCGGTCTGGTAGTGGCGGGCGGAGTACAGGTTGAGGACCTGTTCCTGCGCCGACGCGGCAAGGCTGGTGGCAAGCACCGCGGCCGCCAAGGCGACGCGACGCAAAAATACGGGGGCGGGCATTGAGGCTCCTGGTGTTGACAGGCAGCCAGTATGCCGCAAACGAGAATTATTCTCGTTTGTAGTTCCGCGCACTTTAGGGGGCGGGCGGTACGTAGCCGGCCGGCTGGTCGGCGCCAGCGCCGAAGAAGTAGTTTTCCATCTGCCGCGCCAAGTATTGGCGCGCGCGGGCGTCGGCCAGGTTGAGGCGGTTCTCGTTGACCAGCATGGTCTGGTGTTTAAGCCACTTGGCCCAGGCCTCCTTGCTGACGTTGTCGTAGATGCGCTTGCCCAGGTCGCCGGGGTAGGGCAGGAAGTCGAGGCCGGGCGCCTCGGTCTTCAGCAGAACGCAATTCACGGTGCGGGACATGCTCGTTGCTCCAATCACTTCAGATGCTTGACCAGCACGTGCGAGCGCCGGTCCCAGTTGTACTTGCGCTTGCGCGCCTCGGGCAGCCAGTCGGCATCGGCGACGACGAAGCCGCGCTTGATGAACCAGTGCATGGTGCGCGTGGTGAGCACGAAGATGCTCGCCAGGCCGCTCGTGCGAGCGCGCTGTTCGATGCGTTTAAGGATGCGCTCGCCGTCCCCCTGGCCTTGCACGTTGTGGCTGACCGTCAGCGCTGCCATCTCGCCGGTCTGCGCCTCGGGGTAGGGGTAGAGCGCGGCGCAGCCGAAGATCACGCCATCGTGCTCGATCACGGTGTAGTGGCCGATGTCGCGCTCGATCTCGGTGCGGTCGCGCTTGACGAGCGTGCCATCGCGCTCGAAGGGCTCGATGAGTTGCAGGATGCCGCCGATGTCGTCGGCGCCCGCCTCGCGCAGGCTTTCGAGTTTTTCATCGACCACCATGGTGCCGATGCCGTCGTGCGTGTAGACCTCGGTGAGCAACGCGCCGTCGACCGCGAAGGACAGGATGTGCGAGCGCTCCACACCGCCTTCGCAGGCCCTGACGCAGTGCTGCAGGTAGAAGGCGGTGTCGCGCGGGCGCGTCGGGCTGGGCAGCGCAGCAAGCATGCGCTTGGCGTCGGCGAGCGCCAGCTCGGTGTCGATGGCGCTTTCGGGGTCGCCCTGCACCTCGTGGATGCCGGGCACCTCGGTGAGGAACAGCAGCTTGTCGGCCTGAAGCGCGATCGCGGTGCAGGTCGCCACGTCTTCCATCGTCAGGTTGAAGGCCTCGCCCGTGGGCGAGAAGCCGAACGGCGAAAGCAGCACGACCGCGCCGATGTCGATGGCCTTGCGGATGGCCGCGGCGTCGACCTTGCGGACCCGGCCGCTTTGCTGGAAGTCCACGCCGTCGACGATGCCCACCGGCCGCGCGGTCAGGAAGTTGCCCGACACCACGCGCACGGTGGCATTGGCCATCGGCGTGTTGGGCAGGCCCTGCGAGAACGCCGCCTCGATCTCGAAGCGCAACTGGCCGGCGGCCTCTTGCGCGCTGTCGAGCGCGGCCGCGTCGGTGATGCGCATGCCGTGGCTGAAGCGCTCGGGGTGGCCCTTGGCGCGCAGTTGCTCGGACACCTGCGGCCGAAAGCCATGCACCAGCACCAGCTTGATGCCCATGGCGTGCAGGATCGAGAGGTCCTGCACGAAGGCGTTGAGCTTGCCCGCCGCGATGCCTTCGCCGGCCATCGCCACCACGAAGGTCTTGCCGCGGTAGGCGTGGATGTAGGGCGCCACCGAGCGAAACCACGGAACGAAGGTGTGCGGGAAGACGAGGTCCATGGTGCGGTGGTTCAAGGCGCTTCGTGAAGCGCCGAGATTGTGCCGCATGGCTTGTCGCGCACCGCGCGCGTTGACGCA
>NZ_JANMWL010000151.1:0-12655 GCF_031393925.1 Methylibium sp. | reverse complement strand
GGCAGCCGCGGCTGGCCAGCATGCGCAGGATGTTGCGCTTGATGCCGTAGTCGTAGGCCACCACATGATGGTGCGGCGCGGTCTGGCGGCCATAGCCGGGCCTGCCTTCGGCGTGCGAGAGCGACCATTCGGTCTCGGTCCAGGCATAGGGCATGGCGACGCTGACAACCTTGGCAAGGTCGAGTCCGGTCATGCTCGGCGCCGCCTTGGCCTTGGACAGCGCCTGCTCGGCGTGAGCCGGCGTCACCGCTTGACCCAGCGGCAACGCGAGGATGCAGCCATTTTGCGCACCACGCGTGCGCAGCAGGCGGGTCAGCCGGCGGGTGTCGATGTCGGCGATCGCCACCGTGCCTTCGTCGCGCAGGTACTGCGCGAGCGTGCGGGTGCTGCGAAAGTTGGATTCGAGCACCGGCAGATCCTTGATGACCAAGCCCGCCGCGTGGACGCGGTCGGCTTCGACGTCCTCGCTGTTCACGCCGGTGTTGCCGATGTGCGGATAGGTCAGCGTGACGATCTGCTTGCAGTAGCTCGGGTCGGTGAGGATTTCCTGGTAGCCGGTGAGCGACGTGTTGAACACCACCTCACCGACGGTGTGTCCGGCAGCGCCGATCGAATGGCCCTGGAAAGTCGTGCCGTCTGCGAGTACGAGCAGGGCGATAGGCAGATCAGGCAGCACGGGTAACTCCGTTGTTGCACGCGCCGACGCGGCTCCGTTGGAGCGTAAGTCAGTGGTCTTCCAGCGGGAGAGACGGTGCGGTCTCCGGAGCAGGTCCGAAAGCGAGAAGGCGCGGGCGGGGTCGGTTGCGGGTAAACCTATAAATTATAGCGAGCCATGCCCCCGCCCCGAGCCGTGGAAGGCCAGCACTAGCGCTCACCGGGCGCTCGGGCCGGCCCGAGGCGAGACCCCGCGTGGCGCGTCGCCGCACTTCAGCCAAGGGCGGCGATCCCGGCCTTGGCGACCTGCGCATCCTCACTCGATTTGACCCCGCTGACGCCGACCGCGCCGAGGCACTGTCCCCCGACGAGGATCGGCACCCCGCCTTCGAGCATGCCTTCGAGCGCGGGGGCGCTCAGGAAGGACGCCCGCCCCTGGTTGATCATCTCCTCGTAGACGCGGCTCTCGCGGCGCCCGAGCGCTGCGGTGCGGGCCTTGGCCGGGGCGATGTGCGACGACACCGGCGCCGCGCCGTCGAGCCGCTGCAGCCACAAGAGGTGCCCGCCGTCGTCGACGATAGCGATCGTCACCGGCCATTCTTGCGCCAGCGCCTCGGCTTCGGCCGCTGCAACGATGCGCTTCACGTCGGCGAGCGTCAGATAGGGTTTGTTCTCCATGGTCGGGCCTTTTCGTTGGGAATTGGATCGGTGGGAACTGTACGGCTTCGACCCGGCCGCAGCGCATCGGGGAACTACAATCGCGGGGCTCGCTCCAAGTGGGCAATCAAGTCTTTCGTATCAGGAGGCGCTCGAATGAATGAAACCCTAAAAACCGGCTTTGGTGGCGTTGTCGCCACCGAACAGAACCGCGTGCTGCGCAACACCTACTGGCTGCTTGCGCTGTCCATGGTGCCCACGGTGCTCGGCGCCTGGGTGGGCGTCACCACTGGCTTCAGCTTCTTCGCCGGCAGCCCCTTCATAGGCTTCCTGCTGTTCATGGGCATCGCGTTCGGCTTCTTCTTTGCGATCGAGAAGTTCAAGAACTCGGGCATCGGCGTTGCGCTGTTGCTGGGATTTACCTTCTTCATGGGCTTGATGCTGTCACGCCTCATTGGCGCGGTGCTGGGCTTTAGCAACGGCGCCACCTTGATCGGCATGGCCTTCGGCGGCACGGCGCTGGTGTTCTTCGGCATGGCCACACTGGCCACGACGATCAAGCGCGACATCTCCGGCATGGGCAAGTGGCTGATGGTGGGCGTGATCGGCCTGATCGCCGCGAGCGTGGCCAACATCTGGCTTCAGATGCCCGCGCTGTTCCTGACCGTCTCGGTGCTGGCCATCGTGATCTTCTCGGCCTTCATCCTCTACGACCTTAAGCGCATCATCGACGGCGGCGAAACCAACTACGTGACCGCCACGCTGTCGGTCTACCTGAGCGTCTACAACGTGTTCCAGAGTCTGCTGAGCATCCTGGGCATCTTCGGCGGCGAGCGTGATTGACGGATCGCTGCGCTGACTCAACGGGGCCCCGCGGCGCGGGGCCCCGTTTGTTTGTAGCGCTTCAAGGCCGCTCGAAGACCGCCATTGACTCCACGTGGGCCGTGTGCGGGAACATGTTCACCGCCCCCGCCTTCGTGCAGCGATACCCGCCCTGGTAGACCAGCAGGCCGGCATCGCGCGCCAGGGTCGCCGGGTTGCAACTGACGTAGACGATGCGTTGCGGCGACGTCCAACCGGGTGCGAGCGAGGGGTCTTGCACTGCCGCCGCCACCGCCTTGACCAGCGCGAAAGCGCCTTCCCGCGGCGGATCGACGAGCCACTTTTCGGCACTGCCGAAGGCGGGCAACTCGCCCGGCGCCAACTCGAACAGGTTGCGAGCCTCGAAGCGCGTCTTGTGCGCAAGCTGGTTGCGCTCGGCGTTGTCTCGCGCGCGCGCCACGAGGGCCTCGCTGCCCTCGACACCGAGCACTTCGCGCGCGCGCGTCGCTAGGGGCAGGCTGAAGTTGCCGAGGCCGCAGAACCAGTCGATCACGCGCTCGCCGGCTTGCACGTCGAGCAGGCGCAGCGCGCGAGACACCAGCGCCTGGTTGATGGCGTGGTTGACCTGGGTGAAGTCGGTCGGCCGGAATTGCACCACGACGGCGAACTCGGTTAAGGCATAGGCCAGTTCGGGGCCGCCGTCGTCGAGCCGCTGCACCGTGTCGGGCCCCTTGGGCTGCAGCCACCACTGCACCGCATGCTCGGCGCCGAAGCGGCGCAGTCGCTGCAGATCGCCCTCGCTCAACGGCTCGAGGTGACGCAACACCAGCGCCGTGATCAGCCCTTGCGCGCCTTCGCCGATTGCCACTTCGATCTGCGGCAGGCGTTCGCGGCCGTCCATGCCGTGAATGAGTTCGCGCAGCGGCAGAAGCATGGCGCTCAGGTGCGGCGGCAGGATTTCGCAACTCGTCATGTCGGCCACGTAGCTCGATTTGCGCTCGTGGAAGCCGATCAGCACCTTGCCTTTCTTGAGCACGTAGCGCACCGACAGCCGCGCGCGGTAGCGGTAGCGCCAGGTCGGCCCCTCGATCGGCCGCAGCATCCGCTCGGGCCTGACCTTGCCGAGATGCCAGAGATTGTCTTCGAGCACGCGCTGCTTGACGGCCACCTGCGCGCTGACATGCAGGTGCTGCATCTTGCAGCCGCCGCACAGGCCGAAGAACTCGCAGCGCGGCTTCACACGCTGCGAACTCTCGCACCGCAACGCGAGCATCGTCGCCTGCTCCCAGTTGTTCTTGCGTCGCCCGACCGCCACCTGCACTTGCTCACCGGGCAGCGCGCCTTCGATGAACACGACCTTGCCTTCGGCGTTGCGTGCCACGCCCTGCGCCTCGAGGTCGAGCGAGTCGACCTTCAGCCATTCACCCGGTGCCGTCATGCGCCGATTATCCGGGCCGCATGACGCGGATCGCGTGCTGTAATTTCTCGATGATCACCGTCCACCACCTCGAAAACTCCCGTTCGCAACGCGTGCTGTGGATGCTGGAAGAACTTGGCCTCGACTACGAACTCATGCACTACAAGCGCGATGCCAGCACCATGCTCGCGCCGCCCCAGTTGCGTGCCGTGCATCCTCTGGGCAAGTCGCCGGTCATTGGCGATGGCGCGCTGACCCTGGCCGAATCGGGCGCCATCCTCGAATACCTTGTCGAGCGCTACGGCCGCGCACGGCTCTCGCCCGCGCCGGACACGCCCGAGCACCTGCGCTATCGCTACTGGATGCATTACGCCGAAGGCTCGGCCATGCCACCGCTGCTGTTGAAGCTGGTGTTCGACAAGCTCGAAAAAGCACCGATGCCCTTCTTCGCCAAGCCGATCGCACGCGCAATCGCCAGCAAGCTCAGGCAGACCTTCATCCAGCCACAGATCGATCGGCACCTTGATTTCATCGAAGCCGAGTTGGGCCGCACCGCCTGGTTCGCGGGCGAGGACTTCAGTGCCGCCGACGTGCAGATGAGCTTTCCACTTGAAGCGGCCGCGGCGCGTGGTGGCCTTGATGCGCGCCGCCCCAGGACGATGGCGTTCCTCGCGCGCATCCATGCCCGCGCCGCCTATCAACGCGCACTCGAGCGCGGCGGCCCGTACCAGTTGCTGCGCTGAGCCGCAGCACTATTGCCGGGAGGCGATGTCGTCGCCGCAGTGCGGCGCGGCAGCAGCAGCGCGCTTGGCCAGGATATCCATCCACAACGCGGCGTCGCCGGTGCCTGACAAGGTGCTGCGCAGTGACGGTAGTCCGGCCCGCTCGGGCACGGTCTCGATGTCGAACACGAGCACCGGCCGAGCCCTGGCTTCAGAACACCGAGTTGCGGTCGATGCCCTGGCGCGCCATGCGGCGCTTGAGTTTTAGCAATGCTTCTTGCTGGATCTGGCGGATGCGCTCGCGCGTGAGGCCCAGGCGCTCGGCCAGCACCTCGAGCGTCTCGGGCTCTCGGTCATGCAGGCCGTAACGGCCGGCCAGCACCTCGCGTTCGCGCTCGCTCAGCTCGTCCAGGCCGTGCTGCAGCAAGGCGTCGAGTTCGTGATGCAGGGTGTGGCCCATCGGGTCGGTGGCCTGGTCGTCGGCCACCATGTCGATCAGCGTTTCCGCACCGTTGCCATTGCCCTGACGCTCGAGTGGCGCGTCGAGCGAGGTCGGCTGCTCGGCAAAACGCAGCAGTTCCACGACCTCGGCCACCGGACGGCCGACCGCCGCGGCCACCTCTTCAACGCGCACCGCGCGACCGCTGGCACCGGCCGCGACCTCACCCTCGAGCGCACGGCGCGCCTTGAGCACATGGTTCAGCTCGCGCACCACGTGCACGGGAAGCCGCACCAACCGCGCCTGGTGCATGACGCCGCGCTCGATGCTCTGGCGGATCCACCACGAGGCGTAGGTCGAAAATCGAAAACCGCGCTCGGGCTCGAACTTGCCGATCGCGTGCATCAAGCCGAGGTTTCCTTCTTCGATCAGGTCGGTCATCGGCAGGCCGCGGCCGAGGTAGTTCTTGGCAATGCTCACCACCAGCCGAAGGTTGCGCTCGATCATTTGCTGGCGCGCCGCGAACTCACCCGCCCGCGCGCGCGTGGCGGTCTCGAACTCCTCCGCCGGCGTGAACAGCGGCGCACGGCGGATTTCGCGCAGGTAAGTCTGCAGCGTGTTGCCGATCTCGCCCTCGCCGGCCGACAGCAGCGCGGCGTCGGGAGTGAAGTGCGACGCGATGTCCGTTGCGACCAACTCGCGCGCGAAGTCGGCGTCATCGGGCATGAGCGGTGGCCCGCCTTCGCCGTTGGGCGATGCGCCGATCCCGCGGCCCGCTGGCGGTGCGGCCAACCCCGCGACAAGCGCGCGCCCGTTGTGCGAGTTGCGCTTGTTGCCGTTCATGACCGCAGGGTACCGCGTTAGCGAGGCGGCAGGAGCTTTGCCGGATCGAGCGGCTTGCCGAGCTTGCGAATCTCGAAGTGCAATTGCACACGCTCGGCGTCGGTGGCACCCATCTCGGCAATTTTCTGGCCGCGTCTCACCGTCTGCTCCTCCTTGACCAACAGCGTCTGGTTGTGCGCGTAGGCGGTGAGGTAGTTGGCGTTGTGCTTGACGATCACGAGGTTGCCATAGCCGCGCAGGCCGGAGCCGGCGTAGACCACACGGCCATCCGCTGCGGCAAGCACCGGATCGCCGGTCTTGCCGCCAATCGCCAGGCCCTTGTTGCGCGCATCGTCGTAGTGGGCGAGCACCGGGCCGGTGGCAGGCCAGGCCCAAGCCGGCTCGTCGTCGCCCTTCGGGGCCGGCGTGGCGACGGCCGCGGCGGGCGCACTGGCCGCCAACGGCACGGCACCGCCTGGCGCGGCGCTGGCCGGCAGTGCCGGTGCTGATGCAGCCGGGGTGGCCTGGGTGGCCGGCACGGACGCGGCAACCCCCGGCCTGGACTCGAGCGGGCGCGGCTCGACCTTCGCCGTTGCGACACCCTTGCTCGCCACGGCGCCCGGGTCGACGCCGGGCGGCAGCGTGCGCAGCACTTGCCCGACCTCGATCACGTTGGCGTTGTCCATGCCGTTCCAGCGCGCGACGTCGCGCCAGTTCTGGCCGGTTTCCAGGCCGATGCGGATCATCGTGTCGCCGGGCTTGACGGTGTAGTAGCCGGGCTTGCCGGCGTTCTCGGCGCCGGGCAGGAGCTTGGTGGCGTCGGCCGCAGACGCGGCGGTCGAGACCGGTGCGGGTGCCGACGCGCCGGAACTGCGGGCACTGCGGTCTTCGACCGGCGGCGCGCGGCGGATCGTCGGCGGCGTGCAGGCCGCGAGCATCGCAAGGCCGAGCGCGAGCAGCACAAAACGCAGCGCGGACGAGCCTGGAAGTTGAAAAGGCATGAAGGTTTCGAGCCGGTGTCTTAATCGATGCCGGATTTTAAAGGGACGAAGCGCACCGCCTCGTGCATGCTGCGCCGCAGGCTGCCGTCGGCGAGCCGGTCGATCACCACCAGCACCTGCCCCCCTTCGCCGCCGTCGTGCATTGGCGCGACCAGCCGGCCGCCGGGTGCGAGCTGTTCGGTCCAGGCGGGCGGAATGTCGTGGCCGCCGGCTGCGGCGATGATGCCGTCGTAGGGCGCGTTGGGCGCGTGGCCGAGGCGGCCATCGCCGTACACGAGCCGCAGGTTGTCCAGGCGCAGCGCCGCCAGGTTGCCGCGCGCCTTGTCGTGCAGCGGCTTCAATCGCTCGATCGACACCACCTGGCGCGACAACTGCGCCAACACCGCCGCCTGGTAGCCGCAGCCGGTGCCGATCTCGAGCAGGCGCAACCTCGACTGCGGCGCATGCGGCGCGAGCATCAGCTCGATCATGCGTGCCACCACCGACGGCTTGGAGATCGTCTGGCCCAGGCCGATCGGCAGGCTCGTGTCTTCATAGGCCTGGTTGGCCAGCGCGGTGTCGACAAAGGCGTGGCGTGGCACCGCGCGCATGGCGGCGAGCACGCGAGGGTCGACGAGGCCCTCGGCGCGCAGCCGCTCGAGCAAGCGCTCGCGCACGCCGTGCGAGTCGAGCCCGAGCCCGGCCGGCACGGCAGCGCGCGAGCGGGCCACGGCGGCATCGTGCAGCGGACGCTGCGGTCGCAGCACCGACGCGGGCGCGGCGCCCGGCGTGCCGGTGAGGCGATCCAGGCGCAGCGGAAACTTCGGCGCCGCGGAGTCGCGCGAGCTCATGTCAAACCCGAAGACGTCGCCAACCAGCGCGACCACTGCGGCAGCAAGGCGTGGTCGGTCAGGTCGACCTGCAGCGGTGTCACCGAAACGTGCCCGTGCGCGACCGCGTGAAAGTCGGTGCCCTCGCCGGCCTCGCGCGCGTCGCCGGCCGCGCCGATCCAGTAGATCGGCTCGCCGCGCGGGTTGCTCTGGCGGATCACCGGCTCGCTTGCATGGCGCCGCCCGAGGCGCGTGGTGACGCGACCGGCCAACGCACCCAAGGGCCGTGCCGGAATGTTGACGTTGAGCAGCCACGGCGGAGCACCGGGCGGCTCGGCCAGCACCTGCTCGAGCAGCGAACGCGCCACGCGCGCAGCGGTGTCGAGGTGCTGCCAGCCCTTTTCGGACAGCGAGAACGCGATCGACGGAATGCCGAACAGGTAGCCCTCCATCGCCGCAGCGACGGTGCCCGAATAGAGCGTGTCGTCGCCCATGTTGGCGCCGTTGTTGATGCCAGAGATCACCAGGTCGGGCCGCTGCGGCAAGAGCCCCGTCAGCGCGACGTGGACGCAGTCCGAAGGCGTGCCGTTGACGACGCGGTAGCCGCTGGCCGCCGTCCACACGGTGAGCGGGCGCTGCAAGGTCAGGGCGTTGGAAGTGCCGCTCGCGTTCTGCTCGGGGGCGACCACGTCGATCTCGCCGAGACCGCGGCAGGCTTCCACCAGGGCGGCCAGGCCGGGAGCGAGATAACCGTCGTCGTTGGCAACAAGAATGCGCATGCGCCAGATTGTAGGGACGGCCTCGCGTCGCTCGTGCGAAGCAAGCACGCGTTGCGCTCACTATCATCGAGCGAACCCACCGCAGCGGAGACGCGAAATGCACGCCTGGCTTTGCGACAACCCGATCGGCCCCGAAGCGCTGAAATGGACCGAGTTGCCGACGCCCGAACCCAAGGCCGGCGAGGTGAGGGTCACGGTGCGCTGCGCCAGCCTCAACTTCCCCGACCTGCTGATCGTGCAGAACAAATACCAGATCAAGCCGCCGCTGCCCTTCGTGCCCGGCTCGGAGTTCTCGGGCGTGGTCGACGCGGTGGGCGAAGGCGTGACCCACCTGCGCACGGGCATGGCAGTGGCTTCCTTTGGCGGCATCGGCGGCTTTGGCACGCAGGTGTGCGTGAACGCGCAGTTGGTCATGGCGCTGCCGCCCGGCTTCGCGTTCGACGATGCCGCCGCCTTCATCTGCACTTACGGCACCACTCACCACGCGCTGATCGATCGCGCGCAGTTGAAGGCGGGCGAGACCGTGCTGGTGCTCGGCGCCGCCGGCGGTGTGGGCACCGCGGCGATCCAGATCGCCAAGGCAGCGGGCGCGCGCGTCGTCGCCGCCGCTTCAAGCGACGCGAAGTGCGCGCTTTGCAAAACGCTCGGCGCCGACGCCACCATCAACTACGCCCATGGCGACCTGCGCGAGCAGATCAAGGCCGCCACCGCGGGCACCGGGCCCGACGTCGTCTATGACCCGGTCGGTGGCGCGCTGGCCGAGCCGGTGTTCCGCTCCATCGCCTGGCGCGGCCGCTACCTGGTGATCGGTTTTGCCGGCGGTGCTATTTCTTCGCTGCCGCTGAACCTGGCCTTGCTCAAGGGCGCGTCCATCGTCGGCGTGTTCTGGGGCGAGTTCGCGCGGCGTGAGCCGGCCGCCAACGCGCGCGCGTTGGCCGAGCTCGCCGGCTGGTATGCCGCGGGCAAGATCAAGCCCGTGATCGAGCGGCGCCTCTCGCTCACCGAGCTGCCGCATGCCTTCGAGCTGATGGCCAGTCGCCAGGTGCGCGGCAAGCTGGTGTTGAGCGTCGACTGATCGCCGAACAAGCGGCGCGCGAGCCCGCGCGAAGCGAACGGTGCGCTCGCCGTGATTGCCGCACGCACCAGTGGCGCAGTGGGCAGTGACGGAGTGCGGTGCTAAATTCCACCGCATTGCCCCTCCCCGAGTCGGTCGCCGTGCGACGAACGCTGCCAAGTTGGCGCTGCTGGCCTTTGCCACCCAGACTCTGGATGCGCGGGCACGGCCGCCGTCGATCGCCTTCGGGTCACCACCACCTTGATCGCGCAGACCAACGGCGCCTGGAAACCCTTCATCGACGAACTCAGACAGCGCTCCCGGCTGCTGCTCGTCACGACAATGAGCCAGGCGCACAAGAGCGAGCGCCTGGGCGGTCCAGGTGAACGCTACGTGCGACGCTCGCTCGCGCTGCCGACGCCCGGCGGCGCGGTGCGCTGACTTGTGAAAATCAGGAGACATTGATGGCCGTCAAGGTGCTGATCGTCGAAGACAACCCGGTGGCGCGCAACTTCCTCGCGCGGGTCGTGCGGGAGAGCTTCTCGGACGTGACCGGCATCGCCGAGGCGGGCGATCTTGAAAGCGCGCGCCGCCAGCTCGGCATCGGCGCGGGCGCACCTACGCCCGACGGCGAGCCCTTCAAGCTGGTGCTGGTGGACCTGGAGCTGCCCGACGGCAGCGGCCTGGAGCTGCTCAAGGAACTCAGGCACCAGGCGGTCACCCGCATCGTCACCACGCTCTACTCCGACGACGACCACCTGTTTCCGGCGCTGCAGTGCGGCGCCGACGGCTACCTGCTCAAGGAAGACCGATTCGAGGTGCTGGTCGAGGAGCTGCAGAAGATCGTGCGCGGCCAGCCGCCGCTGTCGCCAGCGATCGCGCGGCGCGTGGTGAAGTACTTTCGGCGCAGCGACTCGGGCTCGATGCCGCTGGACAGTGCGATCGCGTCCGGCGACTTCCAGACCAAGCGAGCGGCATCGGCCGCCGTGTATGTCGAGCCCGACCACGAGCACCTGACACCTCGCGAGACCGAGGTGCTCACCTACCTCAGCAAGGGCTTCACGATCAAGGAGATCGCCGGCCTGACGGCGATCAAGTGGTTCACCGTCAACGACCACATCAAGGCCATCTACCGCAAGCTCAACGTCTCCAGCCGGGCCGAGGCCGCCGTGCAGGCAAGCAAGCAGGGGCTGGTGTGACGCACGGGCGGTCGATTGGCGCGCCGCGGGGCTGAGCGTGGCCTCCCCGCTGCCACCGCTGGCCCCTGCCGGGCGTGCCGACGACCGGCGCGCGCCCAAGCCGTTTGTCGCGCGCACGGGCGAGATCGATTCGGCCTTCGACACCGCGCGCCTCGAGCGGTGGCTGCCGCCCGGCCTGCGCAATTCGCGCTGGCTCGGCTGGCGACTGCGCGCACTGGTGATGTTGGC
The DNA here is from genome assembly GCF_031393925.1 of Methylibium sp. GTDB lineage: Bacteria > Pseudomonadota > Gammaproteobacteria > Burkholderiales > Burkholderiaceae_C > Methylibium. The sequence continues at coordinate 2,052 of NZ_JANMWL010000151.1, read as the reverse complement.
GCTCGCGGGATGCGTGGCCCTGTTCATGTGGACGCGCCACCTCACCGCCCAGCCCTGGCTCGACGCCAATTGGCGCGCCAACGCGCACGGCCAGCTCGAACTCACCGCCACCAACCACCCGGCGCTGGCGCCCTTCGTGGGTCGGGCGTTGCTCGGCGTGGTCGGCGCGGACGGGCGAACCGCGGTGCTCGACGCGCTGGCGCTACAGCGCTCACCGCGCTGGCTGAGTGGCGATGCCGAGCGCGCGCGCCACCGCGAGCTGCAGGAGCAACTGCACGCCGCGCTGGCGCAACCGCGGGTGCGCCTTTATTTTTCCGACGGCGGCAGTGCCGAGCTCGAGCCGGGTGCGCGCGGCAGCCTGCAACTCGGCCTGATGTACTGGCTGCTGAGCGCGATGGCATTGGTACTCTTGCTCGTCGCGATGGTGGTCGTGCTGGTGCGCCCGTCGCTGCCGAACGGTCTGTATGCACTGATGGCGCTGTGCCAGTGCGGCAACCTGCTGTTCATTGCCGCGGCCACCGCGCTCGATCTCGCCCTGCCGAGCGGCCACGCGCTGCTCGAGCTGCGCGCACGCACCGCCTTCGACCTCGTCACCGCCGCGGCGATCGTCCACGCCACCAGCGTCCACCCGCGCGTGCTGCCGGGCGCACGACTCATCGCCACGGCCGCCTGGGGCATCGTCGGCACGCTGCTCGTGCTGGTCCTTGCACAGTCACTGCCCGAAGCCTGGTGGTGGACGCAGGGCGCTGGCGCCGTGTTCGGCGTGGCCGCCATCGCCTTGCTGAGCTGGTCCTACCGGCTCGAGCCGCATCCCTACGCGTTGGTGATACGCCGCTTCGGCCTGGTGACCGTGAGCACCTGGATCCTGCTCACGGCGGCGGTGGCGGCAAGTGGCCAGGAACCGGGCCTGCAGCAAGGCATTGCCACGATCGGCTCGATGATCTGGGTAGTGTTCGTGGCGTCGCTGCTGCTGCTGGCGCCCTTCCTGACCAAGTCGCAGCAGGTGCTGCGTGAGTTCTCGCTGCTCGCCGGCATCAGCACCGTCGCGACCTCGCTTGACCTGCTGTTCGCGGCCGCGTTCTCGTTCGGCCAGTTCACCTCGATCACGCTGTCGGTGTTTCTCTCGCTGGGCCTGTATGCGGGCGCACGCCAGTGGTTGCTCAACCACCTGCGTGGCACCCACATGGTGACGACGGAGCGGCTGTTCGAGCGCCTGTACCGCATGGCGCGCGACGTCCAAACCCGTCCCGAGCGCGCCGCCCCGGCGCTGCTCGATCTGCTGCGCGAGTTGTTCGAACCGCTGGAAGCGAGCGTCGCGCTGTTCGCGATCCCACGCGCGCGCAGCAGCGGTAACGGCTCGACCTTGCTGGTGCCGGTGCCCGACCTCAGCCGCGCCAGCATCGGCGCGGACCAGACGCTGGTGCTACGCTTTTCGCAGCACGGCCGGCGGCTGTTCACCGAAGAAGACGGGCGGCTGGCCAACCGCATCGTCGAGCAGTTGAGGCGCGCGGTGGTGTTCGACCAGGCGGTCGAACGTGGGCGCAGCGAAGAGCGCAGCCGGCTTGCGCAGGACCTGCACGACGACATCGGCGCACGCCTGCTTACGCTCATGTACCAGGCCCAAAGCCCCGAGCACGAGGACTACATCCGCCACACCCTGCAGGACCTGAAGACGCTCACCCGCGGCCTCGCCGCCAACAGCCACCCGCTTTCGCACGCCGCGGGCGAGTGGAAGGCTGACCTGCAGCAGCGGCTGAAGCTTGCCCATGTGGCGCTCGACTGGCAGGCTCACTTCGGGCGCGACGCCGACTTGAACGTGGTGCAGTGGTCGGCGCTGACGCGCGTGCTGCGCGAACTGGTCAGCAACATCATCGCGCATGCGCAGGCCACGCAGGTCACCATCGCGCTCGCGTTCGGCGACGACAGTCTCGAGCTGCAGGTGCGCGACAACGGGCGTGGCCGCAATCCGCAGGCCTGGGCGCACGGCCTGGGCCTGGGCGGCGTGCGCAAACGCGTCAAGCAGCTCGGCGGCGAGGTCGAGTGGCGCGAGGC
>NZ_JANMWL010000109.1:0-5997 GCF_031393925.1 Methylibium sp. | reverse complement strand
GGTGTGGGTGAAGCTGACCTGGCTGCCGCGCTCGGCGGCGTCGCGCGGCGAGGCCAGCACCAGGTCATGGCCCGCGCAGCGCGTCTCGACGAGCGCGATGAACAGATCGCACAGGGCGATCGACTTGGCGCGCAGCGCGGCCATGCCGCCCAGCGGTTCGGCGGCGAGCACGCTGTCGACGCCGCATTCCAGCGCGGCGAGCGACAGGATCGGTGGCGTGCCGCACAGGTAGCGCCGGCTGCAGGCGGCGGACCGATAGCCGGGCGTGAATTCGAACGGCGCCGCATGACCCATCCAGCCCGAAAGCGGTTGCCGGATGTCGTCACGGTCCATGCGAGCGGCGTGGCGCGAATGCGACCACACGAAGGCCGGCGCGCCGGGTCCGCCGTTCAGGTACTTGTAGCCGCAGCCCACCGCGAAGTCGGCGGCGGCGCCATTCAAGTCCACCGGCAGCGCGCCGGCCGAATGCGCCAGGTCCCACACCGCGAGCGCACCCGTCGCATGCGCGGCGGCGGTGAGTGCGGCCATGTCGTGCAGGCGGCCGCTGCGGTAGTTGACTTGCGTGAGCAGCAGCAGCGCGGTTTGGTCGCCGAGTTGCGCGGTGATCTCGTCGGGCTCGACCCGCCGCAGCTCGAAGCCGCGTTCACGCGCCAGGCTCTCGGCGATGTAGAGATCGGTCGGAAAGTTGCTGTGTTCCGAGAGGATCACGCGCCGCCCGGGCGCGTCGGCGCGCGCGATCGCGAGGGCAACGCTGAGCACCTTGTACAGATTGACCGAAGTGGAATCGGCCACCACCAACTCACCCGGCGCGGCGCCGACCAGGCGCGCGATCTTGTCGCCCACGCGCTCGGGAAGATCGATCCAGCCGGCGCTGTTCCAGCTCGCGATCAGGCCGTGGCCCCACTCGCTCTGCACGACGTGCTGCACCCGCGCGGGGGTGGCGCGGGGCAGCAGGCCGAGCGAGTTGCCATCGAGGTAAATCGTGCCCGGCGGCAGCTCGAAGCTGTCGCGCAACGGTGCCAGCGCATCGGCAGCGTCCAGGGCGACGCATTGCTCGCGCGTGGTGGTCATGGCGCGGCTCTCATTGCGGCGCCGTCATGGGGGTTCGCGCAACACCGCACCGTCAAGGGAGTTCGCGCAACACCGCGTCGTCATGCGAGTTCGCGCAACACCGCGCGAACGGGCGAGGCGTCGGCCGTCACCCACTTCAGCGGCAGCGCGATCAGTTCGTAGTCGCCTTCGGGCACGTCGTCGAGCACCAGGTTCTCGAGCACACGCAGGCCGCGTCGACGGACCGCCTGGTGGCTCGGCAAGGTCTTGCTCGCGGCCGGGTCGATGCTGGCGGTGTCGATGCCGATCAGCTGCACGCCAAGGTCGGCCAGGCGCTCGATGGTCTCGGGCGCCAGGGCGCACAGCGCGTCATCGAAGCGATCTTGCGGCGTGTGTTCGTAGGTGCGCAGTAGCACGCGCGGCGGCAGCTGGTGCAGTGCGTGCGCCACGTGCCGCCATTCGACGAGCGACCCGCACGCGATGGCATGGATCACGCGGCAAACGCCAAGATAGGGCTCGAGCGCCACGCCGCCGATGGCCGCACCCGCGGCGTCGTAATGGAGCGGCGCGTCGGCATGCGCGCCCACATGCGGGCTCAGCGTGACCGCGCTCACGTTGACCGGCGAGCCGGGGCCGAGCGTGGCCACCCAACGTTGCGTGTACGGCGTGTCACCCGGGAAGACCGGCGCGCGCGCATCGACCGGTGGCGAGATGTCCCAGAGTCTGAGTTTCACGATGCGCGCCAAGGAGCCTTTATCGCGGCCCGTTTACCTTGTCAGCCGATGCGCCCGAGCAAGAGGTATTCCATGAGTGCCTTTTGCGCATGCATGCGATTTTCGGCCTCATCCCACACCACCGACTGCGGCCCGTCGATCACGTCCGCCGCGACCTCTTCGCCGCGGTGTGCCGGCAGGCAGTGCATGAAGAGCGCGTCGGGTCGGGCCGCGGACATCATGTCGGCGTCGACGCACCAGTCGGCAAAGGCCTGCTGGCGCGTTGCGCTCTCGGCCTCGAAGCCCATGCTGGTCCACACATCGGTCGTCACCAGATGGGCGCCGCGGCAGGCTTCGCGCGGGTTCTTGAAGAGCTTGTAGCAAGCACGGTTTGAAATGCCCGCGACCGCCTGGTCGACCTCGTAGCCGCCCGGCGTGCTCAGGTGGACCGTGAAGCCGAGGATTTCGGCCGCCTGCAACCAGGTGTTGGCCATGTTGTTGCCGTCGCCGACCCAGGCGACGGTTTTGCCTTCGATCGGGCCGCGATGTTCGATGAAGGTGAACACGTCGGCCAGGATCTGGCAGGGGTGGTATTCGTCGGTCAGGCCGTTGATGACCGGCACGCGCGAGTGCGCCGCAAAACCTTCGAGCTTGGCCTGCTCGTAGGTGCGGATCATCACCAGGTCGACCATGCGGCTGATGACGCGCGCGCTGTCTTCCACCGGCTCGGCGCGGCCGAGCTGGCTGTCGCCGGTGGTGAGGTGCACGACCGATCCGCCCATCTGGTACATGCCGGCCTCGAAGCTCACGCGCGTGCGCGTGCTCGCCTTCTCGAAGATCATCGCCAAGGTGCGGTCCACCAGCGGCGTGTACTTCTCGAAGTTCTTGAAGCGCCGCTTGATGACCGCGGCGCGCTCGAACAGGTAGGCGTATTCCTCGGCGCTGAAGTCCTTGAACTGCAGGTAATGCTTGAGCGGGGGCTCGAGCGGGGCGGTGCCGGATTTCATGGCGCTACTCCTTGGCCGCCGGCTCGGCCAGAAACTGCCGGATCAGCGGCGCCAGGAGCTGCACCACCTGCGCGGCTTCGGCCAAGGTCATGATCAGCGGGGGCACCAGCCGGATCACGCGCTCGGCCGTCACGCTGATCAAGAGGCCGGCGCTCGCGGCGCGCCCGAGCAGCTCGCCGCAGGGGCGCGCCAGCTCGATGCCGATCATCAGGCCCTGGCCGCGGATGTCGCTCACGCCGACCACGCCGCTCAGTTCACGCGCGAGGCCGTCCTTCAACGCCGCGCCCACCGCGGCCGCGTTGGCGAGCAGGCCTTCGGCTTGCATGATCGCCAGCGTCTCCACGCCCGCGCGCATCGCCAGCGGATTGCCGCCAAAGGTGCTGCCGTGGTTGCCCGGGCCGAGCACACCGGCCGCGCGCGGGCCGCACACCACCGCACCCACCGGCACGCCCGAGCCCAGGCCCTTGGCCAGCGGCATGACGTCGGGTTGGATGCCGGCCCATTGGTGCGCAAACCACTTGCCGGTGCGGCCGATGCCGCACTGCACCTCGTCGAGCATGAGCAGCCAGTCGTGCTCGTCGCACAGGCGCCGCACCGCCTGCAAATAGTCCACCGTGGCCGGCTTGACGCCGCCTTCGCCCTGGATCACTTCCAGGAACACCGCCACCACGCCCGGCCGCGTGTTGGCCACTTCCTCGATCGCCGCCACGTCGTTGAGCGGCACGCGCACGAAGCCCTCCACCAAGGGCCCGAAGCCGGCCTGCACCTTGGCGTTGCCAGTGGCCGAGAGCGTGGCGATCGAGCGGCCGTGAAAGGCTTGCTCGTAGACGATCACCTCGGGGCGAGTGATGCCCTTGTCGTGGCCGAACTTGCGCGCGATCTTCAGTGCCGCCTCGTTGGCCTCGAGACCCGAGTTGCAAAAGAAGGCATTGGTCAGACCCGAGAGTTCGCACAGCCGCGTCGCCAGTTTTTCCTGCAAGGGCACGCGGTAGTAGTTGGAGCAGTGAATCAATTTGCCCACCTGATCCTGTAACGCCGCCACCAGCTTGGGGTGGGCGTGGCCGAGCGTGTTGACGGCGATGCCGCCGAGCGCGTCGAGGTATTCGCGGCCGTCCGTGTCCCACACGCGGCAGCCTCGGCCGTAGGCCAGCGCGAACGGCAGGCGGCCGTAGGTGTTCATCACGTGCGAAGGCATCGGCGTGCCGGTCGGCACGGCTTCGGGGGCGTTCATCGGCGCGCTCCTGGTGGGCTTGGCGTCATCAAAAACGCGCAGCCCGTTCACGGCAACTGCGCTGGCTCGATTCTAAGGACGCGCTTCGGCCGCACGGCAGGCGCCGGCCATCGCACTCGCATGCCGATTGCCCATGCTGCGCCGCAGCACAATCGATTGCATCCGCTGCCGACCACGAGCCGGCATCGTGCTTCGAACCGTGCCCAACGCCATCTCCCACCCACCTCCCCGCCAAGCCTTCATCCAGGGCATCACCCTGGACGGCCGTGTCTTTCGCCCCAGTGACTGGGCCGAGCGACTGGCCGGCGCGATGTCGACCTTTCGCCCGGGTGGCGCGCGGGTGGGCCGCTCGGGGCCGATCGGCTACTCGCCTTACTGCGTGCCCAACGTCATCAACGGCGTGAAGTGCGTCGTCGTCAGCGAAGCGCTGCGCGAGCTCGAGCCGATGGCCTGGGATTTCGTCATGAACTTCGCGCGCGACAACCAACTTCAGGTCGCCGACGCCTGCCTGCTGCCCGACGACCGGCGCTGACAAAGGGTGCCCGCGGGCGGGCGTGGACAAACGGCACCCGCGGCGCCGTGGCTCGATCGGTCGAACGCGCAAGAAAAAAGGCTCCCGAAGGAGCCTTTTTGCTTTCACCCGGATGCGGCTTCAGGCCGCCAGCGCCTTGACCTTGGCCGACAGGCGGCTCTTGTGGCGCGCGGCCTTGTTCTTGTGAAACAGGCCCTTGTCGGCGATCGAGTCGATGACTTTCTGAGCGGTCTTGAAGGTCTCGGCGGCCTTGGGCTGGTCGCCTGCGGCGACGGCCTTGAGCACGCCCTTGATCGCGGTGCGGAACTTCGAGCGCAGCGACGTGTTGGCGGCGTTCAGGCGCACGTCCTGGCGCACGCGCTTGCGGCCCGACGCGATGCGGACCGATTTCTTGACTTTGGAGGAGGTGGCCATTGTGTAAAAGGGGGTTCCGGGTGGGAAGCCCGCAAGTATATCAAAGCGAATTCGCGCGGCCGCCCGCTTCCTATAATCCGCCCGCCCTGTCCCGACCGCCTTCGACCCGCGCGGCTCTCGCGAAACCTGATTCGATGAACCTGCTGCGCGCCGCGTCCACCGTGTCCCTGCTGACGCTGGCTTCGCGCATCACCGGGCTGGTGCGCGAGCAGATGATTGCCGCGGCGTTCGGCGCCAGCGTCATGACCGACGCCTTCAACGTCGCCTTTCGCATCCCCAACCTGCTGCGCCGGCTGTTCGCCGAAGGCGCGTTCTCGCAGGCCTTCGTGCCGCTGCTGGCGCAAAGCCGCGCCGAGGGTGGCGACGCCGTGACCCATGCGCTCATCGACGCGGTCGCCACGGTGCTGCTGTGGGCGCTGCTCGCCACCTGCGTGCTCGGCGTGGTCGGCGCGCCGCTGCTGGTGTGGCTGATGGCCCAGGGGCTGCAAAAGAGCGGCGGCTTCGACGCGGCGGTGGTGATGACGCGGCTGATGTTTCCCTACATCGGCTTCATGTCGTTGGTGGCGCTGTCGGCGGGCATTCTCAATACCTGGAGGCGATTCGCCATTCCCGCGGTGACGCCAGTGCTGCTGAACCTGGCGGTCATCCTGGCCGCCTGGTGGCTGGTGCCGCGCTTTGCCGGCTGGGGCGTCGAGCCGATCTATGCGCTGGCCATCGGCGTGATGGTCGGCGGCGCACTGCAACTGGCGCTGCAGGTGCCGGCCCTGCTGCGCATCGGCGCGCTGCCGCGTCTGGGGCTCGGGCCGGCGGCGCTCGGCACTGCCTGGCGGCATCCGGGCGTCAAGCGCGTGCTCAAGCAGATGGCGCCGGCCGTCCTGGGCGTGTCGGTGGCGCAGATCTCGCTGCTCATCAACACCCAGATTGCCACGCAGATCGGCGCGGGCGCCGTGTCGTGGCTGACCTACGCCGACCGGCTGATGGAGTTTCCGACCGCGCTGCTCGGCGTGGCGCTCGGCGTGGTGCTGCTGCCGCAGCTGTCGGCCACGCAGG